>JASHOX010000183.1 GCA_030038415.1 Xanthobacteraceae bacterium
CTGCCATGGACGAAATCTCAGTCGGCAAGCTGACCGACATCGCCGACGGCGATTACCGGGTGTTCGCCCTGGACAAGATCGAAGTCGGCATTTTCCGCACCGGCAGCAAGGTCCTGGCCTACGAGAACGTCTGTCCGCATGCCGGCGGCCCGGTCTGCCAGGGCAAGATCTTTCATCAGGTCGAGGAAATCCTCACCCCCGACAAGAAGAGCGCAGGCTTGCGCTTCGGCAGGCAGCGCCACATCGTCTGCCCGTGGCACGGCTACGAGTTCGATCTGGCGACCGGCTGCCATCCCGGCGATCCCTCGGTGCGATTGACGCCGGTTCCGGTCGCCGTCCGCGACGGCCAGATTTACGTCAGCGTGGCCGCCTAACGCTCGCCTTGCTTGGCGGCCGCGTGACCGATCGCCCACACATAGGCGGCAACAGCGGCCACATCGGAATCCGATAGCGGCGCGCCGCCCTTCGGCGGCATCGGTACCTCGTAATCGTGCGGCCGCGGCACACCGTTGGCGATGATTTCGGTGATCCAGCTGAGACTGCCGTCGCCTACGAACCAGTGGCCGCTCGCCAGCGAAGGCGCCTGCGGACCTCCCTTCGCATCCGAGCCATGGCAGCCGGCGCAGGTACCGCCCGCCGCCTCGCCATGGAAAATGCGATCGCCCAGCGCGACTTGCTCTTTGGTTGCGCCGGGAGGGATCGGGAGCGAATTCGCGCTCGGCCGGCCGGCATCGGGATGAACACCTTCCGGCGGCCCGGGCTCGCCGGAGTTTGCGGCAGCGACGACCGCCGGTGCGGGTGCGACCGGCGCATCGGGGCTTCCGCGGTAGGCGACGCGCCAAATACGGCCGTGGGTGTCGTCGGAAATGTACAGTGCGCCATCCGGCGCCATGGCCAGACCCGTCGGCCGGAATGCGGCCTGACGCGGCTCTTTGATCGCGCCGGCGAATCCGTCGGCGAAGACGACGAAATCGCCTGCGGCCTTGCCGTCCTTGAGCGGCTGGAACACCACGTTATAGCCGCCTTGCGGCTCCGGCGCGCGATTCCATGAACCGTGGAAGGCGATAAAAGCGCCGTCTCGATAGGCCGCGGGGAACGCCGTGCCGGTGTAGATCAGCAGATCGTTCGGCGCCCAATGGCCTGGGAACGCGGCAACCGGAGCGGTCTTGCCGGCGCAGACGCCGACTTTGTGACCGCCGTCGCCACCGTATTCGGGCGCCAACACGAGCTTTTGCTGGAAGCGGTCATAATAGCACTCCGGCCAGCCATAATCGGCACCTTGCTGCAGCAAGACCAGTTCTTCGGCCGGCTGTTGGGCGCTTTCTTTGGCCGTATAGAGCTTGGAAAAATTCTGCGAGAGCTGATCGCGGCCGTGTTGGGTTGCAAACAATCGTCCGGCAGAATCGATGCCAAAACCCTCGCCGTTGCGCAGTCCGGTGGCATAGCGTTCGGCCGCCGAGAAATGCTGATCGGTCTTGTTGGCATCATAGCGCCAGGTGCCGCCGCGGGTTTCGAGTTCGGTGCAAGGGTCGTGCCCGGGCGAACTCGGCATGCGGTTATCGATCTGGCATGAGTTGGTGGCCGAGCCGAGATCGACAAAGATATGACCTTGCGCATCGATGATGAACGGATGCATGGGATGGTCGCCGGTCAGCGGCAGGCCGGACACCACGATTTCGGGCAGACCTTTCGGCGCGATCGAACCAGAATTCGTCGGCAGCGCGTAGCGAATAATCTTGTCGTTCTGCTCGGCGTAGATGGCGCCGTTATAGTAGGCGATCCCGGTGCCACCGGCCGAACCTTGCGGGATGCCATCGCCGAAACGCTCGATCACGTCGGCATGGCCGTCGCCCTTTGTATCTCTGAGCGCCACCAGAAAGCCGCCGGCGGGCGGCTTGTCGAAGTGGTAGTACCGGCCGCTCCACGAGTTGACGTAGAGCACGTCGTCGGGCGCGACTGCCATGTGGCGGACATGGCCGAGATTGTCGGCGAATACGGTCGCGCAAAAGCCCGGCGCGAGCGTGATGCCGCCGTTATTGCCGGCGCAGACCTCGGCTCGGCCGCCGCTCTGCGCGATCGTCTGCGCCGAAGCCGGCAATCCGGTGAGCAAGACAGCGAATAATGTTCCGGCGTAAACGGTCGCAGCGCGATAACGCCGCTCTATAGGCAAGGTGCCGCGGTCCGGCATGACGCTCCTCCCTGTTGCAGACTTGTTTTCAAATTTATCGCAGGAAATCGCCGAAGCGATGACGGGCTCCATGCAAAGGGAACGGCATCGCGGAAAGTTGATCGGGTTCCGCCCGGCCGATTTACGTCAGCATTTCTGACTGAGCCTCGGCTTGGATTTCGCTCAGGATCCGATCGGCGAGTTTTTCCGCCACCATGATGGTCGGGATATTGGTGTTGCCGCGCGGGATCGTCGGCATGATCGAGGCATCGATGACCCGCAAGCCGGCAATGCCGTGAACACGGCCCGCCGGATCGGTCACGGCGGCGCGATCGTCCGCAGCCCCCATGCGGCAGGTGCCGACTGGGTGAAACGTTCCGGCGACATTTTCGCGGATATGATCGACCAGTGCCCCATCGTCCTCGATCAGGCTTTCGAGATCGACGCGGCGGTCGGCCAAAGTGGCAAAAATCGGCGCGGCGAGCGGGGGCACCGCGTCGATGAGCGCGGCGATGGCCGCACTTTTGATCTTGTTCGCCGGCGTGATGCGGTTGAGCCGCCGCAGCCGGTCATTGAATTTCACCGGGAACGTCAGCGTCGTGATGGCACGCACGGCATCATGGGCCAAAATCTCGACGCAGCGGCGGAAGCCCAGCATGAAGCGCTTCAGGTCGAGCTCATGGCCGGTGAAATTGAATTCGACGCGCGGATAGGCCGCCGGGTCCGAGCCGACCAGCGACACGCGTCCGCGCGCCATTGGCTTGAGCAGCGACGGCGCCAGATTGGCAACCTGGTGGCCGAGCGGACTCCACGACGTTTTGCACTGCACGTTAAGATACATATCGAGAGGCGGCGCGCCGGGCAGATTGGACGAATAGCGGAAGCACGTCATCGGATGCGGCCGGATATTTGCGGCTTGCCGGGAGCCCGGCTTTTGCAAAAGCCCGATGAAGATGATGGCGTGATTGGAAAGGTTTTCCCCGACGCCGGGCAGATCGGCGCGCACCTCGATGCCGAGATCGCGCAGCGCCGCCGCCGAACCGATGCCGGCGCGCATGAGAAAGGCCGGCGAGTGAATGCCGCCGAGCGAGACGATGATCTCGCGGCCGCGAAATTCCCTGGTCTCGCCGCCGATCTTTGCCGTGACACCGGTCGCGCGGCGCCCGTCGCATAAAAGCCCGGTCACCGTTGCGTCCGTAACGATCTTCAGATTCGGCCGGCGGCGGACATCGGCGGTGAGATAACAGATCGATGCGGAGCGGCGCTGGCGCCACGTGTTGCTCATTGGCACGGAGCCGTAGCCGTCGCGAAAATCGGCATTCATGTCGGCGACGAAGGGAATCTGCCGTTCTTCGGCAAACGCATAGACCGCCTTCGCCAACGGCGCCCAATCCGCCGCCTTGGTACGGCGGATCGGCACCGGGCCGTCTTTGCCGTGCAGCGCGCCATCGAAATCGAGATCGCTTTCAAGCTTGCGATAAAAAGGCAGAACGTCGTCCCAGCCCCAGCCTTCTGCGCCGAGCGATTGCCATTCGGCATAATCGTCGGGCGTGCCGCGATAGGCGACCATTCCCATCACCGACGAACCGCCGCCCATGACGCGGCCTTGGGAAAATCCGACCGGCGGCGAATTATCCCGGCGCCGCCAGTGCACCTTCAGCTCGGGCCAGAAATAGGCGTCGTTGTAATAAGAGCGCGGGTAGGAATCGAGGATATCCGCGGGCTCAGCTCCGGGCGTGGCATCGCGTCCTGCTTCGAGTAGCAGCACACGGGTCGCCGAACGCGCCGACAACCGGTTCGCTAGCACGCAGCCGGCCGCGCCGGCGCCAACAATCATGACGTCGAAGATTTCCGTCATTTCAATTCTCAGATTCCCATAAGACCGGTCCAGCACGAGACCGTGGGCCGGCAACAGACCGTGCTCGATTGAACATTGCCACGGTATGCTTTACTGGATCGACGGCCGGCGCAAGCCGCACGGCCCCGTTTTGCCGAATGAGGGCAGCGACCATGACCAAGACACTCCACGGTGTGATCGCGGCGATCGCAACCGCAGTCGACGACAAGGGCGAACCCGACTGCGCCCGTTCGACGGCACTGGCGCGCTTTCTCCTCGATACCGGGTGTGATGGACTTAATGTGTTGGGCACCACGGGCGAGGCGACCTCGTTTTCGCTTGATCAGCGCCGACGCGTGATGAGCGCCTATGCGGCGGCCGGGCTGCCGCTCGGTCGCATGATGGTCGGGACAGGCGCCGCCGCTCTGGCCGATGCTGTCGCGCTCACCAAGCATGCCGCCGAACTCGGTTTCGCCGGTGCTCTGGTACTGCCGCCGTTCTATTACAAGGGCGTCCACGACGACGGTCTCGTCGCCTATATCGATGGGATCCTGGCGGCGACCGCGGCGCGGCCGATCCCGATCTATCTCTACCATTTCCCGGCGCAATCGGGCCTGCACTGGCGCGTCGGGCTGATCCGCCGCCTGCTCGATACGTTCGGCGAGCGCATCGTCGGGCTCAAAGATTCCTCCGGCGATATGGCCTATGCCCGCGAAGCCGCAAGCATCCTGCCGCGATTCAAGGTTTTTCCGTCGACCGAAGCGGCGCTGCCGGAGGCCAGATCCGGCCCCTTTGCCGGCTGCATTTCGGCGACCGCTAATCTCAATGCCGACCTTTGCGCCAGAGCCTATCGCTCGGGCGACACGGCAGCGCTCGGCGAGGCGGTTGCGATCCGCAAGCTATTCGACGGCAAGCCGCTGGTTCCCGGCGTCAAGGCGCTTCTCGCCCACATTCACAGCGACTCCCATTGGGCGCGCGTCGAACCGCCGCTTTCGGCGTTTCCAGCTGCCGACCGTGCTGCCGTCATCGCGGGCTATGATGCAGTGCGGGCCAAACGCGTTGCCTAGACTGTCACAGCACGAGCGCGGCCCCTGGATTTTGCTATAGGTTCTGCCCGAATAACAACTTGCGGCGTTGACGCTGGGGCCGTGTGCCCCTATAAGCCCCGATCTTGCTCACAATAGCGTATATTCGATAGTCCATGGCCAACACCAAGTCCGCCAAGAAGGCCGCCCGTCAGATCGCGCGGCGTACCGTCATCAATAAATCGCGGCGTGCGCGCGTCCGTTCGGCCGTGCGCAAGATCGAAGAAGCCCTAACGGCAGGCGATCGCTCCCGAGCGCTCGCCGCCATGGCGGAAGCTGAGCCGGCGCTCATCCGCGCCGCGCAGAAGGGCATCGTGCACCGCAACGCGGCGCGCCGCAAAGTCTCCCGCCTTGCCCAACGCATAGCGAAGCTCGAGAAGAAGTAGCTTTTCGCGGCGTCACTGCGGAAATTTTTCTGTTTTGCCGGTGATCCATTTGGGGATTGCCATTTACCTGTTGCATTATTGTCACGTCGGATCACAAAGATCGCGGCAATGGCATTCTCGGTCGCTCACGTCGTGGCGAACGAGCCGTTTTTGTTTGCTCAAGTCACGTCGATCGGCGGCTACCCCAAAAAACTGTCCAGAAGAATTCATGGCCTATGAAAGACTTATTGCACACGCGGGCGATGGGACTTTGAGTCGGTGCGATTCCGACTGTGCCCGATTTTATTTGCTCACGACGCCAGTTTGAAACATGACAGACTGATTACCGCGTTTCGCCAAGGGTAAATCACCCCATTGAGTCAATGATTTGTCCGCGCCGGCGCGACAAGAGCGATGCGCTTTCCCGGCCGCGCTGACAAAAGTCCAATATTGACGCGCTTCTTTTCGTGTTGCGGGCCGCCAATCGCGTGCTACCCTTCAATTCCCTTCGGTTCCGAAGGTCTTCAACAAGTCGGTCTAAGCGATGACTCATCGAGGAATGGGTGCGGATAAGCTGTGTCCAATCGCGTGTGTTCCGACCTTGTCGTGGCGTGAGTAGCGTAGCGAGCGTAGCATTAGTAATCGCCGATCCTATGGAAATACGCAGATAGAAGTCTCGCAGCTGCGCTGCACAAAGAGCCAGTGATAACCATCGAATTTGGGAGCGATGGAGGTGGGGGCCATGATGATGACAATCCGCAATCAGCGTGTCGCTGCGACCGTCAGTTGGTATTGGCCCAGAGCCGCGTCCGGCAGCTGAACGTAACTCCGCATCGCGCAGGCTGTGGCGCTAGTCGCTCACGACCTGCCAGCCTCGGTTCAGTGAGTTGCGTCTCCGGCTATGTCGGGCTCCGCGGGATCGTCTGACCAGCGTGCCCGGTAAATCCCTCTCCGAAAAAAAGCGGATCGATATGACGAGCACGGATCAGGATCGCTGGCGGCGAGTCAAGGAACGGTTGCGCTCCGAACTCGGCGACGACGTCTTCACCAGCTGGTTTGGGCGCATGGAGCTCGAGACCGCGACCAACGGCGTGTTGCGCCTATCGGTGCCGACGCGCTTTTTGCGGAACTGGATTCAATCGCACTACAGCGAGCGCGTCCTGGGTAAATGGCAGGAGGAAGAACCGGCCATTACACGCCTGGAATTGATCGTTCGCTCCGCTACCATCAAGCTTCCCGCAGCCAAGCCCAAGGCGCCGGAACCGCTGGCGCCCTCGCGCGAGGCGCGGGATGGCGTAGCAGTCAACGGCGGCGACCGCGCCAGTGTGCCCTTCCTGACCGTGCATGAGGCGCTCGGCGGCTCGCCGCTTGATCCGCGTCTGACTTTCGAGACTTTCATCATCGGCCGTTCCAACACGCTGGCGCACGCGGCCGCGAAACAGGTCGCCACGAGCCGGCGCGGCGAACCGCTGATGTTCAATCCGCTTTACACTCACGCCGCCGTCGGGCTCGGCAAGACCCATCTGCTGCAGGCGATCACCTGGGCCGGCAACAATACCGGCGATCGCAAGATGCTCTATTTGACGGCCGAGCGTTTTATGTACGGCTTCGTCTCGGCATTGCGCACCCAGTCCACGCTTGCGTTCAAGGAAGCAGTGCGCGCCATCGACGTGCTGGTGATCGACGATTTGCAGTTTCTGCAGGGCCGCTCGACCCAGGCCGAATTCTGCCACACGCTCAACGCGCTCATCGATGCCGGCCGCCAGGTGGTCATCGCCAGCGATCGTCCGCCGGCCGATCTCGAGAGCCTGGACGATCGCGTGCGGTCGCGGCTCGCCGGTGGGCTGGTGGTGGAGATCGGCTCGCTCGGCGAGGAACTGCGGCTCGAAATCCTCAAGAGCCGGATCGCCGCCGCGCGCATCCATCATCCCGGCTTCGAAGTGCCGGCGCCGGTGCTCGCCTTTATCGCCAAGTCGGTAACCCATAACGGCCGCGACCTTGAAGGCGCCGTCAACCGGCTGTTGGCACACAGCAAGCTCACCGGGCAGCCGGTGACGCTGGAGATGGCCGAGCGCGAAATGCGCGACTTGATCCGGCCGGCCGAGCCGAAACGGGTGCGGATCGAGGACATCCAGCGCATCGTGGCGCGCCAGTACAACGTCAGCCGGGCCGATCTCCTGTCGTCACGGCGCACCGCCAATGTGGTGCGGCCGCGGCAGGTGGCGATGTACTTGGCGAAGGTTTTGACGCTGCGCTCGCTGCCGGAAATCGGCCGCCGTTTCGGCGGGCGCGACCACACCACGGTCCTGCATGCAGTGCGAAAAATCGAGAATCTCGCCGGCAACGACAGCGCCTTCGCGGAGGAGATCGAGGCGCTCAAACGCCAGCTTCAGGATTGATTGCCGCCGCCACCGCGGCTCCCGAAAGCTGTGAAAAGACCAGGGAAAAGACCGGGTCGGGCGCGGCCCGGCCTTGCCGAAACCGCCGTACCACGCCACTTTTGGTATCCACCAAGCGTTGGCCTGTCTCTGCCACGGATTTCGCGATGAAGGTCACGGTCGAGCGTTCCGAGTTGCTGAAATCGTTGGGCCACGTGCACCGCGTGGTTGAGCGCCGCAACACCATTCCGATCCTCGCCAATGTCTTGTTGCACGCCGACCGCGCCAAGCTTGCGCTAAAAGCCACCGACCTCGACGTCGAAGTCACCGACGCGATTGCAGCAGAAGTCGGCCCCGGCGGTTCGACGACGGTGCCGGCCCACATGTTCTTCGACATTGTGCGCAAGCTGCCGGAGGGTGCGCAGATCGTTCTCGAGTCCTCCGGCGACCGCGCGGCGCTGTCGATCCGCGCCGGCCGGTCGCGCTTTACATTGCAGACGCTGCCGGAAAGCGACTTCCCCGATCTCGCTCCGGGCGAAATGACGCACAAATTCACGCTCAAAGCCGCCGATCTCAAGCGGCTGATCGACAAAACCCAGTTCGCGATCTCGACCGAAGAGACGCGCTACTATCTCAACGGCATCTATTTGCACGCCGCGGGCTCGGCCAAGGCGCCAACCCTGCGCGCGGTCGCGACTGACGGTCATCGCCTGGCGCAGATGGAGCTGGAACTGCCCACGGGCGCCGCCGGCATGCCGGGCATCATTGTGCCGCGCAAGACGGTCGGCGAAGTGCAGCGCCTGATGGAAGACGGCGAGACCGAGGTGGCGATCGAGCTTTCGCCGGGAAAAATTCGCTTCACCATCGGCCAGACCATCCTGACCTCGAAATTGATCGACGGCACGTTTCCTGATTACGGTCGCGTCATCCCACTCGCCAACGACAAGGAACTGGTCGTCGACAAGAAGGAATTCGAGGCGGCGGTGGATCGCGTCTCGACGGTGTCGAGCGAGCGCGGCCGCGCCGTCAAATTATCGATCACGGCCGGAAAACTGCTGCTGTCGGTGACCAATCCCGATTCCGGCAGCGCTAACGAGGAACTCGAGGTCGAATACGAGGCCGATCCGATCGATATTGGCTTCAATTCGCGCTACCTCCTCGATATTGCCGCTCAGATCGAGAGCGAGGCGGCCGTGTTGAAGCTTGCCGATCCAGGGTCACCTACCTTGATCCAAGACAAGGAGCCCCACGGCGCGCTCTATGTGCTGATGCCGATGCGGGTTTGACGGGGATCAGATATCAGGGAACGGGGATCGAATTTCGATTCTCGGTGCCTGATTGCTGAAAACCTGATGATCCTGAAACTGACGCTGACCAATTTCCGCAATTACCATGCGGCCGCGCTCGAAGCCGACGCCAAAACGATGGTCCTGGTCGGGCCGAACGGCGCCGGCAAGACCAATCTGATCGAAGCGATTTCATTCTTCGCGCCCGGCCGCGGTCTGCGGCGCGCAACCCTCGACGAAGTGGCGTTCGGCGAAGGCGATGGCTCGTGGGCCGTGGCCGCCGAAATCGAGGGCGCGCTAGGCCTTGCCACGCTCGGCACCGGCATTGAGCGCCCTGTCGAGGACGGCGCAACAACCTTGCGCAGATACCGGATCGACCGGGAGCCGGTCCCCTCCGCCGCAGCCTTCGCCGATCATGTGCGCGTGGTATGGCTAATCCCGGCGATGGACGGCCTCTTTGCCGGAGCGCCATCGGAGCGGCGGCGCTTTCTCGACCGGCTGGTGCTGGCGGTCGATGCCGAGCACGGAAGTCGCGTCAACGCGCTGGAACGATCTTTGCGCTCGCGCAACCGGCTCTTGGAGGAGCCGCGGCCCGATCCGCACTGGCTCGATGCGGTCGAACATGAGACTGCAGAACTCGCCGTCGCGGTCGCCGGACTGCGGGTGGAAACGATGCAGCGGCTGGCCGCCGGGCTGGCGAACCGCAAAGGCTCCGCCTTCCCCGCCACCGAGATCGCGCTCGATGGCTGGATGGAGCAGCTCATTCCCGATCACGCCGCGGCGGAGATCGAGGAACGCTACCGCGCGGTGCTACGCGACAACCGCGCCCAGGATGCGGCTGCGGGCCGCACGCTCGACGGCCCGCATTTGACCGATCTCAAGATCGTCTATGCGGATAAAGGCATCCCAGCCGCCGACGCTTCGACCGGCGAGCAAAAGGCCCTCTTGATCGGACTCGTGCTGGCTCACGCCCGATTGATTGCGGAGATGACAGGCTTGCCGCCGATCCTGTTGCTCGACGAGGTTGTCGCCCATCTCGATCCGGCACGACGCGGCGCGCTGCACGTGGAACTCGCGCAACTCGGCAGCCAAGTATGGATGACCGGGGCCGATCCGGCGCTGTTTGTCGAGATCGGCGACGACGCTGAAATGGTCGAAGTCAGTTCCGGGCGACTCCGCCCCAAACCGAGGCGGCCCTGAAGATCTTCAGCGCCAACGGTTCCCAATCGTTGCCGAGATTTGCTTCTGCCGCCAACCTGGCAGTCAGGGAACAACAGTGCGAGAAGCCTCTTAACCTGCAGGAGCAGAAAATGTCCGATAAGTGACAGAGGCTAACAACAATGCCGGAACCGGCGGAAGATTTGATTGTGCGGAACTTGATCGAGGCCCTCGAACGGCTGCGTGGAGACTTGGATCGCATGGAACTTTGGGCCGCCGCGCTTGGCTCTTTCCAGCATCCGGTGCCTGACTACCGGCCCGGCGACCAGCACCTGCTCAAGCCGCACCCACGGCGCGCCGAATTCTGATCGCCCCACGCGGCGGATAGACCGTTGACCGATGCGGCCGTTCAGGGGCCGAATCGCGGCTCGATTCGGCGCCCGCCAAAACCTTGAAAAATTACGATCTGACAATATCTTAAACCGGTCCTTTTTGCTGTGTACGCGATGCCGTTTTCGTGTACAAGATTCGCCGATTCACCCGTGCATTTTTGCCGTCGATTCGAGAGCTTTCCGCATGGCCGAACCCGTCCGTAAACCGCCTCCCGCACCTTCCGATTATGACGCGGAATCGATCAAGGTGCTCAAGGGGCTCGACGCCGTGCGCAAGCGGCCGGGCATGTATATTGGCGACACCGATGACGGCTCGGGGCTCCATCACATGGTCTACGAGGTCGTCGACAACGCCATCGACGAGGCGCTGGCCGGCTACGCCAAGGAAGTCGTCGTGCGGCTCAATCCCGACGGTTCCTGCACCGTCCGCGATGACGGCCGCGGCATTCCGACCGATATCCATAAGGGCGAAGGCGTGTCCGCCGCCGAAGTCATCATGACTCAGCTGCACGCCGGCGGAAAATTCGACCAGAACTCATACAAGGTCTCGGGCGGCCTGCACGGCGTCGGCGTCTCGGTGGTCAATGCGCTGTCGAGCTGGCTCAAGCTGACCATTTGGCGCGACGGCCAGGAGCATTTCATGGAATTCCGCGACGGCGATGCCGTCGCGCCGCTGGCCGTGGTCGGCGCCGCGCGGGACAAGCGCGGCACTGAAGTGACGTTCCTGCCGTCGAAGAAAACCTTCACCATGACGGAATTCGATTTCGCCACGCTCGAGCACCGGCTGCGCGAGCTTGCCTTCCTCAATTCCGGCGTGACCATCGTGCTCTCCGACATGAGGCACGCCGTCGAGAAGCGCGAGGAGATGCGTTACGAGGGCGGCGTCGAGGCTTTCGTCAAATATCTCGACCGCAACAAGACGCCGCTGGTGCCCGAACCGATCGTGATGAAGGCCGAACGCGACGGCGTCGCCGTCGAATGCGCGCTATGGTGGAACGACGGCTATCACGAGACCGTGCTGTGCTTCACCAACAATATTCCGCAGCGCGACGGCGGCACCCACCTCGCCGGCTTCCGCGGGGCACTGACCCGCCAAGTTACGGGCTATGCCGAATCCGGCGGCGTCGCGCGCAAGGAAAAGGTGGCGCTCACCGGCGACGACTGCCGCGAAGGCTTGACCGCGGTGCTCTCGGTGAAGGTGGCCGATCCCAAATTCTCCTTGCAGACCAAGGACAAGCTCGTGTCCTCCGAGGTGCGCCCGGCGGTCGAGGGCATCGTCAACGACATGCTCAAGGCCTGGCTTGAGGAACATCCGTCGGAAGCCAAGATCGTCGTCGGCAAGGTGATCCAGGCGGCGGCGGCGCGCGAGGCCGCGCGCAAGGCGCGCGAAATGACGCGCAAAAGCGCGCTCGGCATCACCTCGCTGCCCGGCAAGCTCGCCGATTGCCAGGAAAAAGATCCGGCCAAGTCCGAACTGTTCATTGTCGAGGGCGATTCTGCCGGCGGCTCCGCCAAGCAGGGCCGCAACCGCGAATTTCAGGCGGTGCTGCCGTTGCGCGGCAAGATCTTGAACGTCGAACGCGCGCGCATGGACAAGATGCTGTCGTCCGAGCAGATCGGCACCCTGATCACCGCGCTTGGCACCGGCATCGGCACCGACGAATTCGCCATCGACAAGCTGCGCTATCACAAGATCATCATCATGACCGATGCCGACGTCGACGGCGCTCATATCCGCACGCTGCTGTTGACCTTCTTCTACCGGCAGATGCGCGAGATCATCGATCGCGGATATCTCTATATCGCCCAGCCGCCGCTCTATAAGATCGCGCGCGGCAAATCTGAGCAGTATCTCAAGGACGAGCGTGCGCTCGAGGATTACCTGATCGATACCGGCCTCGAAGAGACGACCTTGCGGCTATCGTCCGGCGAAGTGCTGGCCGGCAACGATTTGCGCAAGCTGGTCGAGGATGCCCGCCAAATCCGCAATCTGCTCCGTGGTCTGCATAGCCGATACAATCGTCAGGTCGTGGAACAGGCCGCGATCATGAGCGTGCTCAACCGCGAGATATTCGGCGACCCGCAGAAGGCCGTCGCCGCCGTGCCCTATATCGCCAAACGGCTCGATGCGCTGTCGGAGGAGACCGAGCGCGGCTGGGAGGGGCGATTCACCGAAGGCGAAGGCTTTGTGTTCGAGCGCACGGTGCGCGGCGTCAAGGAGGTGGCCGCCCTCGACCAGGCACTGCTCGGCTCGGCCGACGCGCGCAAGCTCGACGAGTTCGCGCCCGAGCTGCAGAAGGTGTTCCCGCGGCCGACACCGCCGGCGGTTTTCAAACGTAAGGATGAGGAAATTCCCATCCACGGCCCGGTCGGCCTGTTCGAGGCGGTGACTGGCGCCGGCAGGAAGGGTGTGGCGCTGCAGCGTTACAAGGGCTTGGGCGAAATGAACCCTAACCAGCTTTGGGAAACCACGCTCGACACCAATGCCCGCACCATGCTGCAGGTCAGCGTCAAGGAAATCGACGAGGCCAATACCATCTTCGACGAGCTGATGGGCGATAAGGTCGAGCCGCGGCGCATCTTCATCGAGGAGCACGCGCTGGCGGCGAGCGTGGACGTGTAAGCGGCAGTCACACGACTCCGGCAGAGCGCCAGAAGCTGGCGAATCTCAGCGCCCCGACGTGATCGTGCCGCGCTCGGTCAGCACCAGCCACTGGCCGTCCTGGCGCTTGATCTGATCGATGCGGCCGACGCCGGGCAGCGTTGAGCCCTCACCGACGTCGAACATGCTGCCGAAGCGGTTCTGCAAAAGCGCGCGGCCGCTCTGCACGTCCTGCACGATCCAGTCCTGCAAAATGCGGTCGGCGATTTTCGGCGCTGCGGGCGGCGCGGCCGGCGTGGCTGGTGCGACCGAAGCGGTCGTGATCGAACCGGTGGTCTCGATCGCGGCGGAGCGCTGATCGAGCTTGTCGAGCCGGTCCGAGAGTTTCGCCAGCTGCGCCGACGTGCTGCGGCCGGTGTTGTCGAGATTGGCTTTGATGGCAGTTAGCTCGGCAAGCTCGAGCCGGGTTTGCCGCGCCGCGTCGGTCGTCGTCGTTTGCATGCTCGGCCCCGGCGCCGCCGGATCGAGGAACCGCACCAAGCCCGATCCCGATACCGATCCGATAAACGAGCCGAAGGCAGCGGCAAAAGCCACCGAACCCGCCAGCATCAGGAAACGCGAGGAATGCGTGCGCGACGCAGGAGGCTCGGCCGTCGCCGCTGCATCGTCAGCCGCTTCATCAGCCGCTTCCTCGATCGGCTCGTCTTCCCCAGCGCCAAGCTTCGGCGCCACAACCATCGGCAAATTGCTCACGGTTTCGTCCCCGTTCCCATTGGCAGCGCTCAGACGCGCCTTCTCGTTGTCGGCGGCGCCGTCGTTCGGGTTCTCGGCCATGCTCACATCTCCGGAATTACGGTTGATCAGTCGTTAACCCGGTTCGGTTAGCGATTGGTTACCGGAGCGGTGCTAGTGTCGGTGCAGAGCAAAGCGCAGCAAGGCGAAGGCGCTAATCCAGCAAGCCGTTCTCGCGCGCCAAATCTTTCAGCGAAGCTTCCGGGCGCGCGCCGATATGCTGGATCACTTCGGCCGCAGCGAGGGCGCCGAGGCGGCCGCAGGTGCGGTCGTCGGCGCCGCGCGCCAGCCCGCAGAGGAATCCGGCGGCGAACAGGTCCCCTGCCCCGGTGGTGTCGACGACGCGGTCGACTGGGAACGCCGGCACCGCCTCGATGTCGTCGGGGCCGACGACGAGACAGCCTTTCTCGCTGCGCGTCACCACCGCGACCTCGATGTCGGCGCGCAGCGCCGCGATTGCGGCGTCGAAGTCGGAGCTTTGATAGAGGCTGTGCAGCTCGGCTTCGTTGGCGAAAATCAGATCGACGGTGCGCGAGCGCATCAGCTGCAGAAATTCATCGCGCCAGCGGTCGACGCAAAACGCGTCCGACAACGTCAGCGCGACCTTGCGGCCGGCGTCGTGAGCGATCTTGGCCGCCTTGAGAAACGCCTCCTTGGCGTTCTTCGGATCCCACAGATAGCCTTCGAGATAGACGACGGCGCTGGCTGCAATCGCCTCGGCGTCGATGTCGCCGGGATGCAGGTCCTGCGCCGCGCCGAGATAGGTGTTCATGGTGCGCTCGCCGTCGGGCGTCACCAGCACATAGCAGCGCCCGGTCGAAGGACCGTCGATCGCCGGCTTGGTGGCGAAGTTCACCCCGGCGGCGCGGATATCGTGGCTATAGGCGCGGCCGAGCAGGTCGTCCTTGATCTTGCCGATGAAGGCGCTGCGCGCGCCGAGCGAAGCAAGGCCGACGATCGTGTTCGCCGCCGAACCGCCGGAGGTTTCTATCGCCGGGCCCATGGCGTCGTAGATGGCATGCGCACGGGCCTCGTCGATCAGCATCATGCCGCCCTTGCGCATGCCTTGGGCGAGCAAAAAATCCTCCTCGGCGCGGGCAATCACGTCGACAATGGCGTTGCCGATGCCGAGAACGTCGTAGCGGGCTGCACTCATGGGGTTCAGCTAATGGGTTCAGCTATGTGGCGGGCGCGGTGGGTCGCGCACTATAGCGGCCGCCCCTTGCACGGCAAGCCGACGACATGGCATTGGGTCAGTAGTGTTACGGAGACCGGGCATGGCCTTCAAGGAACTGGTTTTTTCCGGCGTCCAGCCGACCGGCAATTTGCATCTCGGCAACTATCTCGGCGCCATCAAGCGCTTTGTCGAGCTGCAGGACCGCTACGACTGCATCTATTGCGTGGTCGACCTGCACGCCATCACGGTATGGCAGGAGCCGACCGAGCTGCCGCACGCCATCCGCGAGGTCGCCGCGGCGTTCATCGCCTGCGGCATCGATCCGAAAAAACACATCGTGTTCAACCAAAGCCAGGTCGCCGAGCACGCCGAGCTTGCCTGGATCTTCAATTGCGTCGCCCGGCTCGGTTGGCTCAACCGCATGACGCAGTTCAAGGAGAAGGCCGGCAAAGACCGCGAGAACGCTTCCGTCGGCCTCTATGCTTATCCGACGCTGATGGCCGCCGATATTCTGGTTTATCGTGCCACCCACGTGCCGGTTGGCGAGGACCAGAAACAGCATCTCGAATTATCGCGGGACGTCGCGCAGAAATTCAACAACGATTTCGCGCAATCGATCCGGCAAAAAGGCTACGGCGACGCATTGTTTCCGTTGCCCGAGCCGGTGATCGCCGGCGAAGCGACGCGGGTGATGTCGTTGCGCGACGGGTCGAAGAAAATGTCGAAGTCGGATGCATCGGACTATTCGCGCATCAATCTCACCGATGACGCCGATGCCATTGCGCAGAAAATCCGCCGGGCCAAGACCGACCCGGAGCCGCTACCGAGTGAGGAGAAGGGTCTCGCGACGCGTCCCGAAGCCGACAATCTGGTCGGCATCTATGCCGCGCTTGCCGACACCAACCGCGCCGGCGTGCTGGCGCAATTCGGCAATGCACAATTCTCGACGTTCAAAACCGCACTGACCGATCTTGCTGTCGCCAAACTTGGTCCGATCGGCGCGGAGATGAAGCGGCTGGTCGATGACCCCGTCACCATCGACGCCATTCTAGCGGATGGCGCGGCGCGGGCGCAGCAAATCGCCCGCCACACCATGAATGCCGTCAAGGACGTCGTCGGCTTCGTGCGGTCCTGAGCCGCGAGGCGAGCCCTTGAACTTCCAAGGCAATTTGCCACGTACTATCATGAATTGAGACGAGTCACGGCGCCGCCGATCTGGTAGGCTGCAAGTGACGGAGGACCCGACATGTTCATCCAGACCGAAGCGACACCGAACCCGGCGACCCTGAAATTCCTGCCCGGCCAGCCGGTGCTGGAAAACGGCACGCTCGATTTGCGCGACGCCGAGCAAGCGGGCCAGTCGCCGCTCGCCGAGCGGCTGTTCGGCATTACCGGCGTGAGCGGGGTGTTCTTCGGCTCCGATTTCATCACCGTGACGAAGAACGCCGGCGAGTGGCAGCAGCTCAAGCCGATGATCCTCGGCGCGATCATGGAACACTACATGTCCGGTGCGCCGCTCTTGAATACCGGCGGCGCCGAGAAGAGCGACGGCGACGAGTTCTTCGACGCCGCCGACGCCGAGACCGTGGCCACCATCAAGGAACTGATCGAAACGCGCGTGCGCCCGGCGGTGGCCAATGACGGCGGCGATATTACGTTCCGCGGCTTCAAGGACGGCATCGTCTATCTCAACATGAAGGGCGCCTGCTCGGGCTGCCCGTCATCGACGGCGACGCTACGCCACGGCATCCAGAATTTGTTGCGTCATTTCATCCCCGACGTCACCGAAGTCCGTCCCATGTAATCGACCGGCCCCGGCGTTTCGCGCAGGGCATCGGCATAATGTGACCTCCCATGCGCTTGCTCGCCATTGATACGGCGCTGGCGGCCTGCTCCGCCGCCGTGCTCGACACGGCTCATCGCGCATTGAACGGCGGCATCCTTGCGAGCGAAAGCCTGCCGATGATCCGCGGCCACGCCGAAGCGCTCATCCCGCTGGTCGCCCGGGTGATGAAGGCGTCCGGGCTGGCATTTGCCGATCTCGACCGCATCGTGGTGACCACGGGCCCCGGCAGCTTCACCGGCCTGCGGGTCGGCATCGCGGCGGCGCGCGGCCTTGGGCTTGCGACCGAAATTCCGGTCGTTGGGGTCTCGACGCTGTCCGCTTACGCCGCTCCCTATCTCGGCGTTGACAACAAATATCCCGTGGTTGCCGCCATCGACGCGCGGCATGCGCATGTTTACCTGCAGGTCTTCGCTCCGAGCGGACGGACATTGATGGCGCCGCGATTGGCGGCGTTGAGCGAAGCGGTGCGCGCCGCATCCGACGCCCCCGCCCGGCTCGTCGGCTCGGCCGCCCAAGCGGTCGCCGACGGATTGTCCGGCAGCGGGCCCGCCCCTGTCACCATCGACAGCCGCGACGCGACCGATATCGGCTGGGTCGCGCAGATCGGCGCCGTCGTGCCGGAGACGAGCGCGCCGCCGAAACCGCAATATCTGCGCGCGCCCGATGCGCAGCCGCAAAATGCCGCCTCGCTGCCGCGCCGATGATGAACTTCGTCTCGCGCCTGCTCACCCGCGGCAAGCCTGCTTTCTCCGAGGCAAGGCCCGCCGACGCGGCCGCCATTGCCGCGGTGCATGGCGCCTCGTTCCAGCGCGGCTGGGGCGAGGACGAAGTCTATCGGCTCTTGGTCGGAAGCAACGTCGTCGCCCATCGCGCCACGAGCAGCGGCAAGCTGATCGGCTTTATCCTGTCGCGGCTCGCTGCCGGCGAAGCAGAAATCCTCTCGGTCGCCATCGCTCCGGGGTGGCGCGGGCGCGCGCTGGCGCGGCCGTTGCTCGACTTGCATCTGCGGCGCTTGGCCGGACTCGGCGTGCGCTCGGTGTTTCTGGAAGTCGGCGAACATAATGCGCCCGCCGGTAGGCTTTATCGGCGCGCCGGTTTCCGCGAGGTTGGCCGGCGTCAGGGTTATTATGAACGCGGCGCTACGGCCTTGGTGCTGCGCCGCGACCTCGGCTGACGCGCTCCTGCAAGATCGCTACAATGACGATGGACCCGAAAAAATCGGGCCGCACGGGAGGAGACCGCCATGACGGCCACGCGATATTGGCGCAGCGTGCCGATACGCGCGCTGGCAATTGTACTGGCGCTCGGCTTTGTCGCCGGCACGGCATTCGCGCAAAATGCCGGCTTTCCCGATCGGCCGCTCAAGATGATCGTCGGGTTCGCCGCCGGCGGCTCAACCGACGTTGCCGCCAGGATCGTGGCGCAGAAGATGTCGGAAGTTCTCGGCCAGTCGGTTCTGGTCGAGAACCGCCCGGGCGCCAGTGGGCTCCTTGCCGCCGAGGACGTCGTGAAATCGCCGGCCGACGGCTACACGCTGATGATGGCGAGCCAGACCGTGCTCGCGGTGGCACCGCGTCTTTATCGCAAGGCGACGGTCGATCCGATCAAAGATTTTGCTCCCGTGGTCTATTGCGGAGCGTCACCGCTGGTGCTGGTCGTCAACCCGTCATTCCCGGCCCACACCACGTCCGAAGTCATCGCCATGGCCAAGGCTCTACCGGGCAAGATCATTTTCGGCACCGGCGGCGCCGGCACGACGCCGCATATCGCGTCGGAGATGTTTCAATACGCTGCCGGCATCAAGATGACGCACGTGCCCTATCGTGGCGAAGCCGGGGCGATCAACGATCTCGTCGCCGGGCAAATCCCGGCAATGTTCGCCAACCTTTCCGCGATCATGGGCCAGCTCAAGGCCGGCACTGTGCGCGCGATCGCGGTCACGAGCCCCGAGCGCTCGCCGCTGGCGCCGGACGTCCCCACAGTGGCGGAAACACTGCCGGGATTTGCCGCCGAGACGTGGTTCGGCCTCATTGCGCCGGCCGGAACGCCGCATGACATTATTGCCAAGCTCAACACCGCGGCGCTGCAAGCTCTGGCCAGCCCAGACACCAAAAAGCGCTATGCCGACCTCGGCATGACCAACAGCGGCGCTGGCGGCACTACGCCCGAACAGCTCGATGCCTATATGAAGTCCGAGGTCGCCAAATGGGCAAAAGTCATCAAGGATGCCAATATCCAGCCGATGGACTGAGCGTTTCCCTTTTACCTGGAATCCCGGTAAGACATCAGCGTTGTGCGGCAGCCTCGTCACGGCGCGAAGAAGCGGAGTTTACGAGCTAATACAATGGCTTAAGGCTCGACTGCACCCGGTATGAACGGACCCCGCAAGCTACTTTACGTCAAATCGTTCGGTTGTCAGATGAACGTCTACGATTCGCGTCGTATGGCGGACACTTTGGCGCCGCAGGGCTACGTCGAGACCGCTGCCGCCGACGACGCCGATCTCGTCATCCTCAATACCTGCCACATCCGCGAGAAGGCCGCGGAAAAGGTCTATTCCGAGCTTGGCCGGCTGCGCCGCATGAAAGATGCCGCCGCCAGCGAAGGTCGCGATCTTGTCATTGCCGTCGCCGGCTGCGTGGCGCAAGCCGAGGGTGAAGAAATTATCCGCCGTCAGCCTGCCGTCGATCTGGTGTTCGGCCCGCAGAGCTATCATCGCCTGCCCGAACTGCTGGCGCGCGCTGCGCGCGACGGCAAGGCCGTCGATACCGAGTTTCCCGTCGACAACAAGTTTGAGCACCTCGCCGAGCCTACTCCGGCGGCGACGCGAGCACGCGGCGTCAGCGCCTTCGTTACGGTGCAGGAGGGCTGCGACAAGTTCTGTACCTTTTGCGTCGTGCCTTATACGCGCGGCGCTGAAGTTTCGCGCCCGGCGCAAAAAATCCTCACCGAAATCGAGCACCTGGCCGCGGCCGGCGTGCGCGAGGTGACGCTGATCGGGCAAAACGTCAACGCCTATCACGGCGAAGGACCGGATAGCCGCCCGTGGTCGCTGGCGCGGCTTCTCCGCCGGGTGGCGCAGGTCGGCGGCATCGACCGGCTGCGTTACACGACGAGTCATCCGCGTGACATGGACGACGATCTAATAGCGGCGCATCGCGATTTGCACGAGCTCATGCCGCAGCTGCATTTGCCGGTCCAGTCGGGGTCCGACCGCATTTTAGCGGCGATGAACCGCCGTCACAGCCGCGCGGACTATCTCGATGTCGTCAAACGCCTGCGCGATGCGCGGCCCGACCTCGCACTGACCTCCGATTTCATCGTCGGCTTTCCGGGCGAAACCGAAAGCGATTTCGCCGCCACGCTCAGTCTCGTTAGCGACGTCGGTTATTCGGGCGCGTTCTCATTCAAATATTCGCCGCGACCGGGAACGCCGGGTGCCGACATGGATGACCAGATCGACGAGCAGACGAAGTCAGAGCGCCTGCAACGCCTGCAACAGGCGATCGACCGCAATCAGGCTGCATTCAATCGCCGCTGTCTCGGCATGAGCTTCGACGTCCTGTTCGAACGGCCCGGCCGCTACGCCGGGCAGCTGGTCGGCCGCTCGCCCTATCTCCAACCCGTGCAAGCCACGGCGCCCGCCGCGTTGATCGGCGGGATTGCCACGGTGACGATCACTGAAGTCGCCAGCAACAGCCTGTTCGGAGCGCTTGCGCCGGGTGCGCAACCGCGCGCCCCGCAGCCCGCTTTGCTTCCCGCAGGAGCCTGACTTGGCAGCACGCGAAACGGACCAATCGGTTTTCGTCGCGCCGCAAAACGCGACCCAAATCTCTCTCAGTTTCGACGACAATCGCCTCGCCTCGATCTTGTTCGGCCAATATGGCCAAAATCTCGCTTTGATCGAGCGCCGTCTCGGCGTCGTCGCCAACTCGCGGGGCAACACCGTCACCATCGAGGGCGGCCGCGATGCCTGCGATCAGGCGCGCCGCGTGCTGGAGAGCCTTTACGACCGGCTCAAACGCGGCGACGAACTTGTGCAGGGCGACGTCGACGGCACCATCCGGCTCGCTTTGTCGCAAGGCTCGCTGTTTGATTTCGATCCTGCCGCCGCACGAGAGAATTTCGAGGAGATAAATCTGCGCAAGCGCCGGGTGCGCGCCCGTACCGCCGCGCAGGACGCCTATGTTCGCGCGCTTAAGCGCCACGCCCTGGTGTTCGCGACCGGCCCCGCCGGCACCGGCAAGACCTGGCTTGCGGTCGCGCACGCCGTACAACTGTTCGAACGTAAGGAGGTGGACCGTATCGTGCTGTCGCGGCCGGCGGTGGAGGCCGGCGAGCGGCTCGGCTTTCTGCCGGGCGACATGCGCGAAAAGGTCGATCCCTATCTGCGGCCGATCTACGACGCACTGTACGATCTGATGGACGCCCGCATCGTCGAGCGCGCCTTGCAGACCACGGAAATCGAAATCGCGCCGCTCGCCTTCATGCGTGGCCGCACGCTGTCAAATGCCGCCATCATTCTCGACGAGGCGCAGAACACCACTGCCATGCAAATGAAAATGCTGCTCACCCGGCTCGGCGAAAACAGCCGGATGGTTGTCACTGGCGATCCGAGCCAAGTCGACCTGCCGTCCGGTCAGACCTCGGGGCTCGCCGACGCGGTGCGACTCCTCGACGGCGTCGAAGGCATCGGTCACGTCAGCTTTAGCGCCGCAGACGTGATCCGCCACGAACTCGTTGCGCGCATCGTCGCCGCCTATGACCGGGAAGCGACAAAGAGACGCGAGCGCCGCGAATGACGCCTGCGGCGCGCCCCGCGCTCGCGATCGACGTAATCGTCGGCAGCGAGCTGTGGAAAGATTCGGGACAGTTGCAAGCAACGGTGCGGCGCGCCGTCACACGGGCGGCCGCCATGCTGTCAACACGGGGCGCCGAGCTTGCTATCGTCTTGACCGATGATTCGACAATTCGCGCACTTAACCGGGATTGGCGGGGCGTCGATAAGGCCACGAATGTACTGGCATTTCCGACGAAGAATGCCGCGGGGGGACATCTCGGCGACATCGTGCTTGCCTTCGAGACCATCGCCCGGGAAGCCCATTCCGAACGAAAGCCGTTCGCCCATCATCTCGCCCACCTTGCGGTGCACGGTTTCCTGCACCTGGTCGGCTACGATCACGAACTGCCCAAGGACGCGCTTGAGATGGAACGGACCGAGCGCAAGATTCTCCGCCAGCTGGCGATACCGGATCCCTATCGGCCGGTTCGCGCGGCGCGGCGCGTTGGCGTTAAGCGGGCTGACAAGCACGCCGCAAAACGTCCGCAAAAATCCGCCTAGTCGGCATCACCACTTCCAGCATCGGCTCTGACGCCCAAATCCGCAATGGCTCAATCCTCTCAACCCAGCGAACCGGCCGAGAACGAACGCCGCGCTCTGCCGATGGTGATGTCGGAACTGAGCGAACAGCCGGAAGGTTGGCTCACGCGCGTCATGCGCATCCTGTTCGGGTGGAAAGCGGCGTCGACGCGCGCCGACCTAGAGCTCGTCCTCACCGCGGAGCAGCAACCGCAATCGGGCTTTTCGCCCGAAGAGGCGGCAATGCTGAAGAATATCCTCAGCCTGCGCGAGACCCGGATCGAGCGCATCATGGTGCCGCGCGCCGATATCGTCGCTGTGCAACAGGACATTGCGCTCGGCGATCTGATCAAGGTTTTCGAGGTGGCCGGCCATTCGCGGCTCGTGGTCTATAACGACACGCTCGACGATCCAACCGGCATGGTTCATATCCGCGACCTGATCGCGTTCATGGCTTCCCGCGCGGCGCAAGAGCCCGCCAAGGACGAGCAGCCCGCGCAGCCAAACGCTAGCGACCTTGATTTTTCAGGTATCGATCTTTCGCTGCCATTGGCGTCGACGAAGATCGTCCGCGAGATTCTGTACGCGCCGCCGTCAATGCCAGCGCTCGATCTGTTGGCGAAAATGCAGGCGACCCGCATTCACCTCGCACTGGTGATCGACGAATACGGCGGCAGCGACGGGCTGGTGTCGATGGAGGATTTGGTCGAGCTCATCGTCGGCGATATCGCCGATGAGCATGATGAACAAGAGGGCCCCGCCGTGATCCGCCAGAGCGACGGTTCGTTCCTGGCCGCGGGCCGTGCCAGTCTTGACGACGTCCGCGCCGCGATCGGCGAAGAGTTCGACGTGGGCGAGGTGGCGCAAGAGGTCGATACGCTCGGCGGTTATCTGGTCACCAAAGCCGGCCATGTGCCCGTGCGCGGCGAGTTGGTGCCGGGACCGGAGCCGTTTGAAGCCGAGGTGCTCGATGCCGATCCACGTCGGGTCAAGCGCGTTCGCATTTACCTGCGCAAGGATCGGCGGCCTGCCCTGGCGCGCGAGTTGGCCCCGCCCGCGAAAACACCGCCGATCCGGGTAGCCGCTCCACGCGAGGAGGCAAGCCGGCCGAACCCAAACACTCCACGGGCATCGTGACGCGGCTGGTCCATGCCATCGTGCTGTCCTGGGGCTGGCGGCGCCTTTTGATCGCGTTCGCAGCCGGCGCGCTTTCAGCGCTGGCAATGGCGCCGTTCAATGCCTCGCCGGTCCTGTTTCTGACATTCCCGACACTGGTTTGGCTGATCGACGGCGCCGGGGTGGGCCGTCAGGGAGGAGTGGCCGCCGCGGCTGCGATCGGCTGGTGGTTCGGCTTCGGCTATTTTCTCGCCGGCCTTTATTGGATCGGCTATGCGTTTCTGGTCGATGCGCCGGACTTCGGTTGGCTGTTGCCGATCGCGGTCATCGGCCTGCCGGCGGTGCTCGCCGTCTATACCGCGCTCGGCGTCACGTTAGCCCGTCTGCTGTGGACCAAGGGCGCGCTGCGCGTCGTGGCGCTGGGCGCAGCACTAACCGCTTCGGAATGGCTGCGCGGCCACCTGCTGACCGGGTTCCCCTGGAACGCGTTCGGCTATGCCCTGACGGCTCCGCTGGCGTTGGCGCAAGCCGCTTCGGTGTTCGGCATTTGGGGGCTGACGTTCATCGCCATTGTCGTTTTCGCGAGTCCCGCGACCCTCGGTGACGACCCCGCTGAAACGCGGCGGCCATGGCTACCGCTCGCGCTTGGCATTGCCGTCCTCGTCGCGCTTAGTGGGTTCGGCGTGTGGCGACTCGACCGCACGCCGACGCGGCTGGTCGAGGGCGTGCACCTGCGCATCATGCAGCCGAACTTGCAGCAGGACGTGCGCTTCAACTATTCCGCCAAGCAAGAGGTGATGAATCGCTACATCGCTTTGTCCAATCGCGCGTCGAGCGCGCAAGTGCAGGGATTAAGCGAAACAACGCAACTGATCTGGCCGGAATCGCCGTTTCCGTTCTTTCTCACCCGCGAAGCCGACGCACTGGCGCAGATCAGTAATTTGCTACGGCAAAATTCGGTGCTGATCACCGGTGCCATGCGGCTCGCCGATCCTGATAATCCGGCGCAATCCGGAGTGTACAACTCGATCTACGTTATCGATCACACCGGTTCGATTGCCGCGGTCTACGATAAAGTCCATCTCGTTCCGTTCGGCGAATATTTGCCGCTCGAGCACATTCTCGAGCGGCTTGGCCTCGAGGAGCTGACGCGGCAGCGCGGCGGATTCCTCGCCGGCGATCGCCACCGACTCATCGCCGTTCCAGGCGCTCCGGTCGCATTGCCGCTCATCTGTTATGAGGTCATTTTTCCCGACGAAGTCATGCCGCCGGGGCAACGGCCAGGCTGGATCGTCAACCTAACCAACGACGGCTGGTTTGGTATTTCCACCGGCCCGTATCAGCATTTCCAGCAGGCCCGCGTGAGCGCCATCGAGCTCGGCCTACCGCTGGCGCGCGCGGCCAATACCGGCATATCGGCGGTCGTCGACCCGCTCGGTCGGATCGTCAGCTCATTGCCGCTCGGGGCGGAAGGCGTGCTCGATGCACCGTTGCCGCGCCCGATCGGTGCGCCCATTTACGCCCGCGTCGGCGACGCCCCCGCATTCGTGATCATACTGATGGCGTTCATCGCCGTCGCGCGCCGTCGTCTGCGCGCAAAACCGAAGATCTGATTGGCGGTGTCGACCGTATGAGCCTAAGCATCGTTAACAGGTTGTGAAATACGCGCAAAACTGGTGGTCCTGACGACCTCAGGATGTCTATCATCGCGTCGGCTCAACTGAAACGCGCAGTGGCTAGCATAGCTATGCGTTGAGTTTCCCCACCGAATGAGAATGCGGCATAGCCAGTAAAATTCGTACGTGACGATACTTGCGAAAAGTGGTTTCAAGTGTGACAGATTGATTTGTATACCCGCGATGGATCATGGGGCACAGGAGTTGAGATGGCTATGTTGGCTAAGAAGGCGCCGAACCCGACCGACAAGCATGTCGGCAGCCGCGTGCGCATGCGCCGAATGATGCTTGGCATGAGCCAGGAGAAACTCGGCGATTCGCTGGGACTTACTTTTCAACAAGTTCAAAAATACGAGAAAGGCACCAATCGGATCGGAGCCAGTCGGCTGCAACAAATTTCGCAAATCCTCCAGGTCCCAGTATCCTTCTTTTTTGAAGGCGCTCCGAGCGCCCAGACAATTGGCCGCCACGAGGGGATGGGCGAGGCGCCTTCGCCGGCTTACGTGTCCGACTTTCTCGCCACCTCGGATGGCTTGGCGCTGACGAAGGCGTTTATGCGTATCGACGACTCGAAGCTGCGGCGGCGCATTGTCGACCTCGTCGAGCAAATCGCCGGCCGCGACAAGCGCTGAACAAGTCCGCAACCTTGCTCGCGGCGGCGTAAGTAGTTTCCTCCGGGTGGCGCAGGCAGCCGCCCACCTTTGGCCCACATCTTGACCGCGCAGGGTTACGCTGCAACAACCACTTGCTCTCGCGTGGATTGGGCCGCGCGCGGCTGGGCTGGACCCGATTCGATCGGATCGGATCGCGGTTTGGATTGTTGATTTGAGCGTGATCTTATCCCAAAACCGGTCTCCGCCATTCGGGATCATGCTCTGAGGGCCTGTACGTCAAGGCTGGTTATGAGGGGAGTGTTTCGCCGTGCGACGCGCCAACTATCTGTTCACAAGTGAGTCAGTGTCGGAGGGTCATCCCGACAAAGTCTGCGATCAAATTTCGGACGCCGTGCTCGATGCCTTCATCGAGAACGACATCAAACTCGGCATCGCCGACGAAAGCGCCGTAAATACGCGGCTTGGCTGCGAGACGTTATGCACCACCAATAAGATCATCGTCGCCGGCGAGGGTCGCGGTCAGGCGCCGCTGTTCCACAAGCACGGCGAGAAGGCGGTGGTCAATCGCGAGATGATCGCCGAGATTGCGCGCAGCGTGGTCAAAGACATCGGTTACGACCAGGACGGTTTCTCGTTTTATGGCGCCGACGTGGAGGTGCTGCTCCACGGCCAGTCCCCCGACATCGCCATGGGCGTCGACGCCAAGAAGAAAAAGAACGGCGAACAGGAAGGTGCGGGCGATCAGGGCATGATGTTCGGTTTTGCCTGCACCGAGAGCGAAGTCTACGAGAAAGGCTCGTTCATGCCGGCGCCGATCTATTTCGCGCACAAGATTCTCAAAGTGCTGTCGGAGAAGCGCCGCTCGGGCGCTCTATTCGATTTGCAGCCTGACGCCAAAAGTCAGGTCACCGTGAAATACGTCGAGGGCGAACCGGTCGGCTGCACCAAAGTGGTGGTCTCGACCCAGCACAATGCGCAGACGCGCAACGGCAAGAAGTATTCTCCCAGCATGGTGCGGGACATGATCGAGGACACCGTCGCTTCGGCCCTGCCGAAAGGTTGGATGCCGAAGAAGTCGAGTGATTTCCTGGTCAATCCGACCGGCAGTTTCGTCATCGGCGGTCCCGATGGGGATTGCGGCCTCACGGGGCGGAAAATCATCGTCGATACTTACGGCGGCTATGCGCCGCACGGCGGCGGTGCCTTCTCCGGCAAAGATCCGACCAAGGTCGATCGTTCGGCGGCCTATGCGGCGCGCTATCTGGCTAAAAACGTCGTCGCCGCCGGCCTCGCCGAGCGCTGCACCATTCAGATCGCTTATGCGATCGGCGTCGCCGATCCGATGTCGCTTCTGGTCGACACCCATGGTACCGGCAAGGTCGAAGAGGCAAAGCTGCAGAAACTCCTGCCTGAATTGTTTCCACTGCGCCCGACCAACATCCGCCGCGCGCTCAAACTCAGCCGGCCGATCTATCGGCGCACCGCGGCTTACGGCCATTTCGGCCGCGCTCCGGAAAAGGACGGCGGCTTTTCCTGGGAGCGAACCGATCTTGCGGACGCGCTCAAGCGCGCGCTGCGCTGAACGCTTGCCGTCCGTGATCCAGCCATCGCTGGATCCGACTAAGCAGCGTCGGTGCAACTTCGGCTCGACCGGTATTTACTGGATGCTCCGCTTGCGCGGGGCATGACAGTGATGGACGGCACTGAAAGAAAACCGCGCGCGTTTTTTGGACGGCGCAAAGGTCACAGGCTGCGCCCCAATCAGGAGCGGCTGTTTGCGACCCTGCTGCCGCGGCTTGCGCTCGATCTTTCGCATCCGGCTCCGGCTGTGCTCAAGGAACTGTTTCCAGTCCCGACCAGAGCGGTGGATCTGGAAATCGGCTTTGGCAGCGGCGAATCCATGATCGCGCGAGCCCGGGAGCAGCCGGACGTTGGATTTATCGGCGTGGAGCCGTTCGTCAACGGCATGGCCAAGGCGCTCGCCGTTATCGAAAGCAACGGGCTGCGCAATGTACGTCTGCATTTCGACGACGCCGCCGGCCTGATCGCCTGGCTACCCGAAGGGTCGTTGGCGCGAATCGACCTGATTCATCCCGATCCATGGCCGAAACGGCGGCATTGGAAGCGCCGCTTAGTGCAAGATGAGATGGTGGCGCAGTTCGCGCGCATCCTGCAGCAAGGCGGCGAATTTCGCTTTGTCACCGACATTGCCGATTATGCGGCCTGGACGCTGCAGCGATTCCTGCGCTCGCCGGACTTTGAATGGACGGCCGAATGCGCCGACGACTGGCGCAAGCCGTGGCCGGGCTTCACCGGAACGCGTTATCACGCCAAGGCGGCGCGCGCAGACCGGATGTCGTGCTTTCTGATCTTCCGACGAATTTAAAGATCGAGCGGGCCGCCGATAAGCGCGTCCGAGCGTCTCGTTTTCGCAAAAGGGGTCGCCACTTTTGCAGGATTCTAGAGCCTGATCGGCTCGATAGAATCAAAACCGGGCTCTGGGGTTTCGGTTGAGCATGATCTTTTCCCAAAACCGGCATCCACTTTTCGGGATCATGCTCTAATCCTTCTGGTTTTGCTGCACCTGCCAGAATCGCACCACGCGTCGCGCGGTCGAAGCCGACAACCGCTCATAATTGGCAAAGGCAGAATCGATGCCGAAGCTCGACGATGGCTGGCCGTCGGGACGCAGTGTGATGACGGACCGCACCGTCGACCAGTTCAGGCCGGCGGCCTTGCAGAGAATCAGCACCGGATCGGGCCGTTCGCCGGCCATCAGCCGGTCGGCGACGCTGATCGGCACCTTGGAGAGTGCCGCCAGCGCTGCGACCGTCTCTTCGTATTTGCCGTCGCCGGCGAATGCCGCCAATGCGGCCTCGTTCATGTCGCCCGCGCGGTGCAACTTAAGCACCAGGCGCTGCGCGGCTCGATAGTCGCGCGGACCGACGCGCGCGCCGACTTCATCGGAGACTTTTTCCAGGACGCGGCGAATTTCGGCCCGCAATTCAGGCGTCGCCGAAGCGAGCAACCGTTCCTGCACGACGGCGGTGGCTCGAGTCAGCAATTCGCGAAACAGCGGTGGCGGAATATCGGGCCGCTGCCCGACTTTCTCGGCAAGGATACCGTCCTTTTCGGCGCGCTCGACGAGACGGAAGAAGCCCGTCTCGGAAATACGCGCGCCGCGGTTGCCGGCGACGTTGCGCGCGACCTCGCGATCGCCGCGCCGCACCAGAACGTCGGTGACCGCCTCGCCAAGCACCTTCCGTGCGGAAATCGCCTGCAGGTGGGCCTGACTCTTGGTGTTCGCGAGATCGACGAGATCGGCCTCGGCCAGGCGCGGCGCCAGTTTGAGCACCGGCCCGGCCACGGCGATATCGTCGTCGCTGGCCAGCATGCGCAGCACCTTGATCGGTGCATTGCTGACCGGAGCGAGACAAAAGGAAAGCTCAGCGCGCGCCTTGTTTTCGATCTCCTCGATGAGCAGCGCGAAAACGTCGTCGAACAGCTCGACATGGGCGTCGTTGTAGCTGCCGGCGCCGTCAAGAAACAGCGCGGTCACGCGCCGCAGGGCCTCGGCGCGCTTATGCCGCGAGCCGTGCTGCAATACGTATTCGAGCTCTGGAATGAGCGAGATGGCGGCACCCATCCTCGATCCACCACTCTACGCGATTTACGCGGTGCCCGTGCGGCAGAATAATTCAGCAATTCTGAATGAAATCTTGCAATCAAGCCTGAGGCGTCGGCACAGCGCCTCAGAATGCGGAAACTGGGATTCCAAACGCCGCCCTGCGTTGGCCGGTCGCGGCGCCCGGCAGCCCTTGCAAGTGCACGATAAACCGCTATATTCGGCCTATCCGTCATGGATACCTCATAACGGTCGGATGACCCGAACGGTTTTGAGAGTGGGTTCCCCCGGGGCCCGCTCTTTTTTATTACCTGAGGCCAGACGGCGCTTTGCAGTCCACTTTTGCGGGATTAATGGCCGGACAGCATGGACGACAGGCCGACGAACGTTGCGCTGACGAATTTTGCCGACGAGCCGCGGCTCATTATCGAGCCGGGGCGAGCGGCGCGCGTCGCCGCGTTGGCGGAACCGGTGCTCACTGCGCTCGGCTATCGGCTCGTTCGGGTCCGCATCTCGGGCTTCGCCGGCTGCACGGTTCAGATCATGGCCGAACGTCCGGACGGCACCATGACGATTGAGGACTGCGAAGCCGCATCGCGGGCGCTGTCGCCGGTGCTCGACGTCGCCGATCCGATCGAAGGCGCCTATCGGCTGGAGATTTCGTCGCCCGGCATCGACCGGCCGCTGGTGCGGCGCTCGGATTTCGACCGTTATGCCGGCCACGTGGCGCAAGTGGAAATGCAGGCGCCGATCGACGGCCGGCGCCGGTTCCGCGGCGAATTGGCAGGCACCGATGGCGGCTGCGCACGGATCCGCTGCGCTGACGCGGCGGCAAATGCAAATTCCGAAATCTTGCTGCCAATCGACGACATGACCGAAGCCAAGCTTGTTCTTACCGACGCGCTCATTTCCGAATCGCTGCGCAAGAGCAAGCACAACCAGCGCAAGGGAGACTGACCGATGGCGACCGTAAGCGCCAACAAGCTCGAACTGCTACAGATCGCCGAGGCGGTCGCCCGCGAAAAGGCGATCGACCGGCGCATCGTGCTCGGCGCCATGGAAGACGCCATCGCCAAAGCCGCGCGCTCCCGTTACGGCAGCGAGACCGAGGTCCGCGCCGAGATCGATCCGAAAAGCGGCGAGCTGCATCTGTCGCGACACATGTTGGTGGTCGATACGGTGGAAAATCCGGCGACGCAGATCAGCCTCGACGATGCCCGCCGCCGCCACCCCGCCGCGCAGATCGGCGACACCATCGCCGATCCATTGCCGCCGCTCGAATATGGGCGGATCGCGGCGCAATCGGCAAAGCAAGTGATCGTGCAAAAGGTGCGCGAGGCCGAGCGCGACCGGCAATACGATGAGTACAAAGATCGCATCGGCGACATCGTCAACGGCATCGTCAAGCGCGTCGAATACGGCAACGTGGTGGTCGACCTCGGCCGCGGCGAGGCGATCGTGCGCCGCGACGAAATGCTGCCGCGTGAAGTGTTCCGCAACGGCGACCGCATCCGCGCCTATATCTACGACGTGCGGCGCGAGCAGCGCGGCCCGCAGATTTTCCTCTCCCGCACGCACCCGCAATTCATGGCGAAACTGTTCGCGCAGGAAGTGCCGGAAATCTATGACGGCATCGTCGAGGTCAAGGCGGTCGCCCGCGATCCCGGCTCGCGCGCCAAGATCGCCGTCGTGTCGCGCGATTCCTCGGTCGATCCAGTCGGCGCCTGCGTCGGCATGCGCGGCTCCCGCGTCCAGGCAGTGGTCAACGAGCTGCAGGGCGAAAAGATCGACATTATCCCATGGTCGCACGATATCGCGACTTTTGTGGTCAATGCGCTGGCGCCCGCCGAAGTCGCCAAAGTCGTGCTTGACGAAGAGCGCGAGCGGATCGAAGTGGTGGTTCCCGACCAGCAGCTCTCGCTCGCCATCGGCCGGCGCGGCCAGAACGTCCGTCTTGCCTCGCAGCTCACCGGCTGGGACATCGACATCCTGACCGAGCAGGAGGAGTCCGAGCGCCGCCAGGCGGAATTCGAGAACCGCACGCGCATGTTCATCGACACGCTCAATGTCGACGAGGTGATCGGACAGCTGCTGGCTTCGGAGGGCTTTAACTCGGTCGAGGAACTGGCAATGGTTGACACCAAAGAAATTGCCAGCATCGAAGGTTTTGACGAGGATACCGCCGCCGAATTGCAGACCCGCGCGCGCGAATATCTCGACAAGATCGAAGCCGAGATGGATGCCAAGCGCAAAGAGCTCGGCGTCGAGGACGCGCTCAAAGACGTCGAGGGCGTCACCACGGCGATGCTGGTGCGGTTCGGCGAGAACGGCATTAAGACCGTCGAGGATCTTGCCGGCTGCGCGACCGACGATCTCGCCGGCTGGACCGAACGCAAGGACGGCGAAGCGGTCCGTCAGGCCGGCATTCTCGACGGCTTCGAATTGTCACGCGAGGAGGCCGAGGCGCTCATCATGCAAGCGCGGCTTAAGGCCGGCTGGGTGAACGAAGCCGATCTCGCCCCGTCGCCTGCGGTCGAAGAAGCGCCAGCCGCCGAAGTACAGCCTTGAGAAGCGGAGCCGTATTGCAAGCATGACCATTCAAGCGACCGAGATCGAGCTGGACCGCGGACCAGGTGACCGTGGCGTCGAACGCATGTGCGTTGCGACGCGCACGGTGCGACCGGTTGCGGATTTGATCCGGTTCGTCATCGGGCCGGATGGCGAGGCGGTCCCCGACCTTAAACATAGGCTGCCCGGGCGCGGCGTCTGGGTCACGGCGACCCACGACGCCCTCGAAGACGCGATCAAGCGCAAAGCCTTCGGGCGCGGCTTTAAGCGGGACGTTCGGCTGCCAGCTGACCTGGTGGCCCGTACCGAGCAGCTTCTGACACGATCAGCCCTTGAGGCGCTGGCGATTGCCGGCAAAGCCTCCCTGGTCGTTGCCGGTTTTGCCAAAGTCGAGGCGGCGCTGGGACATGAGGACGTCGTCGCGCTCCTGCATGCGGCCGAGGCTGCGGCCGATGGGGTCAGGAAGCTCGATTCTGCCCTGCGCCGGGGCCCGCATTCGGATTCGGTCTCGGTGACTCGAATTTTGACCGCCGCCCAATTGGATTTGGCACTGGGACGCCCAAATGTGATACATGCAGCCCTACTTGCCGGGCCTTCAAGTGCAACGGTTTTGGCGCGTTTGCAGCGCCTGGAACGGTTCCGGAGCGGCGATTTGGGCCAAAAGGCCGCCGGCGCGGCGCCAAACTAAGCTGGCCGAGGCCATCGGTGTGTATGGAATTGGATGCGAATGACTGAGACGACCAAAAATAGCGGCGAGAAGCTGAGCGTTACCCCGACCAAGACGCTGACGCTCAAGCGTGGCGGCGTCGAACAGGGCGTGGTGCGCCAGAGCTTTAGCCATGGCCGCAGCAAGGCCGTCGTCGTCGAGAAGGTTAAACGCCGCGTCGCCGGCCCCGGCGAGATCAAAGCCGAACCTGCCGCAGCGCCCGACCGTGGCGCCGCACCTAAGCGCGCCGGCGCGCCGGCCAAGGCAACGGCAGCCGCGGCGGCGCCCGCAACTGCCGCCCCCGCAATTGCTCCGAAATCTTCCGGCGTCGTGCTGCGCACGCTCACCGAGGATGAGCGGAATGCGCGCGCGCATGCGCTTGCCGATGCCCGACAGCGGGAAACCGAGGAACGCGAGCGCGCCGAGGAGGAGGCCCGCGTCCGCCGCAGCCGCGAAGAAGCCGATCGCGCCGAACGCGCGGCAGCGGAAGCCCGCAAGCTTAATGAAGAAGTCCGCCGCAAGCACGACGAAGAAACCAAACGCAAGGCTGACGAGGTCGCCAAGAAGCGCTTCGGCGCCGAAACGGCTGTCCCGGCGAAGCCCGGCGCGCGGCCGGCACTCGAAGCCGACGAGGACGAAGCCCCGCGCGCCGCCCGCCGCGGCGGAAGCGCCGCGCCACGACCAGCGCCGGCGCCCAAACCGACCCGCGGCGGTGGCGAAAAGCGTCGCGGACGTCTCACCGTGGTGACCGCGCTTTCCGCTGACGAAGTGCGCGAACGCTCGGTAGCCTCATTCCGCCGCCGCGTGCAGCGCATGACCGGCCATCGCGATGAGCCGAAGGAAAAAATTGCCCGCGAAGTGACGATCCCAGAGACCATCACGATCCAGGAATTGGCCAACCGCATGGCCGAGCGCGCCGTCGACGTGATCCGCATCCTCATGCAGCAGGGTCACATGGCGAAGATCACTGATACGATCGACGCCGATACCGCACAGCTGATCGCGGAAGAGCTCGGCCACACCGTGCGTCGCGTCGCCGAGTCGGACGTCGAGGAAGGAATGTTCGACGCCGCGGACAGTCCGGAAAGCCTGCAGCCGCGCGCGCCCGTCGTCACCATCATGGGTCATGTCGACCACGGCAAGACCTCGCTCCTTGACGCCATTCGCTCGACCGAAGTCGCGGCCGGTGAGGCCGGCGGCATCACCCAGCATATCGGCGCCTATCAGGTGACCTCGCCGTCCGGCGGCCGCATCACATTCATCGATACGCCGGGCCATGCCGCATTCACGGCGATGCGCGCCCGCGGCGCCCGGGTTACGGATATCGTCGTGCTGGTGGTCGCCGCCGACGACGGCGTCATGCCGCAGACTATCGAGGCCATTCAGCATGCCAAGGCGGCGAAGGTGCCGATCATCGTCGCCATCAACAAAATCGACAAGCCGGATGCCAAGCCGGAGCGCGTACGCACGGAACTGCTGCAGCACGAAATTCAGGTCGAGTCGCTCGGCGGCGACGTGCTGGAGCTCGAAGTATCGGCGAAGGAAAAAATCAATCTCGACAAGCTGCTCGACACCATCGCGCTGCAGTCCGAGGTGCTCGAACTCAAGGCCAATCCGAATCGACCGGCGGAAGGCACCGTCATCGAGGCGCGACTTGACCGCGGCCGCGGCCCGGTCGCCACCGTGCTGGTGCAACGCGGCACGCTCAAGCCCGGCGACATCGTCGTTGCCGGCTCGGAATGGGGCCGCGTGCGCGCGCTGATGTCGGATACCGGCCATTCCGTCGTCGCTGCCGGACCGTCGATGCCGGTCGAAGTATTGGGATTTAACGGCACGCCCGAAGCCGGCGACCGGCTCGCCGTCGTCGACACCGAGGCACGCGCCCGCGAGATCGCCGATTATCGCGACCGCCAGAAGCGCGAAAAAATGGCGGCGCGCCAGACCGGCATGCGCGGCTCGCTCGAGCAGATGATGAGTCAGCTCAAGACGTCCGGCCGCAAGGAATTCCCTCTTGTGGTCAAGGCCGACGTGCAGGGCTCGATCGAAGCGATTATCGGCGCCTTGGAAAAGCTGTCCACCGATGAGGTGGCGGCGCGCGTGATCTTCGCCGGCGCCGGCGGCATTACCGAATCCGACATCACGCTGGCCGAAGCCTCCGGCGCCGCGGTCATCGGCTTCAATGTCCGTGCCCACAAGGAAGCCCGCGAAGCCGCCGAGCAGGCCGGCGTCGAAATCCGCTACTACGATATCATCTACAATCTCGTCGACGACGTGAAGAAGGCGATGTCGGGATTGCTGGCGCCGACGTTGCGCGAGACCATGCTCGGCAACGCCGCCATCCTCGAAATCTTCAAAGTCTCGAAAGTCGGCAATGTCGCCGGCTGCCGGGTCACCGACGGCACCGTCGAGCGCGGCGCCAATGTGCGGCTCATTCGCGACAACGTGGTGGTCCATCAGGGCAAGCTGTCGCAGCTCAAGCGCTTCAAGGACGACGCGCGCGAAGTCGTCGCCGGCCAGGAATGCGGCATGGCATTCGAGAATTATCAGGACATGAAGGTCGGCGACGTCATCGAGTGTTACCGGGTGGAGAGCGTGCAGCGGACGCTGTGAGTTCGATACTCAACGGTGCGGCTCTCCGGTTTTGTCATGCCCCGCGATCGCTGGGCATCCAGTAATCACCGTACGATTGGGGTTGCTGGTTCGTCTGCCTTGGCGGACGCCGACGGTATAAGATGTACGAGTGCAAAATGGCACGCCATCACCAGCATCGCGATCAGTCCGCCGGCGGTTCGCAACGCCAGCTCCGCGTCGGCGAATTGATCCGGCATGAACTCGCCGACATGCTGACTCGCGGCGAAGTGCACGACCCGGTCATCGAGACGCACATGATCACGGTTCCGGAAGTGCGCATGACCGCCGACCTGCGATTGGCGACGATCTATGTCATGCCGCTCGGCGGCCGCGACGAAAAGGAAGTGCTCGACGCACTTGATCGTAACAAGCGTTACGTGCGCGGCGAAATCGCCCGGCGCGTGAACCTGAAATTCGCGCCCGAGATTCGATTCCGTATCGACGAGCGATTCGACGAAGCGGAACGGATCGAGAGGCTATTGCGGACGCCTGTCGTCCAGCGTGACTTGAGCGGCAAAAATCTGAACGACGAGAAAGACGAATAATGAGCGCGCCGGAAGCCGCCCACCGCGAGTCGCTCGAACAAGAGGCGAAGCCGAAGAAGCGGCCGAAGCGCGACGTCCACGGCTGGGTCGTGCTCGACAAGCCGGTCGGCATGACGTCGACGCATGCGGTCTCGGTCATTAAGCATCTCTACGCGGCGAAGCGCGCCGGGCACGCCGGCACGCTCGATCCCTTGGCGTCGGGATGCCTGCCGATCGCGCTCGGCGAGGCGACTAAAACCGTGCCCTTCGTCGTCGACGGCCGCAAGACCTATCTATTTACCATTCGCTGGGGCGAGGAGCGCGACACCGACGATGCCGAAGGTCGCGTCGTGGCGACGAGCGAAAGCCGTCCCGATGCGGCGGCTATTTCCGCCCTGTTGCCGCGCTTTATCGGCACCATCGAGCAGGTGCCGCCCCGTTTTTCCGCGGTGAAAATCGACGGCGAGCGGGCTTACGACCTGGCCCGCGACGGCGAGACGGTTGAGCTTGCTTCCCGCGCCGTTACCATCCACCGGCTCGAATTGCTCGAAATACCGGATCCCGACCATGCCGTGCTGGCCGCCGAATGCGGAAAAGGCACCTATGTGCGCTCGCTGGCCCGGGATTTGGGCCGGGCCCTAGGCGCCCTTGGGCATGTCTCGGCGCTGCGGCGGAGCCGGGTCGGTCCCTTTGGCGAGGGCGATATGATACCCCTGGAACAGATCGAGGCTTTGTGCCATAGAGCGGCCGCCGGCGAGGGACACCTCGCCGATACGCTTCTGCCGATCGAGACCGCGCTGGACGACATCCCGGCGCTGGCCGTGAGCCCGGCAGACGCGGCGAGGCTCGCCAGGGGCCAAGCCGTATTGTTGCGCGGACGGGACGCCTCCATCTTCCGCGGTATGGTCCAGGTCGCTTCCGGCGGCCAGCTTTTGGCCATTGCCGAGGTCGAGCGCGGCGAGATTGTTCCCCGCCGCGTGTTTAATTTAACCGGCATCGCTGGTCGTGCCGCAAGACAAAGAGGTTAATGACGATGTCGATAACGGCCGCGCGGAAAGCGGAAGTGATCAAGAGTTACGCCGCCAAATCCGGTGACACAGGTTCGCCTGAAGTCCAGGTCGCGCTCCTTTCGGAGCGGATCAACAATTTGACGGAGCACTTCAAGACCCATGTGAAGGACAACCACTCGCGGCGCGGCTTGCTCAAGCTCGTGTCGCAACGGCGCCAGATTCTCGACTATCTGCGGCGCACGGACGATGGTCGCTACAAGGAGTTGATCGAACGGTTGGGTATTCGCCGCTAAAGCGTTTGCGTGCGGGAAATCCCGCGCGTTTTGTGGGCGTCGCGCATGAAGCGTCCGCCCTTGTCCGGCAGCCGGAGCTGCCGTCTGCAACCGGCAGCAATGCTGCCGACCCGTGGAATGGGCCGTTGCCCGTTCATATCTAAGGAAGGTCCGAAGGCCATGGCAGGATCGCCAGACGCTGAACCGGCATTGCAGCGCTGCTGCGCCGACAGCGTCTCGCCGTCTTGCTTATGGCTTTCGCGCTTTGCCGAAAACCATGAGAGACAATCGCAATGTTTAACATTCATCGTGTGCAACTTGACTGGGGTGGCCGCCAACTCACGCTAGAGGCCGGCAGGCTCGCTCGACAGGCCGACGGGGCGGTGTTCGCGTCCTACGGCGACACCACCGTTCTCGCGACAGTCGTCGCGGCCAAACAGCCGAAGGAAGGCATCGATTTTCTTCCGCTCACCGTCAACTATCAGGAAAAATATTTTGCCGCCGGCCGCATTCCCGGCGGTTATTTCAAGCGCGAAGGGCGCCCCACCGAAAAGGAGACGCTCACTTCGCGGCTAATCGACCGCCCGATCCGCCCGCTCTTCGCCGAAGGCTGGCGCTGCGACACCCAAGTCATCGTAACGACCCTGTCGCACGACCTTGAAAACGATCCCGATATCGTGGCCATGATCGCGGCTTCCGCTGCGCTCACACTTTCCGGCGCGCCCTTCATGGGACCGATTGGCGGTGCACGGGTCGGTTTCATCAACAACGAATACGTGCTCAACCCGCAAATCGACGAGATGAGCGAGAGCCAGCTCGATCTTGTCGTCGCCGGCACTCAGGACGCCGTGCTGATGGTCGAATCGGAAGCGAAGGAACTGTCCGAGGAGATCATGCTCGGCGCGGTCATGTTCGGCCATCGGCATTTCCAGCCGGTGATCGACGCCATCATCAAGCTCGCGGAGAAGGCCGCCAAGGAGCCGCGCGAGCTCACGGTGTCGGACAGTGCAGCGCTTGAGAAGGAAATGCTCGGCTTGGTCGAGAAGGACCTGCGCGCGGCCTATGCGATCCCCGATAAGATGGAGCGCCACAAGGCCGTCGACGCCGCGAAGGAAACGGTGCTGGCGCGTTTCGTCCCTGAGGGCGTCGAGAATCCGAAATATTCGAAGCTTCAGGTCGCCGCCGTATTCAAGGAGCTCGAAGCCAAGATCGTGCGCTGGAATATTCTCGACACCGGCAAGCGCATCGACGGCCGCGACGTCAAGACCGTGCGGCCGATCGTCTGCGAGGTCGGCGTGCTGCCGCGCACCCACGGCTCGGCGCTGTTTACGCGCGGCGAAACCCAGGCGCTGGTGGTGACCACTTTGGGCACCGGCGAAGACGAGCAGTGGATCGACGCGCTGCAGGGCACCTACAGGGAATCCTTCCTGCTGCATTACAATTTTCCGCCGTTCTCGGTCGGTGAAACCGGACGCATCGGCGCACCCGGCCGGCGCGAAATCGGCCACGGCAAGCTGGCCTGGCGGGCGCTCCATCCGGTATTGCCGGATAAGACGGAATTCCCCTACACGATCCGCGTCGTCTCCGAGATCACCGAGTCGAACGGCTCCTCCTCGATGGCGACGGTTTGCGGCAGCTCATTGTCGCTGATGGATGCCGGCGTGCCGCTGAAGCGGCCGACTGCCGGCATCGCCATGGGACTCATCCTCGAAGAGAAGCGCTATGCGGTGCTGTCGGACATTCTCGGCGATGAGGACCATCTCGGCGACATGGATTTCAAGGTCGCCGGCACCGAGCGTGGCGTCACCTCGCTGCAGATGGACATCAAGATCGCCGGGATTACCGAAGAGATCATGCGGGTCGCACTCGGCCAAGCCAAGGACGGCCGCATGCACATCCTCGGCGAAATGGGCAAGGCGATCACGCAACATCGGGCCGAGCTCGGCGAACACGCCCCGCGCATCGAGGTGTTCTCAATTCCGGTCGACAAGATCCGCGAAGTGATCGGCTCCGGCGGCAAGGTGATCCGCGAGATTGTCGAAAAGACCGGCGCCAAGATCAACGTCGAGGACGACGGCACGGTGAAGGTCGCGTCCGCCAATGCGGAATCGATCAAGGCGGCGATCAATTGGATCAAGTCGATCGCCTCCGAACCCGAAGTCGGTCACATTTACGACGGCACCGTCGTCAAGGTCATGGACTTCGGCGCCTTCGTCAATTTCTTCGGCGCCAAGGACGGCCTCGTTCATATCAGCCAGCTGGCGCCGCGGCGGGTGCAGAAAACCACCGACGTGGTCAAGGAAGGCGACAAGGTGAAGGTGAAGCTGCTTGGCTTTGACGAGCGCGGTAAGGTCCGGCTGTCGATGAAGGTCGTCGATCAGCAGACCGGCGAAGACCTCGAAGCCGCGCAAAAGGTCGAGGGCGAGCAACCGCGCGAGGCCGCGGCGGGCGAATAATCGTCTTGCCTTTTGGACGTGCTTGAGCGGGCGGCCGTGCAGGCCGCCCGTTGTCTTTTTCACTCCATCACTGGGATGCTGGCAACGCGCGCTGACGGGCGCCTGAACACGACCAGCAACGGAAGCACGGCAAGCGTAGCGATCATCAGGAACTTGTAGTCGTCGATATAGGCGATGATCTGCGCCTGCTCGGTGACGACTGCATCAAGCGCGGTGCGGCCGGCGGCAGTCACCGGATCCCAGAAATGCGCCACCGCCGGATTGTCGAAGCCGTGGTTCACGGCGGTCACATGCGAAGCGATGTCGGCGTGGTTCACTTGGGTATTGCGCGTCAACATAGCATTGACCACTGAAATGCCGACGCTCGAGCCGATGTTGCGGAATAGGCTGTAAAGACCAGCGCCTTCGGTGCGCGCTTGCGCCGGCAGCGTCGACAATGTAGCCGCACTCAGCGGCACGAACAGAAAACCGAGGCCGAATCCCTGCACCATCGTGACCGCGATAATTGACTGCTGCGAAATATCCGGCGTCCAGCCTGTCATTTGGTAGAATGACCACGCGGTCAGGCCTAATCCGATACTGAGCAAGATTCGGGTGTCGACACGGCCGACCATGCGTCCAACGATCAGCATGGAAGCCATGGTTCCGACGCCGCGCGGCCCCATGATGAGGCCTGCGGTGACGACCGGATAGTTCATCAACTCCTGCAAATAGGGCGGCTGCAGCGCCATCGATGCGTAATAGGTCAAGCCGACGATCACGACGAAAAGCATTCCGGCTGTAAAATTGCGGTCGCGGAACATCGATGGTTTGACAAACGGATTTTTCGACGTGAAGGTGTGGACGAGGAACAAATAGAACGCCGAGGCGGCGACAATCGCCTCGATGATGATCTCACCCGAACCGAACCAATCCTTCTGCTCGCCGCGATCGAGCATGATTTGCAACGCGCCGAGCGCGATGCTGAGCGTACCGAAGCCGAACCAATCGAGCTTACTGACTTGATCGCGCGGAGATTCCGGCAGGAACAGCACGATGCCGAGAAGATCGATAATTCCGATCGGCAGATTAATGTAGAAAACGTAGCGCCAACTGTAATTCTCGGTCAGCCAACCACCGAGCACCGGACCCAGCACCGGACCGATCATGACACCGATGCCGAACAGCGCCATGGCAAAGCCCTGGCGTTCCCGCGGATAAGTACCGAACAACACGGATTGGGAGAGTGGCACCAATGCCGCGCCGAAGGCGCCTTGCATGACGCGAAACAGGACGATCTGATCCAGCGACTGGGCCATGCCGCACAGCATGGACGCCAGCGTAAAGCCGCCAATGGAGACCAGGAAAAGCCGCTTTATTCCGAACTTTCCAGCGAGAAAGCCGGTCGGCGGGGTCATGATCGCGGCGGCGACGATATAGGAGGTCAGTACCCAATCGATCTGGTCCTGACTCGCCGAAACGCTGCCCTGCATGTAAGGCAGCGCGACATTGGCAATCGTGGTGTCGAGCGCCTGCATCAGTGTGGCAAGGATCACGCAAAGCGTGATCATGCCCCGACTGGCGCCGTCCGCCTGGTCCATGACGTTCACCGGCCAAAGAGATGCGGAAGGCCCCGAGCGTGACCGGTATCGACGTCGATCACGGCACTCATGCCGGCGCGCAGCGGCGGTTTGTTTTGTTCGGTAGCGTCGACGCGCACCCGCATCGGCACGCGCTGGACGACCTTCACCCAATTGCCGCTGGTGTTTTGCGCCGGCAGCAGTGAGAATTCCTGCGCCGCCGCCGGACTGATGCTTTCAACCGTGCCGTGCCAGGTGACATCGGGATAGGCATCGACGGTCACGGTCACCTGCTGGCCGGGCCGCACATAAGTCAGCTCGGTCTCTTTCGGATTGGCTTCAATCCAGGCGTGGTCGGTATCGACGAGATAGAAAGCCGTTGTCGAAGCGGCGAGATATTTTCCGGGGGCGATCGCCGAAACATCAGTGACCCGGCCGGCAAACGGCGCGACAATGACAGTGTGATCGAGTTGGCGCTGCGCCTCGTCGACCTGGGCTTGGGCCTGCAGATATTGCGGGTGCTGAGTGGCGGGGATATCGGCGTTACCGTCAAGCCGAGCCAATTGCACTTGCGCCTGCTGACGCAAGGATTCGAGCTTGTTCTTGTCGGTGTCGAGCGTCGATTGCGCCTGATCGTAGATAGCCTGGGATACGGTGCCGCTGTGCAGCAGGACTGCGTCGCGCGCATAGTTGGTCTGGTCCAGAATGACCTGCGCCTGCTGTGCGGCGACGTCGCTGAGCATGCGTTTGTAGTCCTGCTTCATGGCATCGATGTTCAGCGCGGTTTGCGCCAGGTTTGCTTTGGCATTGTCGAGCGCGATCTGATACTGCCGCGGATCGAGCCGGTAGAGCACTTGGCCGGCGTTAACACGCTCATTGTCCGTGACATTGACGGCTTGGACGATGCCGGCAACATCGGTCGAGATGCCGACCTTCTGGGTGTCCACATAGGCGTCGTCCGTCGACATCACCTTGCCGCCCGTGGCGTACCAATACACGCCGATGACAAGTACGAGCGGCAGCAGTGCAAACAGGCCCCACCGCACTCCGCCGCGCCGATCCAGCGTCCGCGCTTTCCTTTTGGCCGGCGTTGGCGCTCCATCCGACGGGCGCGACGCCGGTATGGCTGTCGGAATTTCACGCACGTCTGGCGCTTCGCCGCGTTCAGGCGCGACGGATTTGAGGGCGCGCTCAGCCATAGCGCTGCTCTCCCACAGCGTTGGGAGCAGTCTTGTTCTGGATCGCGTGACGGAGGTTTTCCTTGACGATGCCGAGCTGGGCAACCATCCGTTCGACGGCCTCGCGATCGACACCGGCAAGCGCCGTTGTCATCAACTCGTCGCCAAGATCGCCAAGGCGCTCCAGTAGCGGCCGGGCCTGCGCTGTCAGATAAAGCCGCTTGGCGCGGCGATCGTTCGGATCTGACCGACGCTCGATCAGGCCACTTTCGCAAAGCCGGTCGAGGAGCCGAGTTAGTGTGATCGGTTGAAGGTCAAGCATCTCAGCGAGTTCGGACTGTTTGAGCCCCTCAAACCGGTCGAGGCGGACCAGGACAACCCATTGGGCGCGGGTAATACCGAATTGGCTCGCCTTATGATCCGCATAGGTGCGGAGCATGCGTGCTACGTCATTGAGTGAAAAGGCGAATTCCCTGTTGAGCGAGCGGGGGAGCATGGGATGCCTCGATTAATTGATGCAGCACAATATAAGTGACCTTATGAAAATATAACACGGAAAAGTCTGCAGGGCAGCTTTGCAGCTTTGTCATTCCAAGGACTCAAGGGAATTGCCGTGCCTGCCACTGGCGGGCGCGATCAGCGAGGCACCGGGCCGATCAGGCCCACTCGGCTTGAGCCTCGGCCCGCAAGTCGACCGTGGACTTCACGCCGATGTCGTCAAAATGCTCGTCGAGGAACCGCCGAGCCGCGCGCTTGCCACTGACATGCAGCATATCGAAAAAATCGTAGTCGGTCGAAAGCTTGCTGAAGGCGTCGAAATGGGTGCCGAAACGGTCGAGCAAGATGCGATGAACATTGATGCGGCGGTACTGCCCTGGCCCGGTGCCGCGCGGCAGCCTGCCTTGATCGATCAGCCTGGCGACGAAGTCGATGGCGCGATACTCGCCGATAAGCGAGGAATTGAAGGTGATCTCATTGATGCGGTTCATGATCTCGCTGGACGACATCGGCGTCGCCTGCCGCACCAGCGGATTGATCTGTACCACCAGCACGTCCTCGGTCGTGGTGGTGCGAAAAAAGGGAAAGATCACCGGATTGCCGAGATAGCCGCCGTCCCAATAGGGCACACCGTCGATTTCGACAGCGCGGAAAATGGTCGGCAGGCAAGCCGACGCCATGACCGCTTCCGCCGTGATCTTCTCGCGCGGGAAAACGCGCACGCGGCCGGTCTGCACATTGGTCGCCGAAATGAACAGTTTCAAATCATCGCTCGAACGCAGCTTCTCGAAATCGACGAAACGCTCGATCAGCTCCTTGAGCGGATTGATGTTGAGCGGATTGGCGTCATACGGGGAAAAATAGCGCGACAGCGTGTTGAACCAGGCCTGTACCGGGCTGCCCTCTAGCGGCGTGAACGACAGCAACCGCTCCATGACCGCCCGCTGCAGCGCCGGCAGATTGCCGGTGCTCGATGCCGAACGCCAGAAATCGGCCAGCCGCTTTTGCGCCTCTTCGCGGCCGCCGCGCAGCAGGCCATCAGCCAACATGACCGCATTGACCGCGCCAGCCGAGGTGCCGGAAATGCCCTCGATCGACAGCCGCTCGTCGCACAAGAGCTGTTCCAGCACGCCCCAGGTGAAGGCGCCGTGCGCGCCGCCACCCTGCAGCGCGAGATTGATGCGTTTGGTTTTCGGCGCGGCGGCTTTTGCTGCCGCTCGGCCCGGCAGCAGCGCATTGAGTATGTTGCTCATGCCTCGCTTATTCGGCCGTCCAGCCGCCGTCGATCGAAAGGTTAGCACCCGTGATGGCCTTCGCCGCATCCGAACAGAGATAGACCGCGAGGCTCGCGACTTCATCGACGGTCACGAATTCCTTGGTCGGCTGCGCCGCCAGGATCACATCCCGCTTGACCTGCTCCTCGGTTATGCCGCGTGCCTTGGCGGTGTCGGGAATCTGCTTCTCAACCAGCGGCGTCCAGACGTAGCCTGGGCTGATGCAGTTGCAGGTGACGCCGAATGTGGCCGTTTCAAGCGCGACGGTTTTCGATAAGCCGGCAAGTCCGTGCTTGGCGGAAACATACGCGCACTTAAACGGCGAAGCGACCAGCGAATGCGCCGAAGCGGTATTGATGATGCGGCCCCATTTGCGCGATTTCATGCCGGGGACCGCGGCACGCATGGCGTGGAACGCCGCCGACAGACCGATCGCGATGATTTGGTCCCACTTCTCGATCGGAAATTCCTCGATCGGAGCGACGTATTGAATGCCGGCATTATTGACGAGCACGTCGAGCGAGCCGAAGGTCTTTTCGCTGGTGTGCACCATGTCGGCGATCTCGGCCGGCTTGGTCATGTCGGCGCCGGAATAGATCGCCTTGACCTTGAAATCTTTCTCGATGCCGGCGCGCTCCTTTTCGATCGCGGCCTTGTCGCCGAAGCCGTTGATGGTGATGTTGGCGCCCTGCGCCGCCAGCGCACGGGCCATAGCGAGACCGATGCCCGACGTCGAACCGGTCACTAGCGCGGACTTTCCTTTCAGCATGACAATCCCCAATTTAGGAGGGCGCTTGGCAAAAGAACGCCCGAACAAATGACGGACGGTTGCGAAACGGCGGGAATGTGCGGCGCTTCTTGCTGCGGCGCAACATTAAAATCGGGGGCTGCGTCACGTTTTCGCGATCCGCTACGATCCGCTACAGTTCCCGGTCGGGCCGGCAGGCTGCGACTACGACTGCGTCGAGTATGACTGCGCCATGACCAACGCATTACGAGCGATTTTCCCGTCGCCCGACCATGATCATGAACGTTGCGCCAGCGCGGCGATTGCCCATGCCGAGGCGCAGTGTGCGGCGCGCGCCCAGCGCCTAACGCCGATGCGACGTCAGGTTCTGCAAGCTTTGCTGTCGAGCCATAAGCCGCTCGGCGCCTATGAGATCATCGATCGTCTGGCGCAAAAAACCCGCCCAGCGCCGATCACCATCTATCGCGCGCTCGATTTCCTCCGCGAGAACGGCCTTGTCCATCGCATCGAGAGCCGCAACGCTTACGTCGCTTGCGTGCATAATCACGGCGGCGACGATCTGGTCGTCTTTCTGATTTGCGAAAGTTGCGGCGCGGTCGGCGAAGCGCCCGGCGGCGCCGCCGCGGAGGCGCTGAAGGCATCCTCGCGCGCCGCAGGATTTTCGCCCAGGAGTCCGTTGATCGAAATCGCAGGCATCTGCTCGCATTGCCGCAAGCGATGACGTCGCGGCATTGAAACGCGTGACCGTGCCAGCTTCTCCGTCGTCCCGTCCGCTCGATGCGTTCGCTGTCGCGGTGACGATCGGGCTGTGCCTAAGCTGGGGCTTCAACAATGTCGCGATCAAGCTTGCGATTCACGACATCCCGCCGCTGATCCAATCGGCCTCGCGCTCGGTCATCGCAGCGGTGCTGGTCGGGCTGTGGGCACAGGTGCGTGGCATACCGCTGTTCCGGCGCGACGGTACGCTCGGTGCCGGCGTTTTGGCGGGGGTACTCTTTGCCTTTGAATTCCTGCTGATCTATCGCGGCCTGGTTTGGACGACGGTGACGCGCGGCACGCTGTTTCTCTATCTGGCGCCATTCTTTGTCGTGATCGGCTCGCGCTGGCTGGTGCCTGGCGATCATTTCCGACTTTCACAATGGCTTGGTTTGCTGTTGTCCTTTATCGGCATCGCCATCGCCTTTGGCTTGCCGACGCCCGCGATCAGTCCGCACCAGGCGCTCGGCGACCTGATGTTGACCGGCGCCGCCGCGGCCTGGGCGGCGACGACGCTGGTCATCAAAGTCACCTCGCTCAATCGGATCAGCGCCGAGAAAACCCTGCTCTACCAGCTCGTGGTTTCGGCGCCGCTGCTTGCCGCCGGCGCGCTGGTGTTTGGCGAGCACATCGACTCCGTGCCCTCGCCGCTGGCGCTCGGCGCCTTCGCCTACCAGACCGTCTGGGTCGTGAGTGTCACATTTGCGGTCTGGTTCGCGCTGGTGGTGCGCTATTCAGCCGCCCGGCTGTCGGTCTTTACTTTCCTGGCCCCATTGTTCGGCGTGGCGGCCGGTCACATTGTGCTCGACGAGCCGCTGACGCCGGCTTTTGCCGTCGCGGCGGCGTCGGTGGCCGCCGGCCTCCTCCTCGTCAACCGGCCCCGATGACGCTATATGAGCGGGGTCAGCCCTCGTTGCCCGCAGGGATTCCGAGGGTCATCTAACTGAAGCATCGTCGCTGTAAGGACTTGGCTATGATGGAGTTTTCTGGCCCGGCCGAGAGGCATCGGACCGTTGCCGTGAAGGTCGGCAAGGTGACCGTCGGCGGTGGCGCACCCGTTGTGGTGCAGTCGATGACCAACACCGATACCGCCGACGCCGCGGCGACCGCGAAACAGGTGGCGGCGCTGGCGCGCGCCGGCTCGGAGATCGTGCGGATTACCGTCGACCGCGACGAGGCGGCCGCCGCCGTTCCGCACATCAAGGAACAGCTCCTCAAGATGAACGTCGACGTGCCGATCGTCGGCGACTTCCACTATATCGGCCACAAGCTCCTGGCCGATCATCCCGCCTGCGCCGAGGCGCTGGACAAATACCGCATCAATCCCGGCAATGTCGGCTTCAAAGAAAAGAAGGACCGGCAATTTGGCGCCATCGTCGAAACTGCGATCCGCCACGACAAGCCGGTGCGGATCGGCGCCAATTGGGGCTCGCTCGATCAGGAGCTCCTCACCCACCTGATGGATGAAAATTCGCGATCCAACCACCCGGTGGATGCCCGCGACGTGACCCGCGAGGCCATGGTGCAATCGGCGCTGCTCTCGGCGGAGCGCGCCGAAGAGATCGGCCTGCCGCGTTCCAAGATCATCCTCTCGGCCAAGGTATCGGCGGTGCAGGACTTGATCGGCGTTTACGGGGAGCTAGCGCGGCGGTCGAATTATGCGCTGCATCTCGGCCTCACCGAGGCCGGCATGGGCTCGAAGGGCATCGTCGCTTCATCGGCCGCGATGGGCGTGTTGCTGCAGCAGGGTATCGGCGACACCATCCGTATCTCGCTCACGCCAGAGCCGAACGGCGACCGCACGCTGGAAGTCAAAGTCGCGCAGGAATTGTTGCAGACGGTCGGGCTGCGCACTTTCGTGCCGCTGGTCGCCGCTTGTCCGGGCTGCGGACGGACGACCTCCACCACCTTTCAGGAGCTCGCTGCCAGCATCCAGGGCTTTATCCGCGACTCGATGCCGGAGTGGAAGACGCGCTACCCCGGCGTCGAAGGACTCAACGTCGCGGTCATGGGCTGCATCGTCAACGGGCCAGGCGAGTCCAAGCACGCCGATATCGGTATTTCTCTACCGGGTACTGGCGAGCAACCGACCGCCCCCGTGTTTATCGACGGCAAAAAGGCCATGACGCTGCGCGGCCCAACGCTCGCCGCCGACTTCCAGAGAATCGTTGTTGACTACATCGAACAGCGCTTCGGGTCGGGTGGCGCGGGCCGCACTGCTGCCGAATAGGCTTCGGCGCGCCCGCATCCGCCAATGGATCGCCTTGGGGCCTGGGGATAAGTCGTTGCCAAATAGGCACAGCCTCCTGGAATCGTGCAGTCCCGGGTTCCGCTGTCTCGACAGTCGCCCCCGACGCATTCACGATATGCGTTAACCATGCTGCGCCGTTTTGGGCGCAGGTATGGAGGGGGAGTCACCATAATGAAACGGACGATGGTCGCCGTGCTGGCGGTGGTTTTTGCGCTTGGGCTGCTGCCACAGGCTGCGCGGGCACAGGATAACAATTGGAATACGTTCTGGGCATGGCTGACACGCGGCCAAGATCCCCGGCTGTTTTGGAGCGGCGTTGTCGTCGGCGCCGGCGCCGGTGCCGCCGATTACGCGATAACCAGGAAGCGCGGCTATCCGGCCGTCCGCCACGTCAGCTATGGCACGGCCTGGGGCGTCACATCCTATGCCTGCGCCGTGGTCTATCCGATTGTCGGAACAATCGCGCTCAACCGCCCGCTGACGCCGCGGGAGATGTACGACGGTGTCGGCGACTGCATTGTGCCGTTCATCGGCGGCTATATCGTCGATGCGATCCTACCGCACGATCCGTGGACGGACGGGACGCCGGCACCCAAACCCCACCATCATCACGGCTGATCCGCCCGACAGTCGATTTGGAAAAGCCGGCCTCGCGCCGGCTTTTTGCTGGGCGCGTTCCAGTTTACGCTTTGCAGGAAGGACACCGAGAGGGGCGCGCTTGTGGCGAGTGCCGGTAACGATCGAGTTTTGCTCAGCGGGGCGCGGATCATCGCCGCCATAAAGGCGAGCGCGATCGAATATGTGCTCTCGGTGCCCGACATCACCACCAGCTCCGGATTGCTGGAGCCAATTGCGCACGACAAAGACCTGCGGCTCATCCGCGTCTGCAAGGAGGACGAATGCATCGGCATCGCCTCCGGCCTGTCCTATTGCGACAAGCGCGCACTCATCCTGATCCAGCACACCGGCTTTCTGGACTCGATCAACGCCATTCGCGGCATCGCCGTCGAGTACAAGCAGCCGATCTGCATGATGGTCGGGCTGTTGCAGCACGAGCCGGAGCGCACGCCCCGCGCCTCGTCGCGTTACGGCGTGCGCATCATGGAGCCGATTCTCGACGACATGGGCATCGCCCATCATCTCATCAGCGCCGACGCCGACGTCGCAAAAATTCAGCCGGCAATCGAGAGGGCGTACGGCGAACCAGCGCCGGTCGCTTTCCTGATCGGGCGGAGCCCGACATGATGAAGCGCGATGAATGCTTTCGCGTGCTCGCTCGGCACATCAGCGATGAGGCGGTCGTCGCCACCTATAGCTCGGCAGTGGATTGGGTCGCCGCCTCGCCGCGTGCGCTGAACTACACCTCGATCGGCGCAATGGGTCTCGATTCGTCGCATGGGCTCGGCTTGGCGCTCGGTCGGCCCGACCGGCGCGTCATCGTTCTGCAGGGCGACGGCTCGCTGTTGATGAATCTCGGCAGCTTGGTCACCATCGCCGCGGTCGCCCCGAAGAACCTCGTGCACTTGGTCGCGCAGAATGAGACCTACGAAGCCAATGGCGGCCATCCCATTCCGTTGCCGAAAGTGGATTTCGCCGGCCTGGCGCGCGCGGCGGGCTACGCCGCGGTGTACGATTTCACCGATCTCGACGTTTTTGGTCAGCAAGTGGCCCACGTCCTCGAACAGGACGGCCCGGTTTTCGCCACGTTGCATGTCGAGCCATCGAAGCCGCTGACTTATGATTATCCGAGCCTCTACGACCCGGCGAAACGCAAGGCGTTCAAGACGGCGTGGCAGACGCGCGGCTAGAGCATGATCTGGGAAAGCGGAAACCGGTTTTCCGAAAAATCATGCTCCACCAAAACAGGACCGGCGTGTTGGTTTTGGCTCAGCGCTTTTTTTCCAGTCGGCGCAGCACGTCGTCGAGCTGATCGAGGTTGCGATAGCGGATCGAGAGCACGCCGCCGCGACCGCGGTCGTTGATGCTCACCACCAGGCCGAGGGCATCCGAGATGCGCTTTTCCAGCGCAACCAAGTTGGCGTTTTTTTCGGCCCGAGCGAGCGATTTGCGGCCGTTGCGGTGACCGTTGGCTTTTTTGCCGGTTTCGCGGGCCAGCGCTTCGACCTGGCGCACATTGAGCCCGCCCGCGACGATCTCGTCGGCGAGCCGCTCCGCATCGTGGTGACCCACCAAAGCGCGGGCGTGGCCGGCGTCGAGGCGGCCGGCCTGGACATGCTCCTTGACCCGGTCGGGTAGCGTCTGCAGCCGCAGCATGTTCGTCACATAGCTGCGGCTTTTCCCGACAAGGCGGGCGACGTCCTCCTGGCTGTGGCTGAAGTCGCGGATCAGCGCGCGATAACCTTCCGCTTCTTCGAGTGGATTGAGATTGGCGCGCTGTACGTTCTCGATGATGGCGAGCTGCAGCGCCTCATCGTCGGTCGCGTCGATGATGACGACGGGCACTTCGTGCAGGCCGG
>JASHOX010000184.1 GCA_030038415.1 Xanthobacteraceae bacterium
TGCATTACAGAAAGATGGGACGGCGACATATAATGGCCCACGCTCGTGCATGCTCACGTGCATTGTTCGAGGGATCGCGCTACTGCGCACACTATACCGCGAAGCTCAAATGTGTCGGTTCAGGCACTTTGGCGAAATTCGATCCTCGCCCGGAAGAAGACCAGCACTTCAACGCGCCAAAGTCGCTTGAGCCTGGACGCCCCTGAGCAAGACCGCGCGAACTCGTAGTTTGCGTCTACGAATAGGCGTCCGTTTTCCTGGGCTTTGCGGCGGCCCAACGCGTCGCGTACAACCAAAACTTGATTGACTTGATGCGAAAGCCTCGCTTCGTAACTGCTGAGACGGTCCAGGACAAAGCTCGGCAAGTTCTTTCGCCAAACGCTGCCCGAGCACCCTATAGATTCTAGAATGCGCCACTGCGAGGATCGATTTGCATGAGCGGCAAATACCGCTCAGCTTTGGCAGTCTCAACCTCTTAGCGCTCGTGCATGCTATCATGCGCATAGCGCAACAAAGGAGACAGGAGATAGGAAATCACCGAACGCGAGCCGGTCTTTATCTCCACGGTGACTGCCATACCCGGCGCCAGATTGGCAACGCCACCATCTACTTGAATCTGCGTGCGATCAAGTGAAACGCGCGCGGCATAACTGAGTTCTTGACCTTTCGGCTCGCTGCTGGCGTTCTCCGCACCATCTGCATTGTCTTTCTTCGGGTCAGACGGCACATCGCGGACGATTGCGTCCTTAGACACGCTCAACACTTTGCCGTTTAGCAGTCCGTAACGGGTGAAGTTGAACGTATCGACCTTGATCTCCGCCTGCTGGCCAACGTGGACAAAGCCGATATCCCGGTTCGACACCTTAGCCTCGACCTCAAGCGACGCATCTGAGGGTACAACCACTGCTAGCTGTTGTGCTGGAGTCACCACGCCGCCCACAGTATGAACGGCCAGTTGCTGCACAACGCCATCGACCGGAGCAGTCAAAATCTGCCGCTTCGTCCGTTCCTTCGCCTTTTCGAGATCACTGCTCAAGCCGGCCGCCTTGCGCTCGGCTTCCGCCAGATCACTGAACAAATTGCGATGAAATTCAGCGACCGCCTGCGCGCGAGCGGCCGTAATCGCGGCCACCGCGGCGTTTGCTTCGGCAAATCGGCTTTTCTGAACGAGAATATCCTTTTGATTTTCCGTCAGCTGCTGCAGCGTTTCCAGGTAGGTGAGTTTGGATCCGAGTTTCTCGTCGGTAAGCGTTTTCCGGATTTCCAAGCGCTGGTCGATAATTGGTTCATCGGCTTCCAGCTTGTCGATCAAGGCGGCGATTGTATCGCGCTCGGCGGCCTTCTCCGCCCGCTGACTATCTAGCGAGGCAAGCTTGGCCCGGTATTCGTCTGTTTGTTGGAGCAGGAATTTACGCTCCATGGCGATGAGATCCGCGCTCGCGCCCGTTGGCGGCCTGAACGCATTTTCCGGATTATCGCTGTCGCCCAGCTCGGCACGCAACCGCGCAACGTCCAACTGCGCAGCGATGAGATCGCTCGTGATATGCTGCTGGTCCGCCTCCGTCATCGTCGGATCGAGCTCGATCAGGACGTCACCGGCTTTGACGCTTTGGCCATCGCGAACATCGATGGTGCGGACCGCGCCAATCTCCAATGGCTGTATTACCTTGACGCGACCACTGGGGACGATCTCTCCGGTGGCGGACGCGACGATATCGACATGCCCGAAACTCGCCCAAAGCAGGGCGAGACTGAAAATCGCAACAAGTGTGGCGCCGATCGCGCGACCGATCGGCGACGGTGGCGTCTCAACGATCTCCAACGCCGCAGGCAGGAAGGCACGCTCGTCCTGTTCGCGTTGCGTCAATCGCGATGGAAACGAGATAATATTCTTGGTGGCTGCGAACGCAGCCCTAGCGGATTTCATGGATGCCGCTCTGCAGTCGGTAGAGTGTCGCGTAGCGCCCGCCCCGGCGCAAGAGTTCGTCGTGTGTGCCGTCTTCGATGAGACGTCCGTGGTCGAGCGTCAGGATACGGTCCGCAAAGCGGACCGTAGACAAGCGATGGGCGACGATGAAGACCGTACGACCCTTGGCGATATGCGCCATATTCTGTTGAATGATCCGCTCGCTTTCATAATCGAGCGCGCTTGTTGCCTCGTCGAAGATCAAGATACGAGGCTCGCACAACAATGCACGCGCAATCGCAATCCGCTGGCGCTGACCTCCCGAAAGGGTGCTGCCGCGTTCGCCGACGATGGTGTCGTAGCCCTCCGGAAGCTCCAGGATGAACTCATGAGCGCCAGCGAGCGTAGCCGCAGCAATGATGCGCTCGATCGGCATGCCGGGCTCGGCTAGCGCGATGTTATCGCGAATCGAGCGATTGAAAAGAATATTTTCCTGCAACACACAGCCCAACTGGCGACGTAACCAGGTGGTATCCACCATAGCGAGATCGACGCCATCGACGAGCACACGTCCGCTCTCCGGAACGTAGAGCCGTTGGACAAGCTTGGCGAGTGTGCTTTTGCCAGAGCCAGATGGACCGACAATTCCTACAACCTGACCGGCTGGCACGTCGAAACTGACGTCGTGCAGCACCTCTGGTCCGTCAATGCGGTAGCGAAAGGTGACATGGTCGAAAACGACGTCGCCACGGATAGCCGGCAACGCCGTGCGGCCTGTACTGACGTTCGGCTCGGGCTGCGCATTGAGAATGTCGCCGAGCCGCGCCACCGAGAGACGGGCTTGATGGAAATCCTGCCACATTTGCGCCAGTCTCAGCACAGGCGTACTCACACGCCCGGCAAGGATATTGAAGGCGACCAACTCGCCGATCGTCAGCGTGCCATCGATCACCAGTCTGGCGCCAAAAAATAAAACCGCGGCGGTGACCAGCTTGCTGATGAATTGGACGCTCTGACTCGCCGTGTTGCTGAGGCTGAGGACGCGAAAACTCGCCGCGACATAGCCGGCCAGTTGCTCTTCCCAGCGGCGCTGCATTTGCGGCTCGACCGCCATGGATTTGAGCGTCTCGACGCCGGTGACACTCTCGACCAGAAAAGCCTGGTTCTCGGCGCCACGCGCGAACTTGTCATCAAGTCGTTTGCGGAACAGCGGCGTCGCAGCCGCTGAGATGCCGATATAGAACGGAAATGAACCAACCACGATAAAGGTGAGCAGTGGCGAATAGATGAACATCACCACCAAGAAAATGAAGGTGAAGAACAAATCTATCGCCAGCGTCAGCGCGGAGCTGGTCAAGAAATTGCGGATATTTTCGAGCTCGCGCACGCGGGCCACGGAATCGCCGACGCGCCGGGCTTGGAAGTAGGCAAGCGGCAGCGCCACCAGATGGCGGAATAGACGAGCGCCGAGTTCGACATCGATGCGGTTCGTCGTGTGCGAAAACAAGTACGTACGCAGGATCCCGAGTATCGCTTCGAAAAGAGCAATGGTGACGAGCCCAATGACCAACACATCGAGTGTGCTCAAGGTGCGATTGACCAGCACCTTGTCGATGACGACCTGGAAGAACAGCGGCGAAACGAGCGCGAAGAGCTGCAGGAAGAACGAGGCGACCAGGACCTCGCCAAGAAGGCGACGATACTTGTGGATGGCGCCGAGGAACCAGCTGATGTCGAAGCGGCGAGCAAGGTCCGTCAGCCCAGCACGACCCGCCATCAGCACAAGACGGCCATCCCAAACCGCCTCGAATTCGGCGCGCGACATGAGCACCGGTCGCGGCGACAACGGATCTTGGACAATGATCTTTTCGTCGCTGGCCTTGCCGAGGAGGAGATAGCCGCCGTCCCGCAACGTCGCGATGCCCGGCAATGGCGTCTTGGATAGCCGCTGCCATTTGGATTCATACGTGCCGGCCTTAAGCCCGAAGTCCTTGGCGCAGCGGAGCATTTCGGGAAGGCCGATTTCGGCCCCGTAGCGATGGCGGATCTGTTCGGCGTCGGCAGCGATGCCGTGGATCCGCAGCAAAAGCACGAGCGCCGTCAATCCCGATGGCGGCGGAGTCGGCGCTTCAGGTATTTCAGACACCCCTACACCCCCGCCTAAAACGATAGATTCCTAGATGATCGTGTCCGGTGAAGCAATACGCGCCAGGTCGTTGAGGCCTGCGGATCACCCAGAACGCCGGTGGGCCTGCAGCTATCGCATCTCGGATTGTGCCCCCGCCGACCGCAATATCATCGCTCGCCATGGCAAAAACTTGACGATATGTGGTGCCGAACGCGGCACCTCGGGGCCACAAGTAATGACAAGCTTACCTCAAGTAGCTTGCCATCGGGTAAATTGCTGCCAATGGTGAGCGTTGGACCTTAAGATCAATTTAGCTAAATCAGTCGTCAACGATCCAAGATATTCAGAGCTTATTGCTGTTGTTGAGCGCCGGTTGTCGGTCCGTTAACCCAGTAGACCACAACAGCTTTTTTCTATGGCTGACTCGCATTGAAGGCGACCCTGCCTGCGAGGTGAGCCGGCAGATCGTCCTCGCGCATGGTTAGGTTCCCGCAGCGATCGTACGAATAGACCCGTTTCTGTCGCGGTAGCACGACATAGCCGCCAGAGTGCGCTGGCAAGGTGAAGAAGAGCTCTCCTTTCGACCGCGGTTCGGCGCAACCCGGTCAGCGAAGGCTTAGCAATCTTCCGCATCCCCCAAACGCCGATGACTGTCTCGGCCGCGAGCCCGTGCGGACGGCGTTGTAGCAGGACCGCTGGCTTCGATTTCCCTAAGTGACGCCTGGGCCTATTTTCTCATGTGACCGTAGCTGGTCTGAAGATTCATCAGAACAGAATTTTTACCGAAGTACAGGCCTACTCGTACCATGCTTTCAACTCGGCTACATGGCACTTAGCGAACATCGCGCGACGTCTGACTTAGGTCCGCAATGCGCGCCAAAGCGGACACTTCAGAGCTCACCCGAGTTTAGCGGAACGGTCTGGGGATGAGCTAGCGCGCGGAATGAATAGTTCTTTGGACTCTGCGTGAGAGCGGAGCCTAACGGTGCGGCCAGGGATGCAGTCATCCATCAAGGATTGGACAACGCCGGTTCAGCGGCCGCACTTGCTTCCGATCCGGACGGCGCGACCTGACCGAGTAGATCGCCGAGCCGATCCAATTGCGCGCGCTGCTCCGGCGACGCTTTGTCCAGAGCCTCTCGATAGACGCGATCCGACTTTTCGAGGTTCTCGGCGGATTGCTGCTTGCTGTAAAGGCGCGCCAGCGCGGCGACGACGCCTGCTTGCGTTGGATTGGGCGAGCCGAACGTGCCGTCGAGCGAAGCCTCGCCAACCGGTATCAGCGCGGCGAAGGCTCCGCCGCTCGCCGCAATCAGGAAATTCTTGACGGCAGCGGCGCGATCGGGCGTGCCATAATCACCATTCCATTGCGCCATCGCCAAGATGTTCGGCGCCGGCCACTGCAAGGTT
>JASHOX010000024.1 GCA_030038415.1 Xanthobacteraceae bacterium
CCGAGATCGGGCAACAGCAGCACGCTGGCGTCGAGATCGTCCGAACCGAACGCCGCGGTGAACGCGCCGCGTTTTTGATTCCATGCGCCCTCGAGCAGCGCGGCGTGGATCGGCTCGGCGAGAGCGTTCCAATATTTGGCGCGGCCGTCCAGCCCGATCCGCGTGGCGATGGCGGCGAGCCGCTGGCAGCCGGCCCAGCACATCGCCGCCGAATGGGTGTGGATGCGCTGGCGGCCGCGATATTCCCAGATGCCTGCGTCCGGCTCGAGCGCCTTCGACGCGGCGCGATGGCCGAGCGATTCCAGCAGGTGAAACAGGCCTTCGTCGCCGGGCCGCGGCAGCCGGCGATCGAAAAACATCGGCATGGCGGCGAGGATGACGCTGCCATAGGTGTCGTTCTGCACCTGCCCGGCGGCGGCATTGCCGATCCGCACCGGTCCGTCTCCGCGATAGCCTTCGAGCTCGGGCGCAACGCGCTCATCGATGATCGTGTTCGGCACCACGCTGTAGAGCGGGCGCAGCTCCTGATCCGGCTTGGCCGCGATCGACAGCGTAAACGAGATGAACTCTTCCATGGTGCGTGTGGCGCCGATGCGGTTGAGCGCCTGGACCACGAAATAAGCGTCACGCAGCCAGCAGTAGCGATAGTCCCAGGTGCGGCCGCTGTGGGGCGCCTCCGGAATCGACGTGGTGTGCGCGGCGATGATGCCGCCGGTCTCGTCGAAATTGGAGAGTTTCAGCGTGATGGCGGCACGGATGATCGCTTCCTGCCAATCGTAGGAGATCGACAGCCGGCGCACCCATTCCATCCAGTAGTCGTGGGTGCGTTCGAGGAAATCGCGGCAGGTCTTTTGCAAGTCGCCGGTAAATGGTTCGTCGGGACCGAATACCATGTGCAGCGGCCGGGTCAGCACGAACGGCGCCTCGCCGTCGATCATCGACAGCGGCGCGTCGGTGGTGAGACGAATGGCGGTGCCGTCGCCGGCATAGCGGATGTGATTGCTGCCCAGCGAACGCTGCGGAATCGGTTTGCCGTAGTCGTAGGTCGGCCGCATCCGCACCGCGATGCGCGGGAGTCCGGCCAGCGGCTCGACGATGCGAAACAGCTGCGGCGGCCGGAACACGCGGCCGAACTGGCGAAAGCGCGGCGCGAAATCGGTGATCTTGACTTTGCCGCCGTGCCGATCGGTGAGCACGGTGCAGATGATCGCGCTGTTGCGGACATATTCGGACTGATAGTCCACCATGTCCTCGAGCACGATGTCGGAGAAGCCCTTTTCCTCGCGCCCCGCCACCAGCCGGCAGAAGATCGGGTCGCCATCGAAGCGCGGATAGCACCACCACACGATCCGCGACCACGGGTCGATCAATGCGGCGAGCCGGCCGTTGCCGATGATGCCGAGATCGAGGCCATGATCGATTGCGCCGCGTGGCTCCGGCGTTACGCCGCGCGATGCGGCGCTGGCGCGGCCGTCGCCGATGACCGCGGCATCGACCCGATATTCGTTCATTGCGCCGTGCTCTGGCTGGGACTGGCAATGCGCGCAAGCCACGCGCGAACCGATTCGGGTCTATCGAAATGGCCGTTGATCTCCGGCATCACTCGGCCGACGGAGAAGCCCAGGCCGCCGAATTTCGCGATGACGCCGAACACCGGCTCGTCGGTTAAGTCGTCGCCGATGAAGATCGGATTGCGGTCGGCGAACGGCGCACGATTCATCAATTCGCAGACCGCATCGGCCTTGTTGATGCCGGTCGGCTTGATCTCGACGACGAGTTTGCCCGGCAATATCTCCACCGCACCCGGCGGCTGCGCGGCGCAAATCTTCTCCACCGCGGCGCGCACCGCGCTGCCCTTCTCGGGGGTGAGCCGATAGTGCAGCGCCAGCGAATAGCCTTTGTCCTCGGCAAGGATGCCGGGGCCGAGTTCGGCAATACCAGCGAGTTGCCGTTTCAACGCGGCGCTCAACGGCTTTGCTCGCAGCACCGGTTCGGCGTTCGGCAGGGCGCGCAGTTCCGCGCCGTGGCCGCCGATGGCGGCAAGCTGCAGAGGCGAAAAAATCAAGTCGATGTCATGAAGCGGACGGCCGGAGACCAGCGCCAAGGCGCCGCCGGTCAAAGCCTCGAGCCGCGCCAGCGTCTGCCGCAGCCCGGTCGGCACCCAGACCTGCTGCGGCGAGGGAGCGAGATCGAGAATCGTGCCGTCGATGTCGAGCAGGATCGCGCATTGACGCAAGTCGGGAACGAGCGTCGTGTCCGCGCATTCCATGTCGAGATCGGAGATTGCCAAACCCATCTGCCCAAAGTCCATTTGCGCCAAGCCCATCGCTGTCAGGTCCGATATCTGTTTTTCACTCGACGAACGCAAGCGGCTTGGCCACCGTTTCCAGCGACTCGCGTTCGGCCGCCACGCCCCACAAAGCTTCGGCTGCCGCGGCGCCGAGCAACAGGGCCGCGCCGATGAGATCGCCGACGGCGACGCTGCCCTGCGAGCCGGTATCGATCAGCATGCCGAACAGAATCGGAATCCAAAGTCGCATCATCAGAATCACGACTCCGATTGTCGCGCCGATCAGGAAGGCGAGCCGCCAGCCGATCGCCGGATTGATGAGCGCGGGGTTGAGCAATACCAGGGATCCGCCCGCACCAAGAGCCGCGCCGACCCAGAAACTGCCGTTGATCAAAAGGTCGGTCCAGCCGCGGAACCGTGCCGGGATAAGCTCTTGGATTGTCGAATTGATGGCAGTGTACTCGCCGCCGATGCCGGCGCCGGTGAGGATACGGAACAAAATGAAGCTCCTGGCGTCCCGGGACAACCCCGTAGCCGCGGTCGCCAGCAGATAAACCGCGAGCGTGATGGTGAACAGTTTTTTTCGGCCGGGACGGTCGGTCAGCCAGCCGAAAAAAAAGGCGCCGGCGACCGCGCCGCACAGATAACAGCTGCCAGCAAGCCCGACCTGCGCGTTGCTCAAGCCTAAGGCGGCCGGTTCCTTGAGCTCGCCGGCGAGCGCTCCGGCGAGCGTCACTGCGAGGCCGTCGAGAATCCAGGTGATGCCCAGCGCCACGATCAGGAGAAGATGAAATCGCCCGAACGGCAAGGCATCAAGCCGCGCCGGGACGTCGGTTTCGACGATCACCCCCGATCGCGCGGCCCCTCTAGCGCCGCGCGGCGGCTCGCCTGGCGACGATCGTGAGCGGCCAGCCGAAGCAATCTGAAGATTGAAAACGCGCTGTAGAAATGCGTCGCCTGCGTATGAAATCATATCGCAATGCCGCCAGCCCCGGGCTCTTCGGGACCAACGCATTGATCGGGCGGGTGTTCCGGGCCGTGGTTCCGGTCTGGAACATTACCGGTTTTGTCCGGGCTTTCCCGTATAGGAAATTCGCCAGATGGTGCCGCTCGCGTCCTCCGAGATTAGCAAGGCGCCGTCCTTGGCGACCGTTACGCCGACGGGCCGGCCCCAGACTTCCGAATCGTTAATCACGAAGCCGGTGGCGAAATCGTCGTATTCGCCGGTGGGAACGCCGTTGTGCACGATGACGCGAATAATCTTGTAGCCGGTGCGCTTGGACCGGTTCCACGAACCGTGCTCGGCGGCGAAAGCGTCGCCGCGGTAGGCGGGCGGAAACTGCGTGCCATCATAAAATGTCATGCCAAGCGACGCCGAATGGGCCTGCAGCAGCACATCGGGGATCGTGATTTTGTTATTGAGGTCGGGGCGCTCGCCTTTGTGCCGCGGGTCCTCGTTGGCGCCGATATAGTACCAGGGCCAGCCGTAGAATGCGCCTTGGCGCACGCCCGTGATGTAGTCCGGCGGCACGTCGTCGCCGAGCCCGTCGCGCTCATTGGTCGAGCACCACACCATATGATGGGTCGCTGGCGCGATCGCCATGCCGACGCAATTGCGGATACCGGTTGCAAAAATGCGCTCGTTCTTGCCGTCGGGGTCGAAGGCGAGAACGTCGGCGCGGCCCGCCTCGCGGCCCCAGGTGGCGCCGAGCGGATGACTGGCAACGAAGCGTTGCAGCTCATCGCCGCTGAGTCCGTCCATATCTTCGGCATCGTTGGATCCGGAGCCGACCGACACGTACATTGTTTTCCCATCCGGCGAGAATACGACATCGCGGGTGTGATGGCCGCCGACCGGCAAATGCGGCACGACGGTCTCGGCGGCGCCGCGCGCAGTCGTGTCGCCGTCGCGATAGGGAAAGCGGACGACGGCGTCGGTGTCGCCGACGTAGACCCATTGCGGATCGGGTCCTGGCGGATAAAACGCGATGCCGAACGGATAAGTCAGCCCGGACGCGAATACCGCCGACTGCTTTGCCGCCGCGCCGTCGCCCCGCAATACGCGGATGCGGCCGGCGGCGCTCTCGGCGACGAACGCATCGCCGTTGGGCGCAGTGCGGATGATGCGCGGCCCCGACAATCCGGAAGCAAATAGGTTGACTTCAAAGCCGTTTGGGACGATTGGCTTTTGGTCGGTCCGCTGCACTGTTCGAACGACATTGCGCGCGGATTTGGCAAGGTCAGGCGCCGGTAAATCTTGCGCTCTGATCAACCGCCGCGTTCCCGGGCGGTCGGCGTGCCAGTCGCCAAACGCGGCCGCACCTTCGAGCAGTCCGGCGTCCGTTTGCGCAAGCAACGGGGCGCCGGCGAGTGAAGCTATTGTTGCGACGGAAATTGCGATGATGGTGGAAAACGGGCGGCGCATGGGATGCTCCTGGCAAAGCCCGAAGTGCGAACGAGTCGCGGCCGCTGCAGTTCCATCCTCTGATCTGGCGACGGCACTGTGCGAAGGCAAGAACCACGGGTCGGGTCTCGGGGCTACCGTCGACGCGGCAGCGAGACACAACGTCTCGCCCGTCTCTCGCCTGGAAATTAACCCTGCAGTTCGACTGTTCTCATCCGGCGCTCCGCCCAGTCTAAATTCCATCGCTTCCGCCGGTGAGCATCTTGATCGCTAGAATCGCGACCCAGCTCGAAATCCCGCGACGGCTGCGCGCCGTTGTCCGGGCGCGGGAATCGAGTCTGGTCGCGCTCGCGGCTCTGGTCGGCATCATCGCGGGCATTGTCGTCGCTGCCATGGGGATGTCGGTCGAACTGCTGCACGAATTGTTTTTCAATCTTGAGCACGGCGAGCGGCTGTCGGCGCGGCTCACGCTCAATCCCTATCTCGCGGTCTGCGTGCCTCTGGTCGGCGGCATGGTGATGGGCGCGGCCAGCGAGATCATCAAACGTTGGCGGCCGGAGCGGGAAATCGACCCGATCGAAGCCAACGCGCTGCATGGCGGTCGGATGTCGCTATTGGGCAGCATCATCGTGGCGGCGCAGACGGTGTGGTCGAGCGGTGTCGGCGCCTCGGTCGGGCTGGAGGCCGGCTATACGCAGTTTGCCAGCGGCATCGCCTCGCGCATCGGCAACGCGTTTCGGCTGCGCCGCGGCGACCTGCGCATCCTGGTCGGCTGCGGCGCCGCCGCCGGCATCGCCGGCGCATTCGGCGCGCCGCTTGCCGGCGCCTTTTACGGCTTCGAACTGATCATCGGCAGCTATTCGCCGAACGGCCTGGCGCCGGTCGGCATCGCGTCGCTGATGGGCTTTCTCGTCGCGCGGCAGCTCGAGCCCGCCGAGCTCGGCGTCGTCGGCCCGGAGAAGATGACCATCGCCGGTCACGATCTCGTGCTCGCCGCGACGCTCGGCCTGCTGGCGGCGATCTTGGGCATCATTCTGATGCGCGGCGTGGCGATCAGCGAGAATATGTTCGCGCGCATCAAGCTGCGGCCGTTTCTGCGCACCATGATCGGCGGCCTGTGCGTCGGGCTGATGGCGATCATATCGCCGCAGATCATGTCGTCGGGCCACGGCGCGTTGCGCGTCGCCGGCATGCTCGATCTGTCGCTGCGCACCGTTGCGGCCGTGTTCGTGCTCAAGATCCTGGCGTCGATCGCTTCGCTCGGCTCGGGATTCCGCGGCGGTTTGTTCTTCTCGTCGCTGCTCATCGGCGCGCTTGGCGGGCACCTGCTCGCCGTCGGGCTCACCATGATCTGGCCCACGGTCTATTTCGATCCTAACGCCTATTCGGTGATCGGCATGAGCGCGCTGTCGGCCGCCGTGATCGGCGGCCCGCTGACCATGACCTTCATCGCGCTGGAGACGACCGGCGACCTCTGGCTGACCACGGCGGTGCTCGTCGCGGTGATCATTTCGGCGCAGGTGACCCGCGAAGTGTTCGGCTATTCGTTCGCCACTTGGCGCTTCCATCTGCGCGGCGAGACCATCCGCAGCGCCGCCGACATCGGCTGGATGCGCGAGCTCACCGTCGAGAAGATGATGCGCCAGGACGTGCAGACGGTGAACGCGACCGCTACCATCGGAGCATTGCGCGAGATTTTCCCGCTCAGCTCCACGGCCTATGTGATCGCCGTCGACGAGGCCCGCCGCTATGTCGGGCTCATTTCGGTTTCGGACGCTCACGCCGCCGAACCCGGGCCCGAGGACCCGATCAAGGACTTCTTGCACTACCGCGACGACATGCTGCTGCCGGGCATGGCGGTCAAGGAAGCCGTCCTCGCCTTCGACCGGGCCGAGGCAGAAGCGCTGGCCGTGGTCGATTCCTTCACCGACCGGCGCGTCATTGGCCTCCTCACCGAGGCTTACGTGCTGCGCCGCTACTCGGCGGCCTTGGAAGGCCGCCGCCGCGACTTGGTCGGCGAGGAGTAGGGCCGAAAACCACGGACCCCATCTGTGCAATCGGCGTGGGAATGCGATAAATTAGAACCCGCAAGGCGGCCGGTGCGACCAAGGACGGCAGGGGAGGCGTATATGGGTAGGATCGCTGGACGACATGCGTCTGTCTTGTTGGCGGTGTCGCTATTCATTGGCGGCATCGGCACCGCGGCGGCGCAGACCATGAGTTATGCCGATGCGGTCGACCAATTGGCCGCCGCCTGTCGCACCGATCTGGCCAAATATTGCAGAGGCGTCCCGCTCGGCAACGGCCAGCTGCGGGCTTGCCTCGATGCGCACCAGAATGTGGTGTCGCCGCGCTGCCAGCAGACGCGAGTCATGGTTTATGCATCGATCGCCCGGCGCGCCGCGGCGCAGCGCGATATTGGCCAGATCTGCGATGCGGATATCGAAAGATTATGTGGCACATCGCACGCCGACGCGCACCTCGTCGAATGCCTGCTCAGCGTATCGCCGGCCGCTATGAGCCCGGCCTGCAACCAGGCATTCACCGATACCGGCTGGCGCACGGAAAGGGCTCAGCAATGATCAGGCACCAGATCTACGCCATCGCCGCCCTGATTGTGGCGGTCGCCGCGACGGTCGCTGCCGGGGCCGATACGCGGCTTAACTCCGGTCAAATTGCGACCAGCTTGGCTGCGGTCAGCAATACGCCGAACCTGGACCTGACGGCCGATCAGATGCGGCAGGCGGTGCTGGAAAACATCCGCAACTATCCCGGCGCGCTGCCGCCCCGCGCGCTGACATTCCCCCAGCTCGCCAATCTGGCTCAGTTCACCGTCGAGATTAATTTCAATTTCAATTCCGCTGTCATCCGCCCGGAATCCTACCGCAACGTCGGCGCCATCGCCGACGCGCTGCATAATCCAATTCTGCTCGGCTACGGCTTTCTCGTCATCGGCCACACCGATTCTGTCGGCGGCCGCATCTATAATGTCGGCTTGAGCCAGCGCCGCGCCGAGGCCATCGTTGCCGCGCTGGTGAATCCGTTTGGCGTCAATCCCGCGGTGCTGCAGCCGGTCGGCATGGGCGAAGAGCAATTGCGCGATCCGGCACACCCGACGTCGGGCGTCAACCGCCGCGTTCAGCTCATCAATGTCGGCAAGAAATTCTGCTTCGGCCGCTCCGGCGAGCAGTTCGTCTGCCAGTGAGTAGGGCGTATGTGGACCGCGTGAGGAGGCGGACAATTTCAGTTCAGCTTGAGGTCGGTAGGGGGTGGCAAGCAATGGCCGCGAGCACCGTCGGGATTGACCACGCCCAATTTGCCGTCGAAGCCGTTCGTTTCGATGTAAGCGATGTCATCAGGCGTGCAGGCGCTCACGACGCAGATTATATCGGCGTACAAGCGGCATACGGCTGGTAGACTGATCGACTTCAGCCGGCGTTCCGGCCGCGCGCCGCTTCGCGATAAAGCCAGTCGGTAAAGACACGCAGGTGCCGGCCTTCGGCGCGCGGCGTGTGGTGCACGATATAGGGCGGCCCTTTCACCGAGATTTTGGGCAGTGGCACGGCAAGCTGCTTCTTTGCAATGCTCGCGCCGAACAGGTTCGACGGCGCGATGATCGAGCCGAGACCGTCGCGAACGGCGTGCATGGCGACGAACAAATGGTCAAAACGGTCGCCGCCCTCCAGCAATTGATGCTGGACCTCGGCCATGCTCAGCCAGGCCTCCCATTCGCCGGGACGCGTTGCCGCGGTGATCAGGCGGTGGCGCAACACGTCGATCGGCCGCCGTACCGGCAGCCGCTTGAGGAGTTGCGGCGAAGAGACGACGGTCAGGCGGTCGTCGAACAAAGCTTCGGCCGCGCGCAGGCGGGAGTCGGCCTGTGCCGCGCTTCCGCGGGTGATGACAATATCGGTTGCCGAGAGATCCGGACTCTCGCCGGTCTGACGCGTTGCCATCCAGACGCTGATGGTCGGGTTCTTGGTGTGAAATTCGACGAGGCGCGGCAGCAGCCAATACATCGCGAAGGTGGTCGGAGCCGAGACCGACACGACGAAGCGGTTCTTCTGCCGCCGCACGTATTCGCAGGCGCCGCGCATCTCGTCGATCGACTGGCCGAGCCGGTCCGCAAGAATCTGGCCGTAGGGCGTGAGGATCGAGCGGCGGCCATCGCGGCGGAACATCTGCTGGCCGAGCCATTCCTCCAGCGCGCCGATCTGTTTGCTGACGGCGCCATGCGTCACGCCGAGCTCGGCCGCTGCGGTGGTCAGGCTGTCGGAGCGCGCAGCGACGGCGAAGGCGCGTAACGCAACAAGCGGCAGTTCACGGGTCTGCATGGTGCTCCTCGTCGGCGAAGCAAGCGGCGCACGTTACTTTGGCTCACAGTCATGTGCAATTTATTCGACTGAAGCCGGGCACGCAAAACGCCCGACACACGGGCGCTTGTCACAAAAGGTTCAACGGAACGGCCCGAGATAAGAAGGCCATCGTCACATCACCGACAGGGGGAAAAAATGGCACTCGCTGCGACCGTCGATGCATCACCGGTAGGCCACACGCCGCTGACGCCGCGCATGGTAAAGCTCGTCGCTTTTGCGAGCTTCATCGGCACGACCGTTGAGTGGTACGACTTCTTTCTCTACGGCACCGTGACCGGCCTCGTCTTCAACAAGCTGTTCTTCCCGGCGAGCAATCCCTTCGTCTCGCTGATGCTGGCCTACACGACCTATGCCGTCGGTTTTGCCAGCCGTCCGGTGGGCGGCATCCTGTTCGGCCATTTCGGCGACCGCATCGGCCGCAAGCCGCTCCTGGTCTTCACCTTGCTGCTCATGGGCGTCTCGACGTTCCTGATCGGCTTGTTGCCGACCTATGACGCGATCGGCGTCGCGGCGCCCCTCGCGCTACTCCTGCTGCGGATCATCCAGGGCATTGCCGTCGGCGGCGAATGGGGCGGCGCCGTCGTGATGTGCTTTGAATTTGCGCACCGCGAGAACCGCGGACTGTTCGGCTCCTTCCCGCAGATCGGGTTGGCCGTCGGTCTCTGCCTCAGCACCGGCATTGTCGCGCTTATGACGGCGGTCCTGTCGACCGAGGACTTTGCGGCCTGGGGCTGGCGCGTTGCCTTTGTGGTTAGCATCGTCCTTGTCGGTATCGGACTCTTCGTCCGGCTGAAAATCATCGAGACGCCGGAGTTCGCCAAGATCAAGGAGGCTCAGCACATCGCCAAAGTGCCGGTCGGCGAAGTCTTTCGCGACTATTTCCCGAACGTACTGATGGGGTGGGGCGCGCGCTATATCGACGGCGTGGTTTTCAACGTCTACGCCGTCTTCACGATCGCGTATCTCTCGCAGACCCTGCACTACAAGACGCCCGACGTGCTGTTTGCGATCACGATCGCCGCGTTCTTGCTGATCTTCACGATCCCGCTTGGCGGTAAGCTGTCGGATCGGATCGGACGCCGCCCGCTGTTCGGCTGGACGTCGCTGGTGAGCGGCCTGCTCGCGTTCCCGGCGTTCTACCTGATGCACTATTCGGGAAACATCCTGCTGGCGCAGCTCGCGATCATCGTGCCGTTCGGCATCATCTACGGCGGCGTCTATGGGCCGGAAGCGTCGCTGTTCTGTGAACTGTTCGACACCCGCGTTCGCTATACGGGTATCTCGACCGTCTATCAGCTATCGGGCATCATCTCGAGCGCCATCACGCCTCTGGTCGCAACCGCGCTGCTTGCCGCAGGCGGCGGTGAACCCTGGCTGGTCGCGACCTATATGCTGATCGTCGGCATTATCAGCGCAGTCAGTGTGTACTTCATGCGCCGAACGTTTTGACGGCGTTATTTGACGGAACGGAGTCATTTGACGGGACGGATTTGGGTTGGCCGCGTCGCCTGCTATGAAGCAGGGCGCGGCCGGCCCGGGCGCGGCGCGAACACGCGCGGAATTCGTGCGCTCGTTTTCCAGCGGATCGGAGCTTTCAGAAATGAGCCAATTGTCCTTGAATGCCGAGCCGGCCGGAGCCGATACGGTTACCGTGAACGGGCGCAGCTATGCTTTTCCGAAGCGGCCGACCGTAGTGATCGTAGTCGACGGTTTCGACCCCGCCTATCTCGAGCACGGCTTCGCCAACGGCACGCTGCCGGTCATGAAGTCATTCGAGGAGCGCGGCTTCGTCGGCCTGGCCGATTGCTCGATGCCGAGCACGACCAACACCAACAACACCTCAATCGTCACCGGCGTGCCGCCCGCGGTGCATGGGATCAACGGCAATTACTATCTCGACGCCGACACCGGCGAAGAGATCATGATTACCGACGCCAAGCGCCTCCGCTGCAGGACGATTCTCGGCGCGATGAGCCAGGCGGGCGTGCGGGCCGTCGTGGTGACGGCCAAGGACAAGCTGCTCAAAGTGCTGGCCTATCAAATGACCGGCATCAATTTCTCGTCCGAATACGCCCGCAAGGCAAATCTCAAGGACAACGAGATCGAGAACGTCGAAAAGCTGGTCGGCCGGCCGCAGCCCGACCAGTATTCGGCCGATCTGTCGCTGTTCGTGCTCGACGCCGGCGTGAAGATCCTGTCGGCGTACCGGCCGGCGCTGATGTACCTGTCGACCTCGGATTACGTGCAGCATAGTCACGGACCGGGCGAGCCCGAGGCGGATTCCTATCATCACGCGGTCGATACGATTGTCGGCAAACTGGTCGATCTCGGTGCGACCGTCGCCATCACCGCCGACCACGGCATGAACGACAAGTGTGCCGCCGACGGCACGCCCAACGTCATCTATCTGGAAGACGAGCTCAGTTCACGCTTCGGCGCCGGATCGGTGCGGGTGATCTGCCCGATCGCGGACCCGTTCGTGCGGCACCACGGCGCGCTCGGCTCGTTTGTGCGGGTGCACCTGCGCAAGCCCGGCGACATTGCGGCGATGATGGCTTTCGTCCGCACGCTGCCCGGCATCGAGCTGGTGCTCGACAAGCAGCAGGTCTGCAGCGAGTTCGATCTGCCGCTCGACCGGGAGGGCGATTTCGCCGTGTTCGGCGACCGCAGCACCGTGGTCGGCGCGCGCCGGCAAGATCACGATCTCAGCCAGCTTGCGGGGCGCCGGCTGCGCTCGCACGGCGGCCTCGGCGAGCGGAAAGTGCCGTTCCTGCTGTCGCGGCCCCTCAATATGCTCTACCGCAGGAAGGCGAAAGACGGGCCGCTGCACAACTACGACATCTTCGACTTCGTCCTGAACGGCGTCGAATAAGACGGAAGGAAGCCGCATAATGCGTACCGCCAAAGCCGCCGTGTACGAGGCGCCGAACACGCCGTTCATCCTGAAGGTATATCCGCTGCGCGCCGCCAAGCCCCGCGAAGTGCTGGTGCGGGTGACGATGTCGACCATTTGTCGGTCCGACATCCATTCCTACGAGGGCCATCGGCCGAATCCGTGCCCGGGCATTCTCGGTCACGAGATCATAGGCATCGTCGAGGAGATCGGCGCGGGCATCGACAAGGACATGCGCGGCGATCCGCTCAAGGTCGGCGACCGCATCACCTGGAGCGAATATTTCTTCGACGGCGGCTGCTATTACCGCGACGTGCTCGATATGCCGCAGAAATGCAACGGCGTGCGTAAATACGGGCACGATCTCGCCACCGAGGATCCGCATTTCCTCGGCGGTTTCGCGGAATATTGCTACATCCTGCCCGGCACCTGGATTCTCAAACTGCCGGACGATCTGAGCGACGAGGAGGCGACGCCGCTCAACTGTGGCGTGGCCACCATGGCGTCGGTGACTGAAGCGGCCGAAATCCGTCTCGGCGACGCGGTGGTCATCCAGGGCCTCGGTCTTCTCGGCCTATACGGCGCGGCGATGGCCAAAGCGCGCGGCGCGCGCTGCGTGATCGGACTTGACGCGGTGGCGAGCCGGCTCGAGATCGCCAGGAAATTCGGCGCCGATCATGTCATCGACATCGGCCGCGGCTCCGCCAAGTCGGTGATCGACGAGGTGCGCAAGCTGTGTCGGCCCGACGGCGCGGACGCGGTGATCGAAGTCTGCGGCGTGCCCGATGTCATCGTGCAGGGCTTGCAGATGCTCCGCGTCGGCGGTCGCTACGTGCTCGGCGGGCTGGTCAATCCCAACGCCAATGTCACGATTGACGCCAATGTGCTCCTACGCCGGTGGATTACCATGCGCGGCATCCACAACTATCACCCGCGGCACCTGATTCAGGCCCTCGATTTTGTCATGGCGAACCGCAAGCGGTTTCCGTTTAAGGACATTGTCGATTCCAAGTTCGCGCTGAAGGATCTGGACATCGCGTTCAAGAGGGCTTCGGAGCGCACGGTGCTGCGCGCCGCGATCGTTCCCTAATCGAGACAGGACAGAGGATGCACTCTCCGGTACTGAACTTCACGCCACGCGGCCTTTACATCGGCGGCCGATGGGTTTCGCCGGTCGCCGGCAAATCCTTCGCCTCGATCAATCCATCGAACATGGAGAAACTGGCCGACATTCCGGCTGCCGACGAGACCGACGTCGATACCGCGGTCAAGGCGGCGAAAGCCGCGTTCAAGGAATGGTCGCGCGTGCCGATCAAGGAGCGCGCCCGCTGCCTGGAGCTTCTCGCCGACCGCATCGAGAACAACGCCGACGAGCTCGCGCTGTTCGACGCGGTCGACGCCGGCAATGCCATCGTGGGCATGCACGGCGACATGATCTGGACCGCCGAATGGCTGCGCTATTGCGCCGGACTGATCACCGAGATCAAGGGCGAGACGTTCTCGCAAGGCGACCGCCACCTCAACCTGACGCGCCGCCAGCCGTACGGCGTTGTCGCCAAGATCAATCCGTTCAACCATCCGTTCCGCTTCTGCGCCGAGAAGGCCGCGGCCCCGCTCGCGGCCGGCAATACGGTGGTGATCAAGGGCTCGGAGCAGGCGCCGCTGTCGAGCCTGCGGCTTGGCGAGCTGTGTGAAGGCATCTTCCCTGCTGGCGTCGTCAACATCGTCACCGGCGACGGCAAAGTGGGCTCCGCGCTGGTGCGTCATCCGGACGTGCAGCGGATCGGCTTTGTCGGCTCCGTGCCGACCGGCCGCACCATCGCCACCGAGGCGGCGGCGACGCTCAAGCGCGTGAGCCTCGAGCTCGGCGGCAAGAATCCCATCATCATCTTCCCCGACGCCGATCCCGAGAAGGCGGCCGCGGCCGCCATCAAGGGCATGAACATGAATCGACAAGGCCAGTCGTGCAGTTCGACGTCGCGCGTCTTCGTGCACGCCTCCCTGCACGAGCCGGTGATCGAGGAGCTGGTCAAGCTCGCGGAAGCGTTGCCGATCGGGCCGCCGTGGCTGAAAGAGAACGACCTCGGCCCGATTGTATCGCAGCGGCAGTACGACCGCGTGATGGATTTCATCAAGTCGGCGAAATCGGAAGGCGCCGAGCTGCTCACCGGCGGCGGCAAGCCGGCCGATCCCGATCTCGCCGCCGGGCTGTTCGTCGCCCCGACGGTGTTCGACAAGGTCACGCCGGCGATGCGGATCGGCTATCAGGAGATTTTCGGCCCGGTGATGTCGGTAATGACCTGGGACAATTACGAGGACATGCTGACCAAGGTGAACGGTGTCGAATACGGGCTCACCGCGGCGATCGTCACCAACGATCTCGCCAAAGCCATGGAGACGGCGGAGCGCGTCGAGGCCGGCTACGTCTGGATCAATTCCAACGGGCGTTATATCGGCGCGCCTTACGGCGGCTGGAAGCAGAGCGGCATCGGCGAGGAAGAATGCTTCGACGAGATCCTGAGCTACACGCAGATCAAGAACATCAATATGCGGTGGTAATCGGACCGGCTTAAGTCCGCTTTCAAGAGCAAGACGGGCATTGCAAATCTCCGCCCGCCAGCCTCGATTGACTGGCACATGCACTGGTCACGGCCGTAGATCGGCGCAACCCCGCGCCTGCAATTCGGCATTTTTCTAACTCGTCCATTCGGGACAGGAAACGCGATGACTTTGATTTGAATCAATCACAAGAGCGCATGTGCGACATATTTAGAAGCATGTATTGCTTTACCCGCTGTGGGTGGCGAGGTTTTGTGGCGAGCGTCGCCGCGCTTGTCAGCGCTTATTCATTGGCGGCGGCGCAACCTGCTTCAGCGCCCGCTTCGCCGCCGCTGACCGCCGCGCAGCTTGAACGATTGGTCGCGCCAATCGCGCTTTATCCCGATCCATTGGTCGCGCAAATCCTCATGGCAGCGACCTACCCACTCGAAATCGTCGAGGCAGACCGCTGGCTGCAGATTCCCGCCAACGCGGCCCTTAAGGGGGACGCGTTGGCGGCGGCGTTGCAGCAGCAACCCTGGGACCCGAGCGTCAAATCGCTCGTTTCGTTTCCTCAAGTCTTGCACATGATGGACAGCAATCTCGATTGGACCGAACAACTCGGCGATGCCTTCCTGGCGCAACAGGCCGACGTCATGGATGCGATCCAGCGACTGCGTCAGCGCGCCCAGACCACGAACTCACTTGCTTCGACGCCGCAGCAGACGGTTTCGACCGAGGATCAGGAAATCATTATTGAGCCGGTAAATCCCGAGATCGTCTACGTGCCGGTCTACAATCCGTGGTGCGTTTACGGTGCCTGGCCCTACGCGGATTATCCGCCCTTCTATTTCGAGCCCTGGGCCGGATATTGCGTGCCGGCGGATTATCTTATTGCCTTCGGTCCCGGCTTCTACCCGTTTGGCTTCTGGGCCTGGGGCCATTTCGAATGGCGTCATCACCTCATTCGGATTGATCACGATCGATTCCAGCACTTCCGTAACGCCCATGAGCCGGTCGGCGGAACGTGGCAGCACGATCCCGCGCATCGCCATGGCGTGCCCTATCGCGATCCGGCAACGGCGGCGCGGTTCCTCGGCCCGTCCGCGATAACACGTGGCTACCGTGGCTTCGCACCAGCGCCAGCAGCTACGCCTTCGGTCCAGCCTGCAGCGCCCCTGATCGGACATGGGCCAGCTTACCGGACCCCGAGCCTTATCGCGCCGCAGCGTTCAGTGCCACCTGCGTTCCAATCCTATGGCCGCGGTTCGCAGGTTCGCGGCGAATCCACGCGCGGATTTTCCAGCCGCATGACGCCCGTCGCGCCTGCGCCGAGCTTTCATGCCGCGCCGATGCCGAGCTTCCACGGCGGTGGCGGTGGCGGCGGCGTTGGAGGTGGGGGCGGAGGTTTTCGCGGCGGCGGCGGCGGTGGCGGGCGTCGATGAGGTGTGACCGATGAGCTTTGATAGAGCGATGCTGAGAGCAAAGGCCAACGGGCTCGTTATCGCGCTGCGGCTTGGCGCTGCAGCGATGGCGCTCCCCGCGACTGCCGCAGGACCGGCAATGGCTGCCGCAGCGTCGCAGCAAACCTTCGCCACGCCGACAGCCGCGATCGATGCCTTGATTGCAGCGAACCGCGGCAATCACCTCCGCAAGCTCCTTGCCATCCTCGGGCCGGAGGGCGCAAAGCTGATCCATTCCGGCGACCCCGTCGCCGATCAACGCGGCAGGGGATTATTCGTTGCCGCCTATGACGCAGCACACAAACTTGAGCGCGACGGCGACAGCAAGGCAGTCCTGATCGTCGGCGCTGACGAATGGCCGCTGCCGATCCCGCTCGTTCGCAAACACGCCCGCTGGCACTTCGACACTAAGGCCGGTGCAGATGAGATTCTCAATCGGCGCATCGGCCGCAACGAACTCAGTGTGATCGAAGTGTGCCGCGCCTATGCCACGGCGCAGCGTGAATATGCCGCCATGAAGCTGGGCCCTGGCGGCTCGGTGGAATATGCGCAGCACTTCATGAGTAAATTCGGCGAGCGCGATGGGCTCTACTGGCCAGTCAAGCCTGGCGAAGAAGAAAGCCCCTTGGGACTGCTCATCGCGCGCGCCCGAGCCGCCGGCTATCGGCCCGGCACGCCGCATCCAAAGCCGCGACCCTATTACGGCTACTATTTCCACATTCTGACTCAACAGGGCCCGAATGCGCCCGGCGGCGTCAAGAACTATGTCGTCGATGGTCATATGACAGGCGGCTTTGCGCTGATCGCCTATCCGGCCACCTACGGCGATTCCGGAATTATGACGTTCATCGTCAATCAGGACGGCATCGTCTACCAGAGGAATTTTGGTCCTGACACGCCACGTATCGCCGCTGCAATCACGCAGTATGATCCGGACGGAAGCTGGCAGGTCAGCCAGCCATAACCGGTCCCCCGAGATGGCCGCGGGTGACGATGTGATGTCGGAGCTTGCGGTCACCACCGGGGCGGAGCGAGAGCTCGCGCTGTTTCAGATCCAACCGAATGCACCGTTCAGTGGTGGAAAGCGGATCTAATTAAAACACCGGTACTAGAAAATCGGCTTACTTTTCCTGGATGGTCTTTAGATAATCGATCACCGCCAAGATGCGATTTTTGAACCTAAATGCTTGTGGCGGGCCGAAACGGTATCCCCAAACTGGCATTTCACGAGTGCCGTGGCTAACGATCGTCGAATTTCGGCCGTCAATGACTTGATACACCATGTCGTAAGGGAACACGCCATTGTTGTTCTTGGCGAGAACCGTCAGATCTGCAGGAGGCGTCTTCAACGCTTTGCTGACGGGACCATCGCCTTTTGCGCCGATGCCGTGGCATGCGGCACAACTGGACTGATATTCTGTTCTACCCACATCGATATTCTGAGCCGACGCGCGCGCGCTGAACCCGACAATCGTACCAGCAATAATCAGCCATTTGACCGCAGTCGTTTTTCTATTGCGATTTTCTAGCATCTTTGTCGTCTCAACTGTTGCAATTTACAATGCCGTTGGAGCGAGCGCGTTGGATCGGTTCTTAGGAACAACTTTAATGTCTATTGTGAAACAAATTGAGCCCATGGCAAGAGGGCTCAGACCGCAGTTGTGATGTCGCCTTATGGCGCTTAACTGACTATTCCACGATGTTCGACTTGAGTCCGTTTTGAGGGGATGAAACGGACATTGCAAATCACCGCCCGCCAACCTCGACTTTCTGGCACACGCGCTAGCCACGGCCGTGGATAGGCGTAACCCTGCGCCTGCAACTCAGCGAGTTTCACCACGCCGCCTTTTTCCGCCACCGCAAAGCCCGGCCACAGGTCCTTTAGCGTAACGTGCTGGCCTTCCATGGTGTGGATGCAGGCGTTCAGGCCAAGCCCGGCTTTCCGCAAGTCTTGGACATCGTGCGATACTGCGGGCGTGGCTCCGTCACTATGGACGGCCTTGAGCGCCGGGCCGTGAACCGGATCGTTACACATTACGCTTAGTCGCCCTCCTTAATCGCCTCCCGTTCAACCAGCCGGCGTTGGCCGATCCCGATGGACCGCATCCGCCGCGGCGATACAATGGCTGCCAAGCCAGTGGGAGCAGAGGCGCCATGGACGAGCGAACAACGGTGGACTGCGTCGCCAATGCGCGCGCGCTGGCGCCGGTCCTGGCGGCGGCGGCGCCGCGCATCGAAGCCGGCCGCGAATTGCCGCCGGACCTGGTGACTGCGCTGCACGAGGCGCGCATGTTCCGCATGCTGGTGCCGCGCTCGCTGGGCGGCGAGGAGATTTCCCCGGTCGCCTTCGTCCAGGCGATCGAAGAGCTCGCCAAGGTCGACGCTTCGACGGCGTGGTGCATCGCGCAGACCTCGGTCTGCTCGACGATCGCCAAGAGCATGCCGCGGCAGACCGCCGAAGAGATATTCTTGAAAAATCCGCGCGGCGTGCTGGCCTGGGGCGCTTCCACCCACAACGACGCCAAGGCGATCGCGGAGAAGGGCGGTTATCGCGTCACCGGCGTCTGGCCGTTTGCCAGCGGCAGCCGGCACGCCAGCTTCCTTGCCGCGCATTGCTTCATCGTCGAGCCTGACGGTACGCCGCGCCGCGACGCCGACGGCAATCCGGTGCAGAAGACCTTGATGGTGCCGCGTGAGCGCGCGGCGATCAACGACGTCTGGCACGTTGTCGGCCTCAAAGGCACCGGCAGCGACAGCTATGCTTTCACCGACGAGTTCGTGCCCGAGGACCGCGCCATCGCCTACCATGCAATGGATCCCGCCGAATGGCGCGAACACGGCCCGCTCTATTCGTTCAGCATCTACCAGCTGTTCGGCTCGACCTTTCCCGCCATCGCGCTCGGCATTGCGCGGGCCATGCTCGATGCTTTCGTCGAACTGGCGCGGACCAAGGTCGCCGGCAGCGGCTCGGTGCCACTGCGCGAAAATGCGGTGGTGCAGTCGCAGGTCGGCGTTGCGCAGTGCCAGCTCGCGGCCGCTCGCAAGTTTTTTCTCGCCGCGTGGGAGGAGATTTGGCAGGCGGCGCAGAGCGGAACGGTGCCGCTCGATCAGCGGGTGCAGCTGCGCATGGCCTCGATCCACTTGAGCCAACAGGCCCGGCAAGTGGCCGAGACCGCCTATCTCGCCGCCGGCGCCACCGCCGTCTTCGCCAGCCAGCCGTTCGAGCGCCGCTTCCGCGACATGCATGCGGTGTCGCAGCAGGCGCAATCGCAATTCGCAATTTTCGATGCGATCGGCCGTTATTTCCTCGGCCTGGGCGCAAACCCGAGGTTGTTTTGAATCAGTCTTGAGCTCGCTGGCGCGCGCCGCTCCGCCCGATGATGAATCCAAAAAACCAGGACCCAATGTCATGTTCTTTGAAGAGCGTGTTGCCGAATTGATGCGCAAAATGCTGCGCAAGAAGCTTTATGTAGTGATTTCCACGCCGGTGGTGCCGCCGGACAAGCTCAAACCGTTCCTGATGGCGCATCTGGAATACATGATCGGCCTTGAGCAACGCGGTCTCGTCTTCGCCTCCGGGCCGCTTGCCGACGGCGAGGGGCCGCCGAGCGGCCATGGCCTGACCGTGCTGCGGGCAAAGAGCGCCGCCGAGGCCCGTGCCATCGCCGAAGGCGACCCGTTCTTTATCAACGGACTGCGCAGTTTTGAGCTGAAGGAATGGACGATCATGGAGGGGACGCTCGGCCTGCGCGTCAATCTCTCCGATCAATCGATCGAGGTGACATGACAATCCAAGCGCTGTCGCGCTAACATAGCGAAGAAACACAGAAGAAAAGTTGAGGACGCGTTCATGGAAACCATAGGTTTTGTCGGCGTCGGCAAGATCGGCATGCCGATCTCGCAGAACCTGATCAACAGCGGCCACCGCGTAGTCGGCTTCCGCCGCTCTTCGCTCGCCGAATTCGAGAAGATCGGCGGCGTGCCGGCGCACTCGGCGGCCGAGGTCGGCGCCCAGGCCGACATCGTCTTGTCGTGCCTGCCGTCGACCGAAGCGCTGGACGACGTCGTGCATGGGCCGCATGGTCTGGTGCAGTCGGCGCGGCCGGGGCAGATCGTGGTCGAACTCGGTTCGCATCCGGTGCCGGACAAGCAGCGCCAAATCGCGCCGCTTAAGGAAAAGGGCGCCATCTTCATCGACGGCGAAGTCTCCGGCACGCCGGGCATGGTGTCGGCGCGCAAGGGTGTCATCTATCTCGCCGGCGACGCCGAAGCCTGCAAGAGGGTCGAGCCCGTGGTCGCGGGTTTCGCCGATACCTGTCTCTATTTCGGCGAGTTCGGCGCCGCGAGTCGCGTCAAGCTGGTCAATAATCTTCTGGTCGCCGTCAATATCGCGGCGACCGCGGAAGCGATGGCGCTCGGGCTCAAAGCCGGCGTCGACGTGCCGCTGATGATCAAGGCGATCGCCGCCGGCTCGGGCGGCTCGACCCAGTTCGGCATCCGCGCGCCGTGGATGGCGGAACGACGGTTCCAGCCGGTCCAGGGCACCGTCCCCGGCCTCCAGCACTATTTCGACATGCTCAAGGATTTTGCCGATCACGTCGGCGTGGCGACGCCGCTTCTCGATTGCGTCGTGCCGCTGTATCAGCGCTTCATGGACATGGGGCTCGGCGACAACGACGTCGCCGCCATGGTCGACGTCATCGGTTCGCTGCCGCGCGCCAAGCACGCAAAATAAATTTCCCTCCCCCCTTGTGGGGGAGGGTAGGGAGGGGGCGATAGGTAGAGCGATGATCATCGACGCACTTCCTACCGGTCCGCCACCCCTCGCCCCTCCTTACAAGGGGGAGAGGAACATTCAACAACAGGAGAGTTCGTAATGATCCGCGTCAGCAAGATCGCGCATGCCAGCTACGAGACGCCTGATCTCGACCAGCAGGGCGAATATTACACCGAGATTTTGGGATTGACGCCCGCCGCCAAGGAGAAGGACGCCGTTTTTCTCGCCTCGACCGTCGACCACCACTCCGTGGTGCTGCGCAAAGGCGCGCAGGCGCAATGCGTGCGCGTCGGATTTCAGATCGCCCCCGACGCCGATCTCAACGATTTCGAGAAGCAGGTGGCGAGCCATGGCATCAAGACCGAGCGCCGCAAGGATCCTGAGCCGTCGATTTCCGACATGCTGGTGTTCGCCGATCCCAAGGGCACTGTCATGGAGGTGTTCAAGCGCGACGCCTTCTCGCACCAGAAATTCCAGCAGAAAGGCATCGTGCCGCACAAGCTCGGCCACGTCGCCTTCCACGTCACCGACGTCAAGCATGTCACCAAGTTCTATTGCGACGTGCTCGGCTTTCGCGAATCCGACTGGATGGCCGACTTCTTCTCGTTCCTGCGCTGCGGGCCCGACCACCATACCATCAACCTGATGCAGACCGGATCGAACCGGCATTTCCACACCGCCTTCGAGCTGCGCGACTGGGGCCACATGCAGACGGCTTGCGATTTCTTGTCGCTCAAAGGCTACAAATTGCTGTGGGGGCCGGGCCGCCACGGCATCGGCCACAATCTGTTCGCCTATCACCGCATGCCGAATGGCCTGATCACCGAGACCTTCGCCGAGCTCGACCGCATGAACGAGGAGCTCGGCTATTTCGAGCCGCGGCCCTGGCACCGCGACAATCCGCAGCGGCCGAAAGTATGGGCCAAGGACCCGTCAGCCTCGAACCTGTGGGGTATTATGCCGACCGATGAGATGCATCACTGACGCCGAACGGCGCAGCCCCATGGGGAGGGAAAAATGAAAATCCGGTTTCGCGCGGCCGCGGCCGCGATCGCCTGTTTTGCCGCGGCACTGACCGCAAACGGCGCCGCGCGGGCGGACAATTATCCGTCGCGCACCATCACCATCATTGTCCCGGCCTCGCCCGGCGGCGTCACCGATATGCTCGGGCGTATCCTGGCACAGCACATGATCGCCGACTGGGGCGCGCAGGCGGTGGTCGAGAACAAGCCCGGCGCCAACAACCAGATCGCGGCGGAATATGTCACCCACGAGCCGGGCGACGGTTACACGCTGTTCGTCGGTCCGGAAACCACATTCGTCGTCAACCCCACGCTCTATCCGCATCTGGCCTACGATCCGGTGAAGGGGTTCACCCCGATCACCGGCCTGGTGCAGATCAACCATGCGCTGATCCTCAATCCGTCGGTGCCCGCCAACAGCGTCAAGGAATTGATCGCGCTCGATAAGGCCAAGCCCGGCCAGCTCAATTACGGCACGTTCGGCGTCGGCTCGAGCGGCCATCTCAACATGGAAATGTTCAAGTCCATGACCGGGACGAAATTCGTCGCCGTGCACTACAAAGGCGCGGCGCCGGCGATGCAGGACGTGCTGGCCGATCACATCCAGCTGATGTTCGTGTCCGTCGGCAGCGCGTTGCCGCATGTCAAATCCGGCGGCGTGAAAATGATCGGCATCGGCGCGCCCAAACGCACGGCGCTGCTGCCGGACGTTCCGGCGATCGCCGAGACGGTGCCGGGTTTCACCGCGGTGTCCTGGTTCGCGCTGTACGGCCCGCCCAACATGCCGGGCGACGTGGTCGCCAAGATCAACGGCGAAGTGCGCAAGACCTTCGCCGAACCGGACGTGCAGAAGAACTTCCTCGACAAGCAATATTTTGAATCGATCGCCGGCTCGCCCGCGGAGCTGAGCGAGCGGCTGCGCACCGAAGAGCCGAAATGGCGCAGGCTCATCACCGAAGCTCATATCAAGGTGGAATGAGGCGGTGATCGACCGGCATGATTCGCCACTTCCGCGGAGCATGCTCTCGGTCGTCGTCCATTGCCTTGACTTGCCGGGGGTCGGAAAAGTCGCCAATATCGTTTTGCGGTCCCGACGCGTCGCAGAATACGTCGTGACTTGACCCAGCGCCCGGCGCTTCGTGCGGGCATTCCGGCAGCCGTTCGATGTCGCTAAGGCGTTTTGTGGATTATCCGTGGGTGCAGCGGTCCATCGGCGTGGCGGCTGCCGAATATTTGCGCTTGGTCTGGAAGACCTGCGAATGCGGCATCGATCCCGCGGATATCTACACGCGGGTGCGCCCGGATTTACCGGCGATCGTCGCGATGTGGCACGGCCAGCACTTCATGATGCCGTTCTTCAAGCGCAAGGAGCACTTGGTCAAGGTATTGATCTCGCGCCACCGCGACGGCGAGATCAACGCCGTGGCCGCGAGCCGGCTTGGCGTCGAGCCGATCCGCGGCTCCGGAACGAGCGGCCGCGACTTTCTGCGCAAGGGCGGCGTCGCCGGCTTCAAGCAGATGCTCGAAGCGCTCGGCCGCGGCTACAATGTGGCGCTCACAGCCGACATTCCCAAGATCTCGCGGGTGGCCGGGCGCGGCATCGTGCAGCTCGCCCGCGCGTCGGGGCGGCCGATCTACCCGGTCGCGGTGGCGACCAGCCGCTATATCGAGCTCAAGTCCTGGGACCGCTCCGTGCTCAATCTGCCGTTCGGCCGCTTCGCCATCGCCGTCGGCGAGCCGATCCGCGTCGCGGCGGCCGCCGGCGATGCGGCGCTTGAAGAGGCGCGGCGCCTCGTCGAAGCGCGCCTGAACGCCACCACCGAGCGCGCCTATGCCATCGCCGAAGGCCGCGCCAAGGATTTTGTCTGGGGCCGCAGGCGCGTCGGCAGCACGCAGGTGGCATAAACCGAACGCGACGCGGTCACGCATCTCCTCTTCTGTACGGGAGAGGGAAGCAGTAGGGACGTTGGAGGAAAAATCGACGATGCGCATCATCACCCTTGAAGAACACTTCGCCACGCCGGGATTTCTCGACGGCCCCGGCCAAGACCTGAAGAACGCCGCGCTGAAATTCGAGGGCCGTGCCACCCGGCTGATCGAGCAGCTCACCGACATTGCCGACAAGCGCATCGCGGCGATGGATGCCGCCGGCATCGACATGCAGGTGCTGTCGCTGACTTCGCCGGGCACCGAGCAGCTCGACGCCGCCGACGCCATCGCGCTTACTCGCGAGGTCAACGACTTCCTCGCCGCGGGGGTGGGGAAGAATCCCAAGCGCTTCGCCGGCTTTGCCACGCTGCCGACCGCGGCGCCGGACAAGGCCGCCGCCGAGCTCGAAAGCCGCGTCAAGTCCGGCGGCTTTGTCGGCGCCGTCATCAACGGCCACAATCGCGGCCGCTACCTCGACGACAAGTTCTTCTGGCCGATTCTGGAAAGCGCCGAGGCGCTCAATGCGCCGATCCACATCCATCCGACGCGGCCGCCGCAGCCGGTGGTGGACGCCTATTATTCGGGCTTCTCGCCGCTCGTTAGCGACATGTTCGGCAGTCCCGGCTGGGGCTGGCATATCGAGACCGCCGTGCACGTCATCCGCCTCGTCCTCGGTGGGGCCTTCGACCGCTTTCCCAAATTACAGCTCGTCATCGGCCACCTGGGCGAAGGGCTGATGTCAATGTTCCAGCGGCTCGACAACATGACGCCGGCGATGACCAAACTGAAGAAGCCGATCACTTCGTATCTGCGCGAGAACGTGCACTACACGTTCAGCGGCTTTAATTTCCCGGCGACTTTTCTTGATCTCCTCCTCGAGGTCGGCGTCGGCCGCATCATGTTCTCGATCGATCACCCCTATCAGCCGATGGCGCCGGCGGTCGCCTTTCTGCAGCAAATTCCGGTATCCGCCGCCGACCGCGAACGCATTGCCCATAGCAACGCCGAGAAGCTATTCGGGCTGTAGCCCGGATGCAGCGCAGCGAAATCCGGGGGGGACGGTAGGCCGCTTCCTTGAATCCCGGATTGCGCTTCGCTGCATCCGGGCTACCCATTCACTCGCGCAATGGAAAACACCGACATGCGAACCATCACGCTCGAAGAGCACTTCACCACGCCGAAATTTCTCGAAGGCCCCGGTCGCAAGCGCAAAGAACAGGCCGAGAAGGCCGGCGGCCGTCTCGCCAAAGTGTTTGCCCAGCTTGCCGACGTCGGCGCGGGCCGCCTCGCCGAGATGGATGCCGCCGGCATCGACATGCAGGTGCTGTCGCTGACCTCGCCGGGCGCCGAGCAGTCCGACGCCGCCGACGCCATCGCGCTGGCAAAGGAAGCCAACGATTTTCTCGCCGACGTGGTGAGCAAGCATCCGCAGCGCTTCGCCGGGCTCGCCGTGCTGCCGACCGCGGCGCCCGACAAGGCGGCGGCGGAATTGGAGCTAAGGGTGCACCGGCAGAAGTTCGTCGGCGCGGTCATCCACGGCCACAATCGCGGCCGCTATCTCGATAACAAATTCTTCTGGCCGATCCTGGAAGCCGCCGAAAAGCTCAATGCGCCGATCTACCTGCATCCGACGCCGCCGCCGCAAGGCGTCATCGACATCTCCTACGGCGGCTTCGCGCCGGCGGTCACCGACATGTTCGCCGCGTCGGGCTGGGGCTGGCACATCGAGACCGCGGTGCACATCGTGCGCATCGTGCTCGGCGGCGTATTCGATCGATTTCCCAAACTGCAATTCGTCATCGGTCATCTTGGCGAAGCGCTGCCGTTCATGCTGCCGCGGCTCGACAGCATGGCGCCTTCGGTGACCAAGCTGAAACAGCCGATCAGTTTTTATCTGCGCAACAACGTGCACTACACCATTTCCGGCTTCAATTTCCCCGCCGCGTTTCTCGATCTCCTCCTCGAAGTCGGCGTCGACCACATCATGTTCTCGGCCGACCATCCCTATGCCTCGATGGCGGCGGCCCGCGCCTTTCTGGAGCAGCTTCCGGTCAGCGCCGCCGACAGAGAGCGCATCGCCCACGGCAACGCCGAGAAGCTGTTCGGCTTGTAGGTCGCTGAACCGGCCGGCCCGCCGCGGCGACCAATCGTCATGCGTTGTTTTCGCTGCATGGTCCTGTTCCTTTCCCTGGCTGCCGCCGTGGCGTTCCGGTCCGGCACGGCGCGCGCGGACGATGCCGCGCCGAGCGTCGATTGCAGCAAGGCCTCGACCGTCGTCGAACACGCGATTTGCAATAAGAAAAATCTGGCCGGTGCCGATCGCGGGATTGCCGCGCTCTACGCCAAGGCGCTCGGCGTCCTCAGCCCGGCCGACGCTGACGCGTTGCGCGCCCAACAGAGCGACTGGCTCAAGCTCCGCGACCAATGCGGCCGGTTCCCCGGTAATCCCAAGGCCCCAACCGACATCGACGATTGTCTTGACGACCGCATGACGGACCGCCTGACGGTGTTGGAGCTGACCTTTGAGAGTAAAAAGCTCATCCCGCCCGGGCCGAGCTTCGATTGCCGCCGTGCCGCGACCCCGGTCGAGCATGAGATTTGCCGCAAAGCTTACTTGGCCGCTTACGATCGCCGGATCGCGGAGCTTTATCCGCAGGCGCTCGGCGTGCTCGATGCCGAGGATGCCGACCAATTGCGAACCGACCAACGCCTGTGGCTCAAGATGCGCGACGATTGTAACTACCAAGTCCCCGGCAATCCGCACGCCACCAGCGACGTCGAGGGCTGTCTTGGCGGCATCCTGGCCGACCGCGTGACCGAGTTGCAGAAGGCCATTGCCGATAAGAAATTCTCCAGGCCGTGCCACCCGCAATCGTGCTGAGACAACGGAATGACGGGGCCGTGGCCGCCGGCCGCGCGTCGCCCACGCCGAGAAGCCGTTCGGGCTATAATCATCCTCCCGGCTATCGCGGGGCGGGACGCTTGCGCCGCCGCTTGGCTTGCGCCACGCAGGCCGCGCAGCGGCAGCCGAGCGGCTTGATGTAGAGCTCGAAATACTCCTCGCCGTAGTCGAGCGTGATCTCCTCGCCCGGCGCGATGGCGCGCAATGCCACGAACACGATGTTGCCGGCGCGCAGCACCGCTTCCGCGTTCGGGTCGCAGGAATGATTGAGATAGCGCCCGAGATTGCGGCGCGAACTGCCGTCGATGGTCCAGCGCCGGTCGATCTCGAACATGTATTTGGCGCCGGAGCGCCGCTCGCGCCGCTGCGCCTCCGCGGTCGGGATCCGCTTGCCGCGATAGGTGACGATGTAGTCTTTCTTCGCGATCGGCTTCGCCGCGAACAGGCCGAGCCCGGTCGCCGAACGGCCGACGCGCACGCCGCGTGCCGCCATGGCCGGGCAATTACCAGATTCGCAACGCGCGCGCAGCGCCGGCCGGAGGGCCGATACCGGCTACGCATCCCGCCCAATAGATGCTAACGTCGCTTGAGCCCCGCGCGGGCGAGCCAACGGATCACCGGCATGAATGGCGGCAGCGAAAATTTCAAAGAGAGCGACGACGATTTCCTCGCCGGCGACGTGTCCGACGCGGCGCTGGAAGCCGCGGCGAGCGCGCTCATTCCCGGCGCGGCCTTGTCGTTTCCCAATTCGCCGACCGTGAGCATTCTGTTTCAGTGCTGCGGCAACGACTGAAGCGTCACGCGCTTGCTGCCGCGGTCCGCCTCACCAGCGGCAGACGCGATGGTGATGATGCCACCAGCAACGGTGATGCTGCGCGGCGATGATGGCGCCGACAATGGCGCCGGCGGCGATAGCGGCGGCGACGTCGTCGCCGTACCAACCGTCCCCATACCAGCCGCCGCCCCAGCCTCCGCCCCAGCCGCCGCCGCGCCAATGGCCGCCGCCATGACCGGCCCAGGCGTGACCGCCGGAATGACCGTGCGGCGCGGCAGACGCCCCGGTCGCACCGAGCGGCAGATTGAGCGCAGCGACGGTGGCGATGACGGCAATGAATCGGCGCAGCATGGCGTGCTCCCCTCCAGGTTTGCACCCGTTTAGCAATCGTCCGCCGCCGCGATGTTGTCCTAGATCAATTTCGATCGGAAAATTTTGCGGCTGAGCGCCGGCCGGCCGTGCTTTTCCTTCACCTTGGCGATTTTCTCGATCATGTCCCCTGATCCGGGCGTTGGTGGATCGCTATGCCGAGCGGCAGGCAGGAGGGCGCGCCAAGTAGAAAGCCAAGTAGAAAAATGCAGAGTGGCAAAAGTCGCGAATGCGCCATGCCCACCCGACGAAAGATGGTTCGCTTTGCATTCGCTAAAATTGTAGCGATTTGCGCAAAGCGCCGTTAGCGCGTTGACATTATCGAAGGCGCGATGAGTTCGATCCTGTCGATTGCCGCCTCGGGGATGGCCGCCGCGATGCAGCGCCTGGATGTCTCGGCCGAGAACGTCGCCAACGAGGAGTCCGACGGCCCGCTGCCGTCGGCCGGCGCCGCCGCGCAGGCGCAATATCCGCCGGCCTATGTTGCCCAACAGGTGACCCAGGTCGCGACGGCGGGCGGCGGCACCAGCGCGGTCGTCGCCAACGTGCAGCCGAGCTCGGTGACGACGTACGATCCGTCGGCGCCCTATGCCGACAGTAACGGCGACGTGGCGGCGCCGAATGTCGATCCCGCCAACGAGGCGGTCCAGCAATTGATGGCCAGCACCAGCTACGCCATGAACGCCAAGGTGATGAGCGTTTATTCGCAGATGATGCAGACGCTGCTCGACATTCAGGTCTGACGTCCCGCTATCCACCGGCGCCTCCAACGAAAACTCGATTTGCTGCGAACGGCGGCGCTATGATTGGCCGTGACCGCGCGTCGCGCTGCCGCGCCCGCAATGGCGCGCGCTGTTGGGCTGGGCCGATGCGCCGGGAACACAAGCGGGGAGGAGGGTGCCGTGACCAAGCCGAACAACGACGCGCCGGTGCTTTGCGAGGTCGACGGCCGCGCCGTGGCGCACGTCGCGCTCAACCGCCCGGAGCGCAATAACGCCTATGACGGCGCGCTGATCGCGGCGCTCCTGGCGACGCTCGATATGCTGGAAAAAACGCCCGGGCTGCGCGCCGTCATCATCAGCGGCCGCGGCCGGCATTTCCAGGCCGGCGCCGATCTCACATGGATCGATGCCATACGCGCGGCCTCGCGCGAGGAGAACATCGCCGCCTCGCGCGCCACCGCGCAGGCGATCTGGCGATTGAACGCCGCGCCGGTGCCGACCGTGGCGCTCGTTCACGGCGCCTGCTTCGGCGGCGGCACCGGGCTTATCGCCGCCTGCGACGTGGTGATCGCCGCCGACGACGCCACTTTCGCCATCGCCGAGGTGCGCTGGGGCCTGACCGCGGCGATCATCATCCCGCAGCTCAACGACGCCATCGGGGTGCGCCAGGTACGGCGCTACGCGCTGACCGGCGAGCGCTTTTCCGCCGCCGAGGCCCGCCGCATCGGCCTCGTCCATGAGATCGTCCCCGCGGCTGAGCTGCAGGCGGCCGGCGCGCGCATGGTCGATGCGCTGCTGCAGAACGGCCCGCAGGCGGTGGCCGAGACCAAGGCGCTGGCGCTGCAATCGGCCTGGACCAATCTCGGCGAAGCGGCGGCGCGCCGCCTGATCGAATCCCATGCCGACAAGCGCCGCTCGCCCGAAGCCGCCGAAGGCCTCGCCTCGTTCGCCGAGAAGCGCCCGGCGCGGTGGAGCTGAGACGCGGTTTATGCGGTCACTGTCCCATTGACAATGGTCGCCGATATAGTTACATAGGGGGCGAATCAAATCTCGCCCGCAAGGACGCCGTCCGGGTGATGCCGGGCGGAAAGGGGCGAGTGCGGTGCCTGCGGGCGGGGCCTCATCAGCTCTGCTCTCGGGCGGCTCCGGGTGAAAACGCCCGGCCGGCACTATGACCGGTCTGCGGGGTAAAACCCCGCTGCACGGGGACGGCCGGGAGCGGGTAACGCCCGCTCCTACCTAGTTCCGGCCCCGGAAGCGCGTGAACTGGAGCTGAGCGGTGGCGTTCGGTCGCTGCCGCGAGTCCGCGGTGGAACGCCGGCAGGCGAGCGCGCCCGAGAGCGGAAGGGCGGCGCAAGCCGCCTTTCCGTGGCGCGCCCTGTGCGCCGCTTGCGCATAGGCCATGAAACACTGCGACTGCCGGCGTTCCGCTTCCTTTATTTCTTTCGTCATTGCGAGCGGAGCGAAGCAATCCAGTCTGAAATTCCGCTCTGGATTGCTTCGTCGCGGAGCCTGTCATCGGGCCGGCCACTTCGGGCCGGACCCGTTGGCTCCTCGCAATGACGGCGTGGACGTGGGCTGTTTGACATCGTGGGCTGCGAACTCGCGCGCAAACGCGCCGCGGGAACGGTGAGACGCATCCGCCCCCGCGAAATCGGGGGAGCATCTGTGTTGAGGGTCAAGCATTTTGTGACATGCGAGGCTGCCAGGTTCGATCTTGGCTGATGAGAGTATTGGCGAGAACGACGAGCTTTCTGGCTACGGCGATGAGGGCCACTTTTGGGGGTTTTCCGTTGTTGGTAAGCCGTCGATAGAAGGCCTTCATATCGGCATTGAAGCGGCTGGCGCTTAGAGCTGCGAGGTAGAGCGCCCGGCGAACAGCTGGGCGTCCTCCCCAAATGACACGAATACCGTCGCGCTCACCTGATTGATCTGCGATCGGAGCCAGGCCCGCCAGCATGCCAATCTGCTTGGCAGTAGCACTACCGATCTCGGCAAGACAGGCGATGAGAGTTGCCGCGACCGCGAAGCCGAAGCTCGGGATCGAGGTCAGGATGGCGTAACGCCTGGCTAAGCCGTCATCGGCCTTGATGCGCTTGAGTATCTCACGGTCGAGCGCCGCGACATCCTTGGCGGCCCTGAGGATACGGCGCTCGAGTTGCCGCTTGAGGAAGCTGCCTTCGGCCGTGCACAACTGGTTCTTAAGCGTGGCCTGCATTTCGACGGCGCCAGCACGGGCCACTACGAGTTCGGCGAGTTCTGACAGTGCTTGCGGCGCCGGCGCACGAATCGCGGGATCCATCAAGGCCGCGAATGAAGCAAGCACGCGAGCATCGAGCCGATCGGTCTTGGCCAGGATGCCTTGCGCCTTGGCGAACATGCGTACCCGATAGGGATCGACGATCGCTACTGGTACAGCGGAAGCCACCAGACTACGATGCAGGTGGCGATGCCATTTACCAGTCGCTTCGATGGCAACGCGGTTAATTTGGTAACGCGATAGCCAGCGCTTGAGCTGACGAATGCCGGTGCTGCTGTTGGCCACCCGCAGCTGATCGCCGACAGGCAACACGTGAGCGTCGAGCCAACATTTGCTGGTATCGATTCCCACGTTACACTCGATCTTGGTCTCTTGTTCGGACGCTTCCTTGCCTTGCATGCGGGACGTGCTCCCTATCATCTGTTGAGGACAAGAGCCGAAGGACCGACGGACCATGCTTCCCCACGGTGCCAGACACCCAGGGGGAATAGCGGTCCCGCCGATCCGCGTCGGGGCCGGTGGCCACCGGCCTCGACGCACCTCTCAGCTTGCGCCGATTCGGTCTGCCGAACATGCAAGGGGGACCATGCGAAGCATGGTGGAGG
>JASHOX010000185.1 GCA_030038415.1 Xanthobacteraceae bacterium
GTCACCCAGCTCGAATGGGCGCGGCGCGGCGTCATCACCAAGGAAATGATCTACGTCGCCGAGCGCGAGAATCTCGGCCGCAAGACAATGCTCGACGTCGCCCAGGAGCGCGCCGCCGACGGCGAAAGCTTCGGCGCCTCGGTGCCGCTGTTCGTCACCCCTGAATTCGTGCGCGACGAGGTGGCGCGCGGCCGCGCCATCATCCCGTCCAACATCAATCACGGCGAACTCGAGCCGATGATCATCGGCCGCAACTTCCTCACCAAGATCAACGCCAATATCGGCAACTCGGCCGTCACCTCCTCGGTCGAGGAAGAAGTGGAGAAGATGGTGTGGGCGATCCGCTGGGGCGCCGACACGGTGATGGACCTCTCCACCGGGCGCAACATCCACAACACCCGCGAATGGATCCTGCGCAACTCGCCGGTCCCGATCGGCACCGTGCCGATCTATCAGGCGCTGGAGAAGGTCAACGGCGATCCGGTCAAACTCGACTGGGAGTGCTACAAGGACACGCTGATCGAGCAGTGCGAGCAGGGCGTCGATTATTTCACCATCCATGCCGGCGTGCGCCTCGGCTATATCCATCTCACCGCCAATAGAGTCACCGGCATCGTCTCGCGCGGCGGCTCGATCATGGCCAAGTGGTGCCTGGCGCATCACAAGGAGAGCTTCCTCTACGAGCGCTTCGGCGAGATTTGCGACTTGATGCGCAAATACGACGTGTCGTTCTCCTTGGGCGACGGCCTGCGCCCCGGCTCGATCCGCGACGCCAACGACCGCGCGCAATTCGCCGAGCTCGAGACGCTGGGCGAGCTGACCAAAGTGGCCTGGGACCGCGGCTGCCAGGTGATGATCGAAGGCCCCGGCCACGTGCCGCTGCACAAGATCAAGATCAATGTCGACAAGCAGCTCAAGGAATGCGGCGAGGCGCCGTTCTATACCTTGGGCCCGCTGGTCACCGACATCGCGCCGGCCTACGACCACATCACCTCGGCCATCGGCGCCGCGATGATCGGCTGGTTCGGCACCGCCATGCTCTGCTACGTCACGCCGAAGGAGCATCTCGGGCTGCCCGACCGCAACGACGTCAAAGACGGCGTCATTGCCTACAAGATCGCGGCGCACGCCGCCGATCTCGCCAAGGGCCATCCGGCTGCTCAGTTAAGGGACGACGCCCTGTCGCGGGCGCGCTTCGAGTTCCGCTGGGTCGACCAGTTCAACCTCTCGCTCGATCCCGACACCGCGCTCAAATATCACGACGAGACGCTGCCCAAGGACGCGCACAAAGTGGCGCATTTCTGCTCGATGTGCGGCCCCAAATTCTGCTCGATGAAGATCACCGCCGACGTCCGCGATTACGCCGCCGGGCTCACCGACAACGAGAAGGCCGCGCTTTATCCGGATGCCGCGCAGAAGGGCATGGCGGACATGTCGAAGAAGTTCATCGACATGGGCGCGCAGGTTTATGTCGAGGCGGATAAGGCGAAGGAAGCCAATAAGGCGCTTTGAGCCCCAAGGCTGCGACGGTCACGGCAGCTTGTAGTTGCATGCGCGCTTTGTTAGCCTTGGAGCATGGGCTGGGCGCAGTGGGCTGTCGATATCGTCCGGCGTTTCATTCTCGCGCTGGCGCGGCAAACGCCGGCGGTTGCCGGGCCGCCTTACGATGTCACGCCGATGCTGCCGCAATATGCCGGTGAACACCTGCCGGGCAATGCCGTGTGGGACGGCAGCATGGTTGAATATCTGACCGAGGAGCAGCGGGCGGGCTATGCGCTTCTCTTCCGCGATGGGCGTATCTATGACGGTTCCGGGAACCTCTTCGACACCGGCAATGCTGCGACTCTCCATTCCGATTTGGGCCGGGCGATCTTTGTGATGGACGCAAGCGGCGATTTTTTCGCGTCGCGCTACCATGCCGTCGGCCAATTTCATCATTCCAGCCTCGTCGCCGGTGGCCCGGTGGCGGCCGCGGGCGAACTCCAGGTCGTTGCCGGCGCGTTGACGCTGTTCTCGGACAAAAGCGGGCACTATCGGCCGCGCCGCCGCTATACCGCGCAAGCCATTGAGCACCTGAGCAAAAGCCATATATCCTTGGGTGCGGTGACGTTCGATTTGGTCGGGAGGCCCTAGCCGGAGCAAGAGGTTGACCATGCTCGATGATCGCACCAAGGCGCTGCTGCGCGCGGTCCTTTATCCGGTCCAGTTCGAGGAGCGGCCGGAAGCGGGAATCGACCGCGTCATCCGGCAGGTCGTCGCCCGGCAGGCCCTGCACGCCACGCCCGACGATTATCTGAAAGCCATAAGTGTGGCGCTGGAAAGTCGCGACGAGAAGCTTGCTGCAATCGTGCCGCACAGTTTTTCCGAAAACGTCGTGCGCGCCTATCTGCAGCAATTATCAGCCGCGGTCGCGCGGGCGCGCGCCGTTGCCGTCGCCGGCCCCGCCGTGGGGCCTCTCGCCACGTCATAGGAGGCACGTGCCGATCAGAAATGCGGCCCGAAATTCTGCTCCATGAAGATTACGCAGGATGTGCGCGACTACGCGGCGACGTTAGGCGACAACGCCAAGGCGTCGCTGACGGCGGAAGAAGGCATGCAGCAGATGTCGAAGAAGTTCATCGACATGGGCGCTGAGGTTTATGTCGAGGCGGACAAGGCGAAGGAAGCAAATAAGGGGCTCTAACTAAAATTCGCCTCTCCCCGATGGGGAGAGGCCGCCGAACCTTTAGGTCAGGCGGGTGAGGGGGCGCTGGATGATCCGCTACGACGAACATGCGGAATTTCAGATTGCGCGTCGCGGCATCGGTAAGGAAATGATCGAAGAAACTCTGCGCCATCCCGATGAAACCGAGATTTGGGCCGGGCGGCAGTCTTTCCTGAAGCGCCTGCCAGGACGACATGTTATGCTGCGGGTAGTAACCGCGCGAAACGATCCAGAATACGTTGTCACCGCCTATTTCGATGGGACGAAGCCATGCGAATGAGAGTCGATCATGCGGCGGATGCGGTTTATCTCAACCTGACCGACCGGCCGATCAAGGACAGCGAAGAGGTCGCCGACGGTATCGTCATCGATTACGACGATGATGGTCGCATTGTCGGCATCGAAATCCTCGACGCATCGAA
>JASHOX010000186.1 GCA_030038415.1 Xanthobacteraceae bacterium
AGATAGCCGTTTTTGGTCCGGTAGGGACGGCGCCAGCTCGCCAGCACGCGCGTATAGCCGAGCTCGCCGAGCGGCGGCACGAAATTGTGACCGAACAGATGCTCGCCGAGCACGAAGGACACCATCTGCTCGAACATCGGAATTTCCACGAATTGGCCGCGGCCGGTGCGTTCGCGCGCCAACAGGGCGGCGGCGACAGCGCCGACGATGGCGAGTGCGCAGGTCTTGTCGGCAATGATCATGGGCGCATAGCGCGGTTCGCCGGCGACTTTCGCCATCAGCGCGGCGATGCCCGACTGGCCCTGGATCACATCGTCATAGGCCGGCTGGCCGCTATACGGTCCGCCGTCGCGGTAGCCGTGTAGCGCGGCATAGACGAGGCGCGGATTTTTTGCGCATACCGCCTCATGGCCGAAGCCCAGCTTCTCGATTTTCTGCGGCCGCATGGAATGGACGAAAACGTCTGCGCCGGCGATCAAGCGCCACAGCGCATCTGCGGCGGCGGGCTTTTTCAGATCGAGCACCAGCGAGCGCTTGCTGCGGTTCAATCCCATGAACAGTGCCGCCATACCAGGCGAGCGCGACGGACCGGTGTGGCGGGGCGCATCGCCCTCGGGCGCCTCGATCTTTATGACGTCGGCGCCCATATCGCCGAGCATCTGCGTGGCGAACGGTCCGGCGACCACGGAAGTAAGATCGAGAATGCGGATGCCCGATAGCGGTCCACTCATTTGCCAATCACCCGTAGCCTGATCATCGCTTCACCTGGTTTGAAGTTTCAACGCGCGTCCTGGCGTTGTCTTGTTGCGTCAAAGCGCTGCATGAATCGCCAGCAGATCGGCGATCGAATCGGGAGGCCGGCGCCCAAAACCGCACTCGGTTGCGGCGCCGAAGTCCGACACGAATTTTGCGGCGGTCGACATCCGGCGGCGGGTACCCTCGACCCCGTCGCTCAGATGTATAAGTCCAAGATAAAGCTTCGTGTGCTGCCTCAGCCGCAGGTCTCGAAGCGGCGCGTAATAAGCGTCATCGCGGCGGCTGCGCGGCACCGGCATGTGCAGCCAGTTGATCGGACGGGTGACGCGCGCGGACAGCGCGTTGTAGACCGCCACCATGTTCGCGGTTGTCGCCGGCTCCTTCCAATGCCTGTGCCCGTAGTCGCCGTAACAGAGGTGGATGCCAAGTTCGACCTCGCCGGGTACGGCGCTGCAGTGGACCGTCAGACGGTCGATGACGCCGTTTTGGACATCGCCGAAATAGGCGTGGCGGACGCCTTCCCACTGCGCCATCTCCGTCGAAACGTCCCATTGCACGGCGAGGTCCGGTAGCGGGATGGCCTTTGCCATCTGGTCAATCTCGTCCAACAGCCTGGCGCGATAAATCGGTTCGATGACGGCGTGCTGGGAATAAACCACATGGGCGTTCAAGAACGCCGCCGTCGTCGGCAACGATACCTGAAATTTTACGCCGCGCGGAATGACGCCTTCATCGCGCAGCCGGCGAAAGATGGCGTAGGATTCGGCCGCCACGTCGGCATAGCCGAGCGGGCCGAGTTCGATTTGGCTCGCCTCGACGCCGGCGCGCAGCCGCATTCGCGGCGGCGGCGGCTCGCCCTGCTTCGCCGCTTCATTGCCGATCCAGCGGCGCACGCCCTCGACCTCCGAGGTGGCGCGCATGCCGTGCGCGGCCTCGTCCGGATCGATTTCGAATGCGGCGTTGCGTTCAAGAACACGGCGCGGCCAGAACACCCAGAGGCTGCGCGGTCCGGTCTCGCCGTCCGGTATCCGCTTCACCCGGTCGCCGAGTTTGGCGCTTACAGCGCGGAACACATCTTCGGCCGACTGCAGGCCGACGCTGCCCACGAGCAATAATTCAGGATGCGCAAGAACTTCGGCCGGCATCAACTCCCCCCAGGGAGACCACAAAATTCCGGCATCACCTCGCGGGCAAACAGCCGCATCGATTTTTGCGCTTCGGCAAAATCGAGCGTGCCGAAATTGATCTGCAGCGAAGCATGCTCGAATTTGCCGGCCGTGTCCTGAAAGCGCCGGATGATGTCCTTGATCTCGGCGGGCGTGCCGATAAAGGCATTGCCGGTCTCGATCTGCCCTTCCAGCGAAAAGCCCTTCATGCGCCCGATCGATTTGTCGTAGCCCTGATAATCCTTCGACGTGGTGCCCTGGGTCCATTCGCCCGCGGATTCGACCAAAGCCTCGAAATAAAGATCGAAGGCGCGGCGCGGAATCTCGCGGGCGGCGCCGGCATCCTCGTGGCAAAACATGTGGAAGGCGATCATCACCTCGCCGTCGCCGGGATGGCCGGCCTCGCGCCAGGCGTTGCGATAAAGATCGAGCAGCGGCTTGAGCGGCCCGATCGGGATCGCCATCAGCGCATGGCCGGCGCGCCCGGCATATTCGAACGAATCCGGAGTGCGGGTCGAAGCGATGTAAAATTTCGGCCGCGGTTTCTGCGTCGGCCGCGGCAGCGAAGTGAGGTCTTCGAAGGAATGAAATTGGCCGTGGTGCGTGGCATGCTCGGTCGAAAGCAACAGCGCGACCTGTTCCAAGCCTTCGCGGAAGCGGGCGACCGACTCATCCGGCGAAATCTTGAAACGGCGGAACTCATGCGGCAGGAAGGCGCGGGCGAAGCCGACGTCGAGCCGGCCATGCGAAATGCCGTCGAGCATGGCGATCTCGCCGGCGAGCTTCAGCGGATTGTTGAACGCCGGCACCACCGCGCCGGTAATAAGCCGCATCTTTTCGGTGCGCTGTGACGCGGCGGCAAGAAACAGCAGCGGATTGGGGCTATAGCCGCCGTAACGGCGGAAATAATGCTCGACGGTGCGGGCGTGGCTGTAGCCAAGCGTCTCGGCTTCTTCGGCGATCGCCAAGCATTCCTCGAAATAGGTGTCGGCGCTTTTCTGCTCGGGCGACACGCAAGGAAAGAACTGTACCCCGAATTGCATTTCCGTCACCCTGAGGTGGCCGCGGAGCGGCCCTCGAAGGGCGACGGCCCGAGTGCCTCAGCTGCATCCTTCGAGGCTCGCTCCGCTCGCACCTCAGGATGACGGCTCACAGTTTTGCGGCCGAGATAACGGCTGAGGCTCGCCAAATTCGCGCGCAACGCGGCTTCATCGACAATATTCGGATCGAAATCGGGCGCGTCGAAATCCAGCATCTCGGCATGATTGACGCTGGCCGGATCGGCGATGCTGCGCAAATAGGTTTCATAACCGATCGGCCCGCCGATGTCTGCTGGCGGACACCGGCCTTCTGCGCTGACCAGATGCGGATAACGCATGCCGGTCCGCGCGGCACTCCTCGATAGCAGCCTGACCGTGTGTTCCCAGTCCTCGCCGAGCACGTAGTCGTATTTGAACATGTCGCCGCGCGCTAAAATATCCGCGAGCGTCGCTTGCTCGGCAGGCAGCGGATTTGTTTCAAGATCGCGATCGCGCAAGCCCCACGCCTGATCGCCGATGCGGAACTCGAACGGATGGCCGTTCTGCCAGCCGATGGCGATCTGCAGCACGAAATGCAGATCGTCGAGGCGGATATCGAGCGGCACCTCGACGCAACGCACGACGCGGGGCGTCACGTCGTCAATTTCGACGCTAAGCCGAGCGATCTGGCCTGTTGCCGGCGCCGCCACCGTCATTCGGCGGCCTGCTGGAAGGCCAGCATCTCATCGCGCGGATAAAGCTCGACAATCTTGCCGTCCTTGATCACCCAGGCGAGATTCTTGGTGTCCTGCAGGATGGCGATATCGGCGATCGGATCTTTGTTCCACACCGTGACGTCGGCGAATTGATCCGGCGCGATCTGGCCGACTTTGCCGTCGAGCCCGACGGCAAGCGCGTTGTCGCGCGTCGCCGCGACGATCGCTTCCATCGGCGAATAGCCGCCGTGACGCACGAAAATCTCGATCTCCTTGGCGTGCAGCTCGCCGTGCCGGGTGAACGAATTGTTGCCGGTGTCGGTGCC
>JASHOX010000187.1 GCA_030038415.1 Xanthobacteraceae bacterium
GCGCGCTCGATCCGGTCACCGAGGCGCGCGTCAATCTCGCGCTCGACGAGGTGATGAAGGGCCGCACCGCTTTCGTCATCGCGCATCGGCTCGCCACCATACGCGAAGCGGCCCACATCCTGGTGTTTCGCAATGGCCGCATCGTCGAGACCGGCACGTTCGACGAGCTTTACCGGCGCGGCGGCTTTTTCGCCGAACTTGTCGAGGCGCAGTTCGGCGTTTCACCCCTCCCCGTTGTGCGGGCGGGAACATAACAATATCCAAGATTGGACAGCCCGCGCTCTCCACTCTATGCATTCGGCCCACCGATCGAGCGACAAACGCGAGCCCAACATGACTGACACACCACAATACACGCCGCCGGACGTCTGGGTCTGGGAGAAGGACGACAGTCCCAACTGGCGCTATAGCCATACCAATCGCCCTATCGCGGGCGCGACGCATGAGAAAGCATTGCCGCGCGGCAAGCATCCGCTGCAGCTCTATTCGCTGGCGACGCCCAATGGCGTCAAGGTGACGATCATGCTGGAGGAGTTGCTGGCCGCCGGCCACAGCGGAGCGGAGTATGACGCCTGGCTGATCCGGATCGGCGAGGGCGAGCAGTTTGGCAGCGGATTTGTCGGGGTGAATCCGAATTCCAAAATCCCGGCGCTCATGGACTATAGCGAGCAGCCGCCGCTGCGCGTGTTCGAGTCCGGCGCGATCCTGCTCTATTTGGCGGATAAATTCGGCGCCTTCCTGCCAAAGGAACGCGGCAAGCGCACCGAGGCGCTGAACTGGCTGTTCTGGCAGATGGGCTCAACGCCCTATGTCGGCGGCGGCTTCGGCCATTTCTATGCCTATGCGCCGGTGAAGATCAAATACGCCATCGACCGTTTTGCGATGGAGGTGAAGCGCCAGCTCGACGTGCTCGACCGCCAGCTCGCGAACAACCGGTTCATCGCCGGCGACGACTATACGATCGCCGACATGGCGATCTGGCCGTGGTACGGCAACGGCATGGTGAACGGCGCCTCATACAACGACCCGCGCAAGTTCCTGCAGACGGAAGCCTATAAAAACCTGACCCGCTGGACCAAAGAAATCGGCGAGCGCCCGGCCGTCAAGCGCGGGCGCATGGTCAACCGCGCCAGCGGCCCGCTTGAAGAACAATTGCACGAACGCCATGACGCCAGCGATTTCAAGACCAGAACGCAGGACAAGGTCGGCGCCGGTGGGTAACCCCGTCGCGCGGAGAGGAATTTACCGCAGCCTTTCCAGGATGCTGACGTAATTAGCGACTGCGGTGCCGCCCATATTGAAGATGCCACCGAGCTTGGCGTTTTTGATCTGCATGTCGCCGGCGGTGCCGGTGAGCTGCATCGCGGTGAGCGCGTGCATCGAGACGCCGGTGGCGCCGATCGGATGACCCTTGGCTTTCAGGCCGCCGGACGGATTGATCGGCAGCGCGCCGTCTTTTGCCGTGATACCTTCGGCGATGACGCGTGCGCCTTGGCCTTCGGGCGCCAGCCCCATCGCCTCGTATTCGATCAATTCGGCGATGGTGAAGCAGTCATGCACTTCGGCAAAAGACAAATCCTTCAGCGCGACGCCGGCCTGTTGCAGCGCGCGCTGCCAGGCGACCGAACAGCCTTCGAATTTGAGCACGTCGCGCCGCGACATCGGCAGAAAATCCTGCACGTGGGCCGCGGCGCGGAACACGATCGCCTTGTCGAGCTTGAGCGCGGTCTCGACATCGGTCAGCACCAGCGCCGCGGCGCCGTCGGAGACCAGCGAACAGTCGGTGCGCTTGAGCGGACCGGCGACGATCGGATTCTTGTCGCTTTCGGCGCGGCAGAAATCGTAGCCGAGGTCTTTACGGATCTGCGCATAGGGATTGCCGACGCCGTTCTTGTGGTTCTTGGCGGCGATGCGGGCGAGCGCATCCGACTGATCGCCCCAGCGCTGGAAGTAAAGCCCGGCGATCTTGCCGAAAATGCCGGCAAAGCCGCCATCGATGTCGGCTTCCTCGCGCACATAGGAGGCTTTGAGCAGATTGCGCCCGATCTCCGCCGGCGGCGTCGCCGTCATCTGCTCGGCGCCGACGACCAGCACGATGCGCGCGGCGCCGGCAGCGATTGATTTCAAGCCCTGGTGCACGGCGGCCGAGCCGGTCGCGCAGGCGTTCTCGACGCGGGTTGCGCGTTTGAAGCGCAAATCGGGCGACGCTTGCAGCACCAGCGAAGCGGTAAAATCCTGCGCCGAAAAGCCCGCATTGAAATGACCGAGCACGATCTCGTCCACGTCCTTTGCCGCAATCCCGGCATCGGCGAGCGCCTCGGTCGCGACCCGCACAATGAGGCTCTCGACGGTTTCGCCGTTCAGCTTGCCGAAGAGCGTATGCGCCCAACCCACGATGCAGGCGGTCATAATTCCTCCCGAGGTCCTAGGATGCCGAACTTTCGTCGTTTTTCATTGGCTTAGGAAGCTTTGGGCCCAGGCCATGCCCAATCCACACCGTGTTTAAGGATACCGCTATTCGTCTTTGCCTTCGAGCCCGGCTTGGGGTTACATAGTTAGGCGCCCTGCTGCGTGAAACCTTCGGCCCCGCTAGACCTTCAATGGGCCCGACGAACCGAACGGACCGCGACACGTGCCTCGTACCGATTCCTTCCGGGCGCCGCTTTTCGCCATTGTCCTGAGTTCCATCGCGGCGGTGGGCGCGCTTTTCGGTGCGCTCGCCGCGGCGACGCCGGCCCGCGCCGAATCCACAATTCTGGTCGACGCCGATTCCGGAAAGGTGCTGCGCGCCGACAACGCCACCTATCCGTGGCATCCGGCGTCCACCACCAAGCTGATGACGCTCTATTTGACGCTGAGCGCGCTGCGCGACCAGAAGATCACGCCCGACACCTTGTTCACGGTGTCACCCAATGCGGCCATGCAGGCGCCGACCAAGATGGGTTTCCCGCCCGGCACCCAGGTCACCGTCGACAACGCCATCAAGATGATGATGGTGAAATCGGCGAACGATATGGCGGTCATGCTCGCCGAAGGGCTCGGCGGCTCGGTCGACCAGTTCGCCCAGCAGATGACCGATACCGCGCATCGCCTGGGCATGACCGAGACCAATTACGTCAATCCCAACGGCCTGCCGGACGACAACCAGATCAGCTCGGCGCGCGATCTCGCCATTCTCGCCCGCGCGCTGCTGCACGAATTTCCGCAATACAGTGATTATTGGCACATCCCGGCGATCAAATACGGCCGCCGCATCGTGCGCAATTACAATCCGCTGCTCGGCCGCTATCCCGGCGCCGACGGCTTTAAGACGGGCTTTATCTGCGCCTCCGGTTTCAATCTCGTCGCCACCGCGGAGCGCGACAATAAGCGGTTCATCACCGTGGTGCTCGGCGCGCCGTCGTCCGGCGAGCGTGCGGTCAAGGCGGCGGAGCTGTTGCAGTACGGATTCAATCAGGGTCCGCTTTCCTGGCTCAAGCCTGCGGTCGGCACGCTCGACTCGCTCCCGACGATCGAGGCAGCGCCGCCCGACTTGACGGATCAAATGTGCGGACGGCATCGTCGGCGCCCTGCGACCGAGGAAGACGATCCCGACGCCGATCTCGATAGCGTCGACAATGCCGCTTCGGGCAACGGCGCTGACGGCGGTCCGAAATTTTCCGTCATCCTGTCGGCGCTGCGTGCGCCCAATGCCAACAACCTGCTCTTGGACCAGGGGCCGGTGACGCCGGTCGTCGTCTATACCGGTCCGACACGCACGCCGGACCAGATCGCCAAGCTCGAGGCGCAGATCGCGGCCGAGCCCGTGAAAAAGCGCGCCAAGCGAAAAGCGGCTGTGGCGACGACCGGCGAGCATGAGGCGGCGAAGCCCGACGAGCATAAGCCGGTAAAGCCGGAAGACCACAAACTTGTGAAACCCGCCAAACGCAAGCCGGCGGCGGCGAAACTCGACGGCAAGACCGGCGACGGCAGAGCCGAAGTCCCGCACTGGACACCGATGTCGGCCTCCGCATTGGCGGCAAGCCCGCCGCCCGATCTCAAGGCTGATGCCCCCGCGGCGGCGCAGCCAAAGCCGGCAGCCGCGGCAATTCGCGAGTAATTGCGACTTCGAACGCAAATCGCATGACGCGTTGCGGACGCGGCGGCGAGCTATGTGCGGCGCTGCGACGGCGACATGTGTTTCCGCTACCGACTGCCGTGATAAAATCACAGCAGCACGGGGGGAAGGAATGTCCGCCAAGGTGACCATCGCCGCATTGCAGCAGATGAAGCGCGACGGCAGAAAGAGCGTCGGCGTCGTCGCCTGGGATTATCAGCTGGCGCGCATCGCCGACCGGGCCGGATTCGATTTCGTCTCGGTCGGCGATTCCGTCGGCGTCAATCTGTGGGGCCGCTCCGAGGTGGGCGAAGTGACGCTCGACGAGATGCTAATCTGCTGCCGGGCGGTGCGGCGCGGAGTCGAGCGCGCGCTGGTCAGTTGCGACATGCCCTACGGCCCGGTGCAGCAAGGCATCGACGCGGCGCGTGCCGCCGCATTCAAACTGATGAAAGAAGGCGGCGCCGACATGATCAAGGTCGACGCCGCCGCTGAGTTTCCCGACGTGGTGCGCGCGCTGGTCGGCGAGGGCATCCCGGTCTTCGCGCAGTTCGGCCTGACGCCGCAGACCGCCGCCAAATTCGGCATTCCTTATAGCGCGCAGAATTCGCCGCAGGCGCAGGCCAGCGGCGAAGCGGCGGCGAAGCTTGTCGAAGAGGCCAAGCTCCTCGAAGCCGCCGGCGCCTGTCTTCTCGATTTCACCAATTCCGGGCCGGTGGCCGGCGCCGCCGTGGTCGCGGCGGTGAAAATTCCGGTGATCGGCGGCTTTGGCGGCGGCCCGTGGCTCGATGGCCGCGTGCGGCTCGCCCACACCGCGATCGGCTACGGCGAGAAATGGCTCGATGCCAAAACCGACACTTATTTCAATTCCGCCAAAGCCACGCTCGAAGCTTTCACGGCGCTGATCGCCGACGCCCGCGCCGGCCGCCAGATCAAGGGCTGACGATGCCGAGTGCGCTCATCGACGGCATCGCGACGCGCTACGAGGTGGTCGGCAACGGGCCGCCGCTCTTGATGTATGCGCCGGGCGGCTTCAACGCGGTGGTCGAGGCGTGGACCACGCTCGGCAGCTACGCCAGGATCAAGCTCCTTGATCATCTGCCGCGGCATTTCACCTGCATCCTGTTCGACCGCCGCGAATGCGGACAGTCCGGCGGCCGCGTCGAGGCCGTCACCTGGGCGCATTACGTGGCGCAGGGCAGGGGGCTCCTGCAACATTTGCGAATCGCGCGCGCGTTTTTGCTCGGCGGCTGCATGGGCTGCGCGCCGGTTGTCGCTTTCGCCGTGGCGCATCCCGAACTGATCGCGGCCATGGTGCTGTATTGGCCGGTCGGCGGCGCCAAATATCGCATCTCCAGCCATGCGCGCTTTGCCGAGCATCTGGATTTTGCGTCGGGCAACGGCTTGCCGGGCGTCGTCGAGCATGTGCGTAAGGAGGGCAAGCCGTTCGGCGCCGATCCGCGCGGTGGGCCGTGGGCGTCGGTGATCAAGCGCGATGCGGTATTCGCCGCCGCCTATGCCGCGCGCGACGTGCACGACTACATCCGCATTTGCGAGGAGATGCGCGACGGGCTGTTCGATCGCGACACCGCGCCCGGTGCAACTCCTGAGGAGCTGATGCGGACCGAAATTCCGGCGTTGATCGTGCCGGGCCACGATGCCGCGCACGCCACCTCGGCGGCGCGCTATCTGGAAGAATGCCTGCCGCGCTCGGACTATTGGGACGCGCCGGTCGAGGCCCAAACCGAGGCCGCGACCAATTCGCGCGTCTTGGAGTTTTTGCATAAGATCATCGCCTAGTGGGTTCGTGCCCGATGGTCGATTACTATTCCTTGTTGCTGCGTGCGGTGACCGCGCCCGGCGCCGGCGATGCGCAGTGGCGCCGCGGCATTTACGATCGCGCCCGGCGCATGCTGGCGAGCCGGCTGCGCAGCTTGCGTCCGCCGCCGCCGCTTTCCGAGATCGCCGCCGAGGAATCGGCGCTGGAAGCGGCGATCGAGCGTATCGAGTCAGAGCTGTCGTGGACCGAGCATGGCACGATTGCGCCGGACGCGCGAACGCACGACCGCTTCGGCGACATCGGCAGCGAGCCCTGGACAGCGCGCGAGCAGGGACTGATCGCCGCGCCGTCGCGATTAAGCCGGGCCGGCTGGACGATCGTCGCCGTTCTCGCCGCAGCGCTCGGCGCCGGCGGTTACGTCGCCTGGATCGAGATGGCGCAAAAATCTTCACCGCCACAGCAAGCCGAAGCGCAGAGGACTTCGCCGCCGGTCCGCGCGGTCAACACCGCGTCGAACGGCGAACTGGCGCCGGGCGTCGACGGCGGCAATTCCGATCCCGATATGGCTTACGTGTTTCGCCGCCAGCCGACCTTTTACCGCACGCTGCAGCCGGTTGGCACCATCATCGTCGATAAGCCGCAGCACTATCTTTATTTGATCGAGCCGAACAATGTCGCGCTGCGCTACGGCATTGCGGTCGGCCGCGACTGCGCCGACCTCGTCGGGCTGCGGCACGTTGCCAGCATGGCGGAATGGCCGCCCTGGCAGCCGCCGCCCGATCTGCTCAAGCGCATCCCGGCCATGATGCCGGGCGGACCCGGCAACCCGCTCGGCGCCCGTCTGTTGGCGCTCGATGACGGAGCGTCGCGGATCAACGGCACCAACGCGCCGAAGACCATCGGCAACGCCGTGAGCTTCGGTTGTATCCGCCTCGTCAACGACGACATCGTCGATCTTTATAACCGCGTCAAAGTCTCGACGCCGGTTGTGGTCTATTAAGCGCGCTCATACACGCCGGGCGGTTCGCCGGGCTCTTCAACTCCGTCTCGTCACAAGGCAGCGCTGAAGCGCCGCGTCTTATTTTCATGACCGGCTACGCCAGCCCCGAGCGCCCGGATTGCCAACCGATGGCGCCGAATCTTTCCAACTTTTAATGCAACCGGACGCACCGAGGGCACTAATAATGCCGCGGGGCGGCGCTGCCTTTTGGGGCGCTGGAATGGCCGGGAATGTCGCACAGAAGATCTTCCGTAAGACGCTTGTGGTTGCTGCTCTCTTCTCGAGTTGTTCAATTGCAGTGACGCCGGTCTGGGCCGCCGGGCAAACCGAGATAATCCAGGCCAACAGGTATCCCTACTACGTCGAGTTTCGCGCCGCGGTCGACGGCGTATACGGTCATAGCTACATCGCCTATGGCCGCCTTGATGCGCTCGGCCGACCCGCGACTGTGATCTATGCCGACATCCATCCGATCGGCGGATTCACCAGTATGGTGCTCGGCCATTTCTCCGCGATGAAAGCATCGACCAACCCGGAAAAGGAAACGCTCGGCCATAAGCTCTCCAGCCGCTTTCGCCAGCCGCTCACTGCCGCCGAGTACAACAGGCTCAACTCCGTCATCGCGAGCATCCGCGCGGCGCGCCACAGCTGGAGTGTCCTCGCCTACAATTGCAACGACTTCGTCGCCGACGTGGCGCGCGGTATGGGGATGCGAACGCCGATGACGCTGGCGCTGCCTTACGCGTTCATCCCGACACTGCAGGCGATGAACGAGCGCACGCTGCGGTCATTGCCCGCGCTCCGCGAAGCACCATGAAATACCGCCTCTAGCAGCATTCCTGTCCAGCCGGGTGAAAGTCTCGACGCCGGTTGTGGTCTATTAGATTCGCAACGGATCGTTTCCGCGCGGCGCACGCGGCGCGGCGTCGCGAGCGGTTGACCGTCTTGCTCGAACCGCTAGCATCATGTTCGCGCAATGGTCGCGCCAACCGGTGCTCAAACCGATCGGGACGGAGACATGGCGAGCGAGGGCAAGCATCGCACCGATTGGGAGCATCTGTTTTTCCTGGCGATCATTCTCGCGTTCCTGGTGTGGTACCTTTGGACCGCGGCCGTAGCGTCGCCTACTTTCAGCAATCTCATTCTCATCGCTCCGGTGGGAGCGGTTGCCGGTATTCTCGCTTTATATGTCGGAGCGACCGAAATCTTCGGCCATGCCGCGGTGACGAGGGCTGCGGCCTTCAGCGCCGCCGCGGAGCAGCACGCGCCGTCACGCTTTCGCGCCGGCTCGCTCATAAAGATCGGGCTGTTGATGGTGCTGTTCGGTGCCTTCGTGGCGGCCATTCCTTATGCCGGATTTGACGTCGCGACCTTCGTGTTCGTTCTTGCCACGCTGTGGCTGCTCGGCGAGCGTCGCGTGCTGTTTTCACTGTCGCTCGCGCTCGGCATCGCCGCGGCACTGAGCGTCGCGGCGCTCACGCTGCTGACCTTCTCGATGCCGCTTTTGATCGCGCGCTCGCTATGGAGAGCGCTGTGATCGACTGGCAGGCGTTGGCGTCGGCGTTTCACATTCTCGGAAGCTCCTATAGTGCATGGCTCTTGACCATACCCGGCATTGCGCTCGGCATGCTCGGTGGCGCCATTCCCGGCGTGTCCTCGGCGCTGATCCTGGCGATCGTGCTGCCGGCGACGTTGTGGATGAGCCTGCTTTCGGCGCTGATCTTCATGACGGCGATCTATACCGGCGCCGCCTTCGGCGTCGCCATCCCCGCGATCCTGATGGGCGTGCCCGGCTCGCCGGCCGCGGTCGCCACGTCGTTCGACGGCTATCCGATGACGCAGCGCGGCGAGCACAATCTGGCGCTTGGGCTGGCGCTCGCCGCCTCGACGCTCGGCCATATGGGCGCTTATCTGATCCTGTTTGTCTTCATCGGCGTGATCTCGCACGCCGTGCTCAAGCTCGGGCCGCTGGAAATGCTGCTGTTGATGCTGTGGGGACTCACCCTGATCGCGGCCCTGCGCGGGCGTTATGTGTCGCGCAGCCTGCTGTCGGGGCTGCTCGGCATATTGATCGCGACCATCGGCTTAAGCCCGCGCGACGTGATCCGCGGCACCTTCGACCTGCCGGAACTGCTCGACGGCGTGCCGGTGGTGCCGGCGATGATCGGGCTGTTCGCCGCGAGCGAGCTCTTCAACCTCGCCGGCGCCAGCTATCTGGTGCAGCGCTCGGATCTGCGCACGGTGAGCGTGCGCGACATCGCCCGCGGCATGCTGCAGGCGCTGCAGCATCCGGTCGTCATCCTGCGCGGACTAATCATCGGCGCCACCATCGGCGGGTTGCCGGGCGTCGGCGCCGCGGTGTGCAATCTGGTATCCTATGCCGAAACGCGGCGCGGCGACAAACATCCCGAAACCTTCGGCAAGGGTAATCCGAAAGGCATCATCGCCGCGGAGGCGGGCAATGCCAGCTCGGAGGCGGGGTCGATGGCGACCTTGCTGGCGCTCGGCATTCCCGGTGGCGCCTCGTCGGCGGTGATGCTCGCGGCGCTGTCGCTGCACGACGTCACCGGCGGCCCGCAATTCCTCGATGCATCGAAAGACGTGGTCTATGCCATCATCCTCAACAATTTCGTCCAGGGCGCGATCATGCTGGCGCTGGGCCTCGGCCTGATCGGGCTGATGGCCAACATCATCCGCATTCCGGTGCGCGTGCTCATTCCGGTCATTCTGGTGTTGGCGACGTTCGGCTCCTACGGCCTGTCCGGCAACATGGCCGGGCCGGCGACCATGGTCGCGTTCGGCTTGCTCGGCTGGTTCATGCAGCGTCACGATTACTCGGTGCCGGCCTGCGTCGTCGGGCTGATCCTCGGCGGCAAGGTCGAAAACGCCTTGCTGCAGACCTACCAGATCTCCGGCGGCTGGCAGCTTAGCTACTTCGCCGGCCGGCCGATCGCCATGGTGCTCTTAGTGCTGCTGCTGTTTTCATTGTTCAGCCGCCCGCTCATGCAAACGTGGCGCGCACGGCGGCCGGCGCTCGGCGCCGCGCCGGAGGAAAACGCAATCGAATCTGTTTGAGGAAATACCGATGACAAGGATGATGAAGAATCTCGCGCGAGAAACGACCAGGACGCCGCGCCTGTTTGCACGGCGGCCGGTGTTGTGGATGCTCGCAAGCGCGGCGGCGGCCGGAAAGCTTGCCGTGCGCAACGTCGCCGCGGCGACTTGGCCGGATGAACCGATCACCATCGTGGTGAGCACCAAGGCCGGCGGCGGCTTCGACATGATGGCGCGCAATCTCGCCCCGGCGCTCGCCAAAGAGCTGGGCGTTCCCGTCAACGTGCTCGACAAAGAGGGCGGCGCCATGGTGATCGGCACGCGCTATTTCCTCAGCCAGCCGCATGACGGCAATACCCTTCTGGTCACGGGGCCGGCGCCGTATTGGTACGCCGACATCAACAAATTCCATGCCGGCTACGACCTGAAAGATTTCGAGATTTTGAACGTGCAATGGACCGACAAGACCGGGGTCTTCGTTCCCAAGGGCGGCAAATACCAATCGTTCAAAGACATCATCGACGCCATCAAGGCGCATCCCGGCGAAGTCAGCTGCGGCGTGGTGCGCGATTCCGGCGAGTTCTTCAACGCCGGGATACTGATGAGCGCGCTCAAGCTGCCGCTCTCCGCGATCCGGCTGGTCACCTACGAGGCGAGCGCGCCGTTGCGCACGGCAGTCGCCGGCGGGCAACTCGACTTCGCGCTGGTGTCGCTTGAGGCGAGTCTAAGTATGCTCAGCCTGATGACGGCTGTCGCCATTTTCAACGACACGCCGATCCCGGAACTGCCCGGTACGCCGACCGCCGACAGCGTGCTCAAAGCCGAAGGCATCACCACGACCTTCGTGCCGAGCTCGATGCGGGCACTGATCACTTACGCCGACCTGAAGGAAAAATATCCCGACCGCTATGCGCGGCTACGGGGCGCCTACGAAAAGGTGCTGCACGACCCTGACTTTCTCGCCAAGGCGAAAAAGCAGGGCGTCGGCACCGACTGGCTCGGGCCGGAGCAATCGCTTGCGCAAATCAAGGCCGCCTATGCGATCTTCGATCAGTACAAAAGTCTGTTGAACCAATAATCGCCGGCTGTGTGGTTGCCGCACGCTTTGGCCGTGGGAATAGTCTTTTTACGCCGACAACCACGGAAACGCTTTGGCGTGGCTCTGCTCGAAGCGCCGGATGGCGTCGGCATATTCCTGGGTGTGGGCGATCTCGTCCAAGCCGCGCAACAGCCGCTTCTTGCTCAACGGCTCGATGTCGAAATGATAGGTCTTGCCGTCCGGTCCGGTGACCGACTGATTGGGCAGATCGACGGTCATCTGCGCGCCGCGCTGTTCCTGCAGCTGCCGCGTCAGCGTCTCCACCGTGAC
>JASHOX010000188.1 GCA_030038415.1 Xanthobacteraceae bacterium
AACGCGGCGGGCCGCCGCGCGGCGCGGACCATCCGCAGGGCGGGGATGCTCAGGTCTTGTAATCCGGCGCGTCGCGGTCGAGCTTGCGCAGCAGCGCGCGCCAGGTCATCTGATTGAACGGCTGATTGCCGTCGGTGATGATTTTTGCCTGGCCGATCGTCGCGTCGAGCACGGCTTGCGGCGGCACATAAGGCTTCACCGCCCCGGCGGACGAACGAACTTGCGTTTCGCAGGCGCGGATGACGAGGAATGCCAGCATATAGGCCTCGTGCACGCTGTGGCCCCACAACACGAAGCCGTGGCCGCGCTGCAGGACGATCTGCTTATTGCCGAAATTCTTCGCCAGCCGCCGGCCTTCCTCGTCGGTGGAAATCAGGCCCTCATAATCATGATAGCCGACCGGCCCGAGCCACAGCGCGTATTGATTGCCCGGAATGAGCCCGTGCTCCTGCATCGCCACGGCGGTCGCGTATTTGGTGTGCAGGTGCATGACGCATTGCGCCTGCGGAAAGGCGTCATAGATGCCCTTATGGAAGGGAAAGGCGAATTTGTGCGGCAGCTCGTCGCTCGGCTCGACGTGATTGCAGTTCTCGTCGAGCTTATGCAGGTTCGAGGCGGTGACCTCCTCGAACAGAATGGCCGCCGGATGCATCAGAAACTGGTTCGGGTGGCTCGGGACCCGCGCCGACAAGTGGGCGAACAGCAATTCGTCCCAGTCCTGCATCGCGGCCAGCCGGAAAGCGGCGGCGAGATCGACGCGGACCTTCCATTCGGCGGGATCCATGCCCGGCTTGAGCGCGCGGGCGGCACTGGTTGCGGCGTTCACGGCATCTCTCCCTCAATGGCGCCGTTCTGCGGCGCATCTCTGTTGATGCAAAGTATGTCCGCGTGACGCTGCGTTGTCCATCGCCGCATTTGGCCAAGTGTGCGCCCGGCGCAATGCAGCTTGTCTCATAGAGCAATGGGCAATTGCCCCGCAAAGCTGAACCGACCTTTAGCTGCTGTCCCAGTCGTGCTAAAAATCATTCGATGACAGACGCCACAGTGCTCGATCGCCCATCGCGCCGTGCTCCGCCGCGGGTTGATGAAAGCAAGCTTTCACAACCGCTGCAGGATTTGTTCGCGACCTGGCGGGAGGCGTTAACGCACGGGTTCAAGGGCCTCACCGCCATGGGCGAGGTCGAGCCAGATCTGTTTCCGCTGCGCGCGACCGGCGCCTCGACACAGCCGTTGCGCGCGGCGGTCAACGAATTTCTGGCGTCGCTCGATGCCAAGCAGTGCGCGGCTGTGAGTTTTCCCGTGCACAGCGAGGTGTGGCGGCACTGGAGCAATATCCACCGCAACGTGATGCGGCATGGTCTGTGTTTTGCGGAGCTCAGCGATCGCCAGCTCGAGCTTGCCTACGGCGTCATGCGCGTCGGGCTCGGCCCGCGGGCTTACCAAACTGCGCGCAATGCCATGCGGCTCAACGAGCATCTGGCCGAGCTCACCGGACTGCCGGACGAGTTCGGCGAGTTTTTCTACTGGATCAGCATTTTCGGCACGCCCTCGGCCGACGGACCCTGGGGCTTCCAGATCGACGGCCATCACTGCAACATCAATGCGTTCGTGCTCGGCGATCAGATGGTGCTGTCGCCGATGCTGCTCGGCTCCGAGCCGGTCACGGCGGAGTCTGGAAGGTACAAGGGCACAACGGTGCTGCGTGAGGAGGAGGCGCAGGGCTGGGCTTTTATGAATGCATTGACGCCGCAGCAGCGCGCCCAGGCGACGATCGGACACGATTTGCCGTTCGACGGCTTCGCGTCCGGCTTCAAGGATAACGTCGTCATTCCGTATGACGGGCTGCGCGCGTCCGCTATGACACCGGCGCAGCAAACCTTACTCGTCGACCTGATCGAGCTCTATACCGACCGGCTGCCGCCGGCCCACGCGCAACTTCGCCTCGACGAGGTCAAGGCTCACCTCGATCGGACGATCTTCGCCTGGATCGGTGAGTTCGATCCGGTCGCGCCGTTTTATTACCGTATCTACAGTCCGGTGATCTTCGTCGAGTTCTATCACCAGCCCGGCGTGGCGCTGCCGAATACCGGCTACAATCGCCGCCACGCGCACGCGCTCGTTCGCACCCCGAATGGCAACGACTACGGCCGCGTGCTGCTGCGCCAGTTCGAAGCGAATTAGTTCTTGCCGGCCGGATTGCCGCCCAAAACTTCGGCGATCCAGTCGCAAATAAATTCCCGCGTCGGCGCTACATTGTCGACGCCGCAATGCTCGGCGCCGCCGTCGGCCAGTGTCTGCACGTGCAGCTCCGCTTTGGGACTTGACGTGCATTCGGCAATGAGCTGCTTGGCCTGGCTCAGCGAAATCTGCCGGTCGTTCTCGCCGTGGATGCAGAGAATCGGGCATTTGATCTGATGCAGGATACCTTTGAGCGTCAGTTTCTCCGAGACCGCGACCACCTCTTCGACCGAAGACTTGCCAAAAACCCAGCCGACGTGATCCCAGTAATGCGGCACCGGCAGGCGTTGATCTTTGGACTCGTAGCGCCGCCGTTGCGTCTCGCCCCAATCGTAATTGGCGCCCCAGGCGACGGCGCATTTCACCCGCGGCTCGAAGGCGGCAATGCGCGGCGCATGATAGCCGCCGAGCGACAACGCCATGATGCCGATGCGGTTGCGGTCGATGCCGGGCGTCGACTGCAGGAAATCGATCGCGGCCTCGGCCGGGATTTCGGCATCGGGACCGTTGTGCAGCCCGCGCATGCGCAGGGACTCGCCGACGCCGGGATTGTCGACCACCAGTGTGGCGATGCCGCGTTCCGCGAGCATGCCGGGGACGCCGACCAGATAGATGATCTCCTTGGTGACATCGAGGCCGTCGAAATGCACCATGCACGGCACATCACCGCCGGCGTTCCGTGGGGTGACCAGAAGCGCGGGCAGCGAGGTGTTAAGATACGGCACGTCGACGCGCCGGCAGTTCTGCCGCGTCAGCGTCAGGAATCGGGCAAAGCAATCGAGTGCCTCGCGGTAGGCTTGCTGGCGTGGCGCGAAATCCGGCCGCTGCATCCGCTCTGCCTGAATGAAGGCGATAAACGCGCGGCGATATTTGGCGCCGGCGCTCAGGAGCCGCCCGCGTGTCTCATCGGCGCTCGCCTGTCGCTTGAGCTTGGCGCCAAGCGCGGTCCAATTCTCGAAGAATTTTTCGGCGGCGGCATCGTCGCGCTGCTTCGCCAAGGGCCGCAGCGCCCGCGAGGCGTCATCGATGTCGCCGATGCTGCCGCCCATGCCGAGCGCGAGATTGACGGCCATGTTCCAGGTGTAGTTGTCTTCGAAATATTCGAACATTTTCCACTCTTGGCACGGAGGCAATGCGCCATTCCCCGGTTGTGCACTAGATCGCCATAACACGAGTTAAATGCCCGCCGCCATCTCCCTGTCCGAGGTTTGCCGATGGATGACGGCGAAGTCCCAGGTTAGGCCAATTGCTTATAACCGTCCTGCGATTTTGACCAGCGATCGCGCCGGGCGGCCCAAGCGGGCAGGAATGGCGTCGGCGCGACGGCGGCGACAGCGCCAGGGAAATCAGCTTGCCAGCGCCGCGGACGGTGTCACCGGATGGCAGCCCGTAAGCCTCGCATATTGCGCAATCGGCGCTGGGCGGCCCAACAGATAGCCCTGCACCTCGTTGCAGTCTTCCCGCCGCAGGAACGCAAGCTGCTCTTGGGTCTCGACGCCTTCGGCGACGACCGGAAGACGCAGCCCGTGCCCGAGCCCGATCACCGCGCGAATGATCGCCGCCGATTGCGGGTTGCGATCGAGATTGGCAATGAAGCCCTGGTCGATCTTGATCTTGTCGAATGGAAAGGCCTGCAGGTATGACAGCGACGAATAGCCGGTGCCGAAATCGTCCATGGCGATGCGCACGCCAAGGGACTTGAGCCGGCGCAAGATCGATATTGCGCGCGGCAAGTCGGATATCAGCACGCCCTCGGTGATTTCGATTTCCAGCCGGCTGGCGGCAAGCCCTGTTTCCAGCAACACGCTATGAACCAGCGCCGGCAGATCGCCGTGGCGGAATTGGGCCGGCGAAAGATTAACGGCAACGCCGAGCGGTATCGACCACGACGCGGCCTCGCGGCAGGCTTCGCGCAGGATCCATTCGCCGAGCGAAATGATCACGCCGCTCTCTTCGGCCAAGGGGATGAAGAGGCCGGGCGAGACTATGCCTCGAACCGGGTGGTTCCAGCGAACCAAGGCCTCGAAGCCGATGACTTTGCCGACGATCGTGGCTTGCGGCTGGTAGTGCAGTGTGAACTCGCCGCGCGACAAGGCGAACCGCAGGTCGTGCTGGAGGGAGCGCCGTTCGCGCAGCCGCTCATCCATCTCCGACTCGAAGAAGCGGATCGAGCCGCGCGCCTCCGCCTTGGCCCGATACAGCGCGGCATCGGCATTGGCCAAGAGGACCGACGTCTCGGCGCCGTCGGCCGGATAGACGGCGACGCCAATGCTCATGCCGGCCCGCACGCCTTGACCCGCCACCTCGATTTCGTCGTCGAGGCTGTGCAGCGCATGATCGGCCAATGCTTCCGCGGTTGTCGGTTGCGGGCCGCTGTCGGAAACGATGATGAACTCGTCGCCGCCGAGCCGCGCGACGAATGCACCCTCGCAAGCGACAAGCAGCCGCTTCGCCACCGCGCAAAGCAAGGCATCGCCGGCCGCATGGCCGAACACGTCATTGACCTCCTTGAATCGATCGAGGTCGATGCACATCACCGCGAAATTCTGGTTTTCCGCTCTGGCGCGTTGGAGAACGGTCTCGATGTACTCGTTGAATGCCGCCCGATTCGGCAAATCGGTCAAAGGATCGTGCTGCGCGAGATGCGCGATCTGCGCTTCGGCATGCTTGCGTTCGGTAACGTCCTGCACAACGTTGACGAGATAGCGGGGCGTTCCCTGATCGTCGCGTACCGCCAGACCGGTCGACACGGTGATGCGCGTGCCATGTTGCCGGGTCGGGACAGGGACTTCTTCATCGAACACGACTGCCTGCTGCGCTTGCAGCATGGCGTTATCGTGTTCTTCTATTGTGCGTGCCGCCGGTGCCGAAAATATTTCAGCGGGCGATTTGCCCAATAGCTTTTCACGCGGAGAGCCAAGCAATTTTTCAGCTTCCCGATTGATCAGGACGAAGCGCCGGTCCGGCAATTCCCGCACGAATATCGTCGTCGGTACGTTGTCCACGATCGTGTTTAAGAATGCCTTCGTGCGGACAATCTCCTGGACGTTTTCCCTGACCTGCTCCTCGGCCGTTTTTCGCGCTTGCATCTCCTTGGTCAAATCCTGAAAGCGACGCCAGCCGAAGGCAGTCAGGGCGAACGACAGCACCACGCAGATCACGACGAGATCGTCGAGGCCCCAATCGCCGTAAACCGCTTGATATTTCACGATCGTATTGAACAGATCGAGCGACTCGGTGAAACAATAGGCAATCAGCCCGAGGATCACGATGATAACGGCGTCTCTGAGCGCACGCTGGCGCCGGTCGAGCCGGCGCATCGACCTGAATGTTCTTGATTTGGGGCGATGGAAGATTTTTATCACGTCTTGCAACTATCGCGTTAGTTCGTAAGCGGCGCGCTAGGTCCCGGAGCACGCTTAGGGTGGTCGTGCTGACAAGCTGCTAAACTACAGGTAAGGGCTAGTACGGACACTCAGTCCGGGAACTAGGAGGCGTGCCGAGAGTATTGCCGATGATGGTCCGGCAGAGCGCTTCGACCTGCTTCGGATCGCACTCAGTGAAAATCGGGCTCCGTGGTATCGATTTCCCACATTGCGCTGCGGAACGAAGCGGCGGTCTCGAACTTGACGCCAATTTGGTGACCGGCGCGCCAAACCACACGGCAGGGACGGGAGGTGCGGCCGTAGGATACGAGCAACAGCGTGAACTGTTCCGGAATGTTCTCCACGGAATCCAATGCAATCCTGGCGCCGTTTTCGGAAATATTCATCACGACGCAATCCCATACCGGTGCTTCCAAGCCGGTGAACAATTTTGCCGAAATGTCGATGAGGCGGCGTGTCTTCTGGCGTCGATCCAAACGCATTTAATGCCCGCACGAAAGAAAACGGCCCTGGATTCGACAGCGCCTATTGGCAGTGGACAATTAATCCAGGGCCGCCCAGTTACCGGGTGAGCTTTTTGTTTGCGGCGACCGTGCGCCGCCGTCCGTTACTCTTCGACTAACTGCACACCCCGTAGAAGTCCTTATGCGGATTTTCTGGCGATGGTCTCAGCCGGGCCTTTGTCGGCAGGCGGGGTATCGAGTGCGCGGCGGACCATGCGCGCCAAATCCGTTCTGCGGTAGGGTTTGGCGAGGAGCAGCAGGCCCGGATCGAGCCGACCCTGATGAACCAAGGCATCTTCCGTATAGCCCGATGTAAAGAGCACCTTTAGTTGCGGTCGCCGCTTTACCGCCTCGTCTGCAAGCTGCCGGCCGTTCATGGCGCCCGGCATGACGATGTCGGTGAACAACAAGTCGATGTCGGGGTGATCGTCGATGAGCGCCAGCGCCTCCGCGGCGTCATTGGCCGCGAGCGTGGTGTAGCCGAGCGCTTGCACCTGGGTGACGGCGTGCTTGCGCACCAGCGCATCGTCCTCGACCACCAGAACGATCTCACTGCCGCCGCGGGCGCTCTCGATTACTGCGCCGCCGGCAGCTTGCTGCGGCCGTTCCTTGGCGCGCGGCAGGTACATTTTGACCACCGTGCCTTGGCCCGCTTCGCTGTAGATCTTGATATGACCGTTGGACTGCTTGACGAAGCCGTAAACCATGCTTAGTCCCAATCCGGTGCCCCTGCCGACGTCCTTGGTCGTAAAGAAGGGGTCGAACACCTTGTCGATGATGTCGGGGGGTATGCCGGTCCCGGTATCGCTCACGGCAATCAGGACATAAGGGCCCGGCACCACGTCGGCGTTCATCCGGGCGTAGTGTTCGTCGAGTACCACGTCTGATGTCTCGAGAGTGAGCTTGCCGCCTTCCGGCATGGCGTCGCGGGCGTTGAGCGCGAGATTGAGAAGCGCAGTCGTCAACTGCGCCGAGTCGATCATCGCTGCCGAGGTGCTGTCGTCCAAGATCGCGTCGATCTCGATATCCTTGCCCAGCGTCGGCCTTAACAGCTGTGCCGAGGCCACGATCAGTTCATTGATATCGGTTGCGTGCGGCTGCAGCGGCTGCTGCCGCGAAAATGCCAACAGATGCTGCGTCAACTCGCTGCCTCGTTCGGCCGCATCATTGATCATCTTGGCGATTTCGAGAAGATCGGGGCGGTCGGCGACGCCGGCGCCCAGGATTTCGATCGTTCCGGCGATGACGGTGAGAATATTGTTGAAGTCGTGGGCGATGCCGCCGGTCAATTGGCCCAAGGCTTCCATCTTCTGCGCGTGCCGCAGCTGCCGCTCGGTTTCTTTCGCCGCCGTGATATCGCGATACACCACCATGCCCGCCCGTTTTTTCTGCGAACCGGCCTGAATCGGTCCGCCGTTCGCGATCAGCGAAATGCACCTGCCGTTGTCGCGATGCCTGATCATGATATCAAAATTGGCGACCATTTCGCCGCGCACCGCGCGCATCAAGGGCCCGTCTTGCCATGGCAGGGGGGTTATTCCGTCGCCAAAGAAAATTTCGTGGCTTTGCGGCCAGGTGTCCGTGGTCATGCCGGGGGCGATGCCCAATACGCGTCGCGCCGCCGGATTGGACAACAGTATTTTCCCGCTTTCATCGGCGACCAGCACCGCATCCGACATGCTGGTGATCGTATTGTCCAGAATCTCGGCGATACGGCGGCGCTCGCCGCTCTCCCGTTCAAGCAGCGCTTTTGCCTTTTTGATCTCGCTGATGTCGCGCGCGATCTTGCAGGCGCCGATGATGGCGCCCGATGGAGACTTGATCGGCGATACGCTGAGCGAAACTTCCACAAGGCGCCGGTCCTTGTGCCGTCTGACGGTTTCGTGATGATCGACGGACTCGCCGCGGCGCGTTTGTTCCAGGATGCCGCGCACCTCGCTGCGGCGGTCGTCGGGCACGATGACATCGATGCTGCGGCCTATCATCTCCTCGCGGCTCCAACCGAATAGCCGTGCCGCGGCGGGGTTCCAGCCGGTGACGATCCCGTCCGGCGTCATGGTAACGATCGCGTCGTGCGAAGATTCGACGGCGGCGCTGAACAGGCGCTCCTGCTCGGTGTGGCGTTTCAACTCGGCTTCGGTGCGGCGGTGTTCCTCGACTTCGCTTTGCAGCGAGGCAGTCTTTTCCTTGACCTCCGTCATCATGCGCTTGAATGCTTGAGCCAACACGCCGAGTTCGCCCGCCGCCTTGCTCGGGACGGCTGCCGACCGATCGTGCGGAAACGCTTCGACGGCGGCGGTCATCTGCACCAGCGGCCGCGTCAAGGAGCGGGCAAGCAGGATGGCGATGCCGCCGGCGCTCAACAGCGCGATCAGTCCGACGAGGAGGGTCGAGCGGCCGACCGCCGCAGCTGGCGCCATCACAATCGCTTGCGGCGTCGCTTCGATCACGCCGACTCGCGGCCCTCCGGCGAGCTGGATGGCGGCAACGCCGCCGACCTCCTTCTCCCCCGCGGCATCGCTGATCAGCATCGCGGTCGGGCGGTCTTGCTGGAACGCGGCAGCCAGGCTTGGGAAGTCGTGCTGCCAATGGGTCGGCCGACCAAGGTCGGAGCCGAATTCCATGCTCGGGTCGGGATGAACAAGATAATTGCCGCGATCGTCGATGACATAAATTTTGCCGCCGTTGCGGGCGCTCGATGCGATCACGCGGAAAATCGGCCGCATATCGACGTCGATGATGACCAGACCGAATGGCTTTATTCGCCCGGGATAAGGAATTGCTGCCGCAATCCGAAGGACTGGCACATGCGGCGTTAGAACTGCGGTGCCCGCTTTGTTGAGATTGAGCTGGATCGGCGAGATGTAGATTTCATCGGCCGGCATGGCGACAGCGGCATTGAAAAACTGGCGGTCGCCGCGGTACTCGAGTTCCGCATCGGGAAGAATGTGGATCGCTCCGTCCGGTCCGGAATGGTCGACGCGGATGAGCTCGCGTCCGTTGTCGAGACTGATAACGCGGAATTTGTCGTAAGAGGGCTTGGCGGCGAGCTCGACGGCGAACCGCTCGGCCAAACGCCGGCGCCACGCCGTCTCGCTGAGATTGTCCACGAAATCGATGCCTCCGCCAAGATGGGCCCGCACAATTCCCTGCAGCGCCGCAGCCGAGCGAAACCCAACGATGTCTTGCCGGGCGCCGCCGACGTAAGACGCGAGGTCCGTCGTCAGAAGTCGCAGATCGAGCTGAACGCGATCGAGTGAACGCGGCAGCATGACCGCTTCCAAGTTGCGGTAGGTCAGTCCACCGACCGCGACCGCCGTCAGCAGGACCAGCGCGACCATCGCGATCGTCATGCGGGTCGAAAGTTTCATCTCGGCTCGCTGCCTTCGCCTGGTACAAATACGTATGCAATCAAGCGCCGTCTTTGCCGTTCCTAACCGCAACTTGTTGCGGAAAGGTAGTCGCCGCGCTGTTTGAAGATAAATTCAAGCTATCGTCGACCACCGCCAAAAGTTCGTGCGGCCGAAACGGCTTACGGAGGCTTCTCACCGCGCCGAGTTTCGTCGCCATCGCCAAAAAATCCGGCGGCGGCGATGACGCCGAACGAAAAACCATACCCGACATCACGACGACCGGAAGTTCCGGTTGCTGCTGATGGACTTTTTGGATCGTTTCCAAGCCATCCATGCCCGGCATGAAAATGTCGACGATCAAGAGATCGAAGCGTTCGGCCTCGATTTTCTTCAGTCCCTCGCGCCCGTCCGGCGCCGCGACGACCTGATGACCGGCGCGCCTTAACAAGAGTTCGATGGTCGTGCGGATTGCCCGGTCGTCGTCAACGAGCAGAATGCGGGCCATGGTGCGGGACTTGCTCGCGCCGTTGCGACTGATTCCTCGGTGCCTTGCAGTCTGAATTGGCCGCGGCTATTTGCACATGGGTCGCGCCTAGGTAGTCGACCTTATTGACAGTGCCGGCCGATGCCGGCGGCTCCGAGGTTCGTGGCGATGCAGGCGATGGTGCTGGAGCGGCTCGGCGAACCGCTCCGATTGGTGGAACGGTCCGATCCCGAGCCGGGCGGCGGCGAGGTCAGGGTGCGGGTCGCCGCTTGCGGCGTATGCCGCACCGACCTTCACGTGGTCGACGGCGAATTGCCAAACCCAAAACTGCCGATCGTGCCAGGTCACGAAATTGTCGGCCGGATCGATGCGGTCGGCGCCGGCGTCGACACGATAGAGGCCGGTATGCGTGTCGGCATTCCTTGGCTCGGCAAGACCTGCGGCCACTGCCGTTACTGCCGCGAAGGCCGGGAAAATCTGTGCGATCATCCGCAATTCACCGGCTATACGCGCGACGGCGGCTATGCCACGCATGTCGTCGCCGACGCGCGTTACGTATTCCGGCTGCCCGACAGCGGCGATGACGTGGCCAATGCGCCGTTGTTGTGCGCCGGGTTGATCGGCTGGCGCTCGCTGCAAATGGCCGGCGACGGCAGGAAAATCGGCTTCTACGGCTTCGGCGCCGCCGCCCATATCATCGCCCAGGTCGCGCGTTGGCAGGGCCGCGACATCTATGCGTTCACCCGGTCGGGCGATAGCGCCGCACAGGCCTTCGCAAGGACACTCGGCGCGCGCTGGGCCGGCAGCTCCGACGAAACGCCGCCCGACGAGCTAGATTGCGCCATTATCTATGCGCCGGTCGGTGCGCTGGTGCCGGCGGCGCTGCGCGCGGTGCGCAAGGGCGGACGCGTGATCTGCGCCGGCATTCATATGAGCGATATTCCGAGCTTTCCTTACAGCATTCTCTGGGAGGAGCGCGAGCTTAAGTCGGTTGCCAACCTCACCCGCGAAGACGGCGAAGAGTTTTTCGCCATCGTGCCGCAGGCCGGCATCGTGACGCAGACAGTGCCTTATCCGCTCGCTCGCGCCAACGACGCGCTGTCGGACTTACGGAGCGGGCGGCTGCAGGGCGCCGCGGTGCTGGTCCCATAGCAAGTCTTATTTCATCGCCATCGCTGCGTGCGCGTTGGCCAACGTTTGCTCCGGCGACCCGGACGCGTCGACGACTGTCCACGTGATCGTGCCGATATCGAACTCGTCCTGCATGCGCGCAACCCTGGCGTCGGCATCGGATGCATCGGGACCGCGCGATCCAACTCGGTCAAGCCGCGTCGGCAGATTGGCGACCAGGAACAGCCCGCGGAAAACCGCTTGCGCCGTCGTGGCTGCGGCTTCGATGGCGGCGCGCTCTTGCGGTCTGGCGAAGACCGCGTCGACGATGACCGAATGACCGGCTCGCGCGACGCGCGCTGCCTTGTCGGTCAGGGTACGATAGATCGCTTCGGATATTTCGGGACGATAAGCCTCGACCGGCAGACGTTCATGCTCGGCCATGCCGTAATGCGCCTTGCGCTCCACATCCGAGCGCAAGACCAGCGCGCCGGGCGGCGGGGCGAGGTCGGGAGCGAGCGCGCGCGCCAACAGCGATTTGCCGGTGCCCGATAATCCGCCGGTGCAAACGATCGTCGGCTTAGCGGGGGTGAGCAGTTCAAGCGCGAGATCGAAGTAGCGCTTTGCCGCCTGCCCGAGATCGCCTGTCTCCGTGGCGGCGGCAAGATCGCGGTGCGCGGCGGTGACTTTGGCGCGGATCGCCGCGCGCAGCGACATGAAGAACGGCAACGCGGCGATGCCGTCGCAATCCTCGCTGCGCCGCGACGCGGCAAAGTATCCGTTCAACACGATATTCGCGGCGCGCGGCAGGCCGCGCTCGACCAAATCCATTAAGAGGAACGCCAGATCGTAGAGCACGTCGCCCTCGGCAATGATCGGGTCGAATTCCAGCGCGTCGAAGGCCACCGGCTGACCGTCGAGAACCGCGATATTGCCGAGGTGAAGGTCGCCATGGCCGCGCCGAACCAGACCGGCGGCGCCGCGCGCCTTGAGGAGAGGCTGTAATTTCGCCAAGGCAGCCCGCAACCTTCGCTCGAGTTCAGCGATCGCGTAGTCGGGGAACAGCTCGCCGTGCGCGCGGAACGCTGCCGCGTTATCCGAAATAAATCCGGCAACGGCGGTGAGCCACGGCGCGGCTTCGACCGGCTCGGCACGCTGATGCATGGCGGCGACCGCCACCGCGAGCTCGGCGCACAGCGCATCGCCGAGCTCGCCGCGCTCGGCGAGATGGTCGAGCGTATCGTTCTCGTCGAAGCGCGTCATTTCGACCGCCCATTCGACGGCTTCGCCGGCCCCGTCCAACGCAAGCGAGCCATCGGCTTGGCGCGTAATCGGCACGATGCGGCGATAAAGCTGCGGTGCAAATTTGCGATTGACGTCGAGCTCGGCGCGGCAGGCAGCCTTGCGCTTTTCCAACGTCGAATAGTCGAGAAACGGATAGCGCACCGCGCGTTTGACCTTGATGGCGCGCCCACCGGCGAGAAATACCACCGCGGCATGGGTCTCGCAGCGCCGCACTGCGGCGCCGCCATAGGTCGCCGGATCGCCGAGCAGCGCGAAAACGGCGGCTTGGACGTTTTCTTGGGAATCGGCGGATTTCGCTGCCTCGGCCATGCCGAACGAATAGCCGCTGACGGGAGAATCTAAAAGCGATCTTAGCCCCACGCACGCGCTCGCGTTCTGGCGCACCGGTATTCCTCCGCACCGTAACGCCTCGATCAAGTGGTCGCGTTAGGCCTAGCGGTGTGCCGGTGGCTCTGGCTGAGAATCCACCCGCGGGGCTTCAAAATCGTGACCGGCCCCTCCCTCCTTCTCCGCCTGGTCGGCCAATTTAAGCCAGTCCCGGGCCATGTTGAGAAGGAAAACTCTACGGTCGCGATCGAAGACGTGCTCGGCAAGCTCGATGCAATTGGCGGCGTAAAGCCGGTAGCAGGCGACGTTCTCACGAGTCACAGACATCCCCCATTCCCGGGCGGCCCCACTATGTCTTTTGACACCCCGATAAGTCGTGGATCGGGCATTGGTTCCTGGCATAGGGCCCAAGATGTGGGGCTCGTCGGCCGGCTGGAGAAAGTCGTTAGGCGCGGATGGATGCCCGAAACAAATTTTTCACCTTTCGGGATTTTCGGCGGAACCATACCGGGTAGAGGGCGTTTGAGCTCAAGGCATAGAAGGTTGAGGCCCGACCGTGAGGGGGATTCCACGTCGGCTTGGGAACTTCTCGCCGCGGGGTTCGACCCGGTCGAGCGCGATTTGTCGCGTCTATTCCATCACCTACCGCGTCGTGACCTGCCAGCCCAGGACGGCTGGCTTTGGAGAGAATTATGCAGACCGCTGAAGACGTTGTTGGCTCCGCTCCCGCCAACGGTGCCGCCCTTCCTCCCGCTGCGGCGACCGGCCATCACGCCGGCGATGCCCAGGTCGATGCCGGCGGCCTAACGGAGCTCCTTCACGCGCTGCAAGCGATGCGGGTCGGCGACTTCTCCGTCCGCATGGCCGGCGACCGCGTCGGCATCCTCGGCAAGATCGCCGATACGTTTAATGAAATCGTCGCTACCAACCAGCGCATGGCCAAGCAGCTGGAGCGGGTCGGCCAGGTGGTGGGCCGCGAGGGCCGCACCCGCCAGCGTGTTCGCCTCGGACTGTCCGATGGCGCTTGGGGCGAGATGGAAGCGTCGGTCAATTCGCTGATCGACGACCTGTTGTGGCCGACCACCGAGGTGACGCGCGCCATCGCCGCGGTGGCGCAAGGCGACCTGTTGCAAACCGTCCAGCTCGACGTCGACGGCCGGCCACTGAAGGGCGAGTTCCTGCGCTCCGCCGAGATCGTCAACACCATGATCGAGCAGCTCAACGTGTTCACTTCCGAGGTGACGCGTGTCGCCCGCGAAGTCGGCACCGAAGGCAAGCTTGGCGGCCAGGCGCAGGTCGGTGGCGTCACCGGCGTGTGGAAGGACCTCACCGAGAGCGTCAACTCGATGGCGTCAAACTTGACCGCGCAGGTGCGCAATATTGCCGAGGTGACGATTGCGGTCGCCAACGGCGACTTGTCGAAAAAGATCACGGTCGACGTGCGCGGCGAAATTCTGCAGCTCAAGGAAGCCATCAACACGATGGTCGATCAGCTGCGCTCGTTCGCCTCGGAAGTCACCCGCGTGGCGCGTGAGGTCGGTACCGACGGCAAGCTCGGCGGCCAGGCCATCGTGCCCGGCGTCGCCGGCACCTGGAAAGACTTGACCGACTCGGTGAACGCCATGTGCGGCAACCTTACCGACCAGGTCCGCAACATCGCCCATGTGACTACGGCCGTGGCGTGCGGCGACTTGTCGCGAAAGATCACGGTCGACGTCCGCGGTGAAATTCTCGAGCTCAAAGACACCATCAACACGATGGTGGAGCAGCTCAACGCGTTCGCCTCGGAAGTGACCCGCGTCGCCCGCGAGGTCGGTACCGAAGGCAAGCTCGGCGGCCAGGCGCAGGTGCCGGGCGTCGCCGGCACCTGGAAGGATTTGACCGACAGCGTCAACTTCATGGCCTCGAACCTCACCGCTCAGGTTCGCAACATCGCCGACGTGGCCACCGCCATCGCTGGCGGCGACCTGTCGAAGAAGATCACGGTGAACGTCTCCGGCGAGATCCTGCAGCTCAAGGAAACCATCAATACGATGGTCGATCAGCTCAACGCTTTTGCCGGCGAGGTGACGCGCGTCGCCCGCGAAGTCGGTACCGACGGCCGGCTCGGCGGCCAGGCCAACGTGCTCGGCGTCGCCGGCACCTGGAAGGACTTGACCGATTCCGTCAACTCGATGGCCTCGAACTTGACCGCGCAGGTGCGCAACATCGCCGAAGTGTCGACCGCGATCGCTTCGGGCGACCTGTCGAAGAAGATCACGGTCGACGTGCGCGGCGAAATTCTCGAGCTTAAGGACACCATCAACACCATGGTCGATCAGCTCAATGCCTTTGCCGGCGAGGTGACGCGCGTCGCCCGTGAAGTCGGCACCGAAGGCAAGCTCGGCGGCCAGGCGCAGGTTCCCGGCGTCGGTGGAACGTGGAAGGACTTGACCGACAGCGTCAACTCGATGGCCGGCAATTTGACCG
>JASHOX010000189.1 GCA_030038415.1 Xanthobacteraceae bacterium
GTCGACGGCTGGTCGCTGGTTGCCGGCTCGCTCATCCAGAGCTACGGGACCTGACGCGGCGCAACGTCACGGCTCGGCGCTTCGAGCGCGACATAGACCATGCCCAGCACGATGCTGTAGGTCAGCAGCATGACCAGCGACAGCACGGCAGGGGCCGATGCCGAGCCCGGTGCCCATCGCGAACGGCCCGAGCCCGATCAACGGAAAGAAAATCAGGCCCATCAATAGCCAGCCGATGACGCCGAAGTTCACTCCTTTGCACAGGCCATTTCGGCCGGGCAACAGGCGATGCGTGCGCGCAAACAAGAAGCCGAGAATCGTCATGCCGTTGAGGAAGGTCAGCACCCATCGCCGGCACATTCGCCCTCACCCAATGGCTGAGCGCAGTCTGAAAGCTTTGGTACGGCTGAAAGTCGGGCAGCAAGCCGATCCGCGACTTGAAAGACATGAACAAGAAATGGACGACCGAGCCGGCCGTCCTGGCGATGACCGATCGCGAAATCCAGGATTTCACAATCATCTGTAATGCTTGTGCGGAGATATTCCGCCTGTTTTTGAGAGCCTGGCCAGCTCTGTCGAAGCCTACGCTTTCGGCAACAACAGCGCCGCCCCGGCTTTGAGGCCCCAGCGGTCGAGATGCGCGGTCGATTTGCCGTCAGGCGAGACCCAATGCGCATGCGTACGCTCGCCGCCATGGGTCGCGATGCCGACCAGATCGACCGACACGTAGACGCCTGCCACTTTGCCTTCGATTTCGTCGCCCCTGGTCTCGACCGAAATCGCAACCGGCAAACCCATGCCGTGCGGTCCGCCGGTCGGCCTCGCGTTGACGTGCATGAAATAAGACATCAGCGTTCCCTCGATCTCGAACGGGAACGATTTCTCGGCATCGATGCCGTGGGCCCGCGCTGCGGCCGCCAGAAAGGATTCGATTTCCTGCGGGGCAACGTCCCTGTCGACGGTCACGCTCTGCCATCCGTCAGGGGAAGCGATGGTCAGCAGCGCGGCGGATTCGGAATTGGCGTCAGGGTGCGCGCCGGGCTCGCCGTAGCTGATAATTAACTTGCCCTCATAGATCGTGATCTCGCCGAGCGCACCGGCAACCGCGCCGACGCCCACTGTCGGACGCTTGGCCGTGACGGCGCCTAGTTGGACTTTGGCATCGAAGTCTCCCAGCCGGATCAGACGCCGAAATTCGCCGAAGGTCTCGACATCGTAAGGCTGCTGAGTCCTTGGCATAGACGCGTCCTCTGACGGCCGCATGCGCTGCGGCAACGCCGGAGTGGCGGCGACGAGCGCCACGGCGACAACCATTGCGTTCCAGAAACATGACGGCGGCATGACCGGATCTGCCTTGCGGCGCTCTCCGCACGATTTCGTAGCGGACACCGCGGGTCGGTCATATGATCCTAATCATATGTAGATCGCGTGAGCCTAATTATGTTGCCGCTGCGCTTGATCTCGCCATCAGCCGTCATACGGGCGAGCGTGCGATACAGCGCCTCGTGCGTGAGGCCAAGATCGGCGGCAAGATCTTTGAGAGTACCCGGCAGTGTGACGGTGCGTCGGTCGGTACGCATATTGACGGTGAGAAAATGCTGAACGCGGTCGCGCGCGGAATGAATATTATACCGCTCGAGTCTGGTGCGCAGCGCCATGACCTGTTGCGCTAGCATCGCGGCGAAGGAGCGCACGAGTTCCGGGTCACGGGCAAATTCGGCCAACAGGGCAGCCTTTGGATAGAGTCGAACCTCCGCCCTCGTCGTCGCCACCGCCTCGCAATGGTAAGTCGACGAAAACAGCGAGGCTTCCGCCAATGTATCGCCCGCTGATGCAGCTTGCAGGACGGCTTCCCGTCCGCTCCGATCAACACGGACGAGACGCACTTTGCCTTCGAGAACTTCAAATAAACCGACGGTGCTGTCACCGGCATGAAATAAAGCCTGACCAGCCCGCAGTTTGCGGTCGATGGCGTTGGCCCGAACAGCCTCGGGAAGCCAATCGGTCGCGGTCACGGCCTATGCCCAAGCAAACATTCGGATTTGCACGGCACGCAAGGTACCGGCAGCAGCATACAATGAAACTGATGCCCTAGCACAGAGCGCTCTCATGTTGACCTAAATCAAGGCCGATTGCGGAGATTACCGGCTTTTATCGCAACGCAGCGGAGGAAACCGCCATGTGGAACTCCGTCATCGAAGGCATTTCCCCGCACCTTGTCGCCGGCAGCATCATGGTGGCGGTGATGGGCGTCATGTTCGTCGTTCACAAGATGACCGGCTCTAAGCACAAGCCGCATGACGCGCTGGAAGAATTGAGACTGCGTTTTGCCCGCGGCGAAATCAACCGCGAGGAATATGAAGAGCGGCGCAAGGTTCTCTCGACGTAACAACGAACCGCAGGTCCAAGCCGCGAAGTCGACCGGCCCGCGACGGGGATGCAATGCAGGATACGGCGTACCGAAAGGATCTGAGCCATCTCACCTGGGACGAAGTCTATGCCCGCCAAATGCAGCGGGGCGCCCTCGTCGGCGATTGGATGGAGGTGCTGCGGCTCAAGCCGGGCGATCGCGTTCTCGACGTTGGGCCGGGGCCGGGCTTTGTCACGTTCCTGCTGGCCGGCCGCGTCGGCGAGGCGGGCGTTGTTTACGCCGTCGACCCCTCGGCAGAGGCGCTGGCCTATCTGCAGCGCCTGCAAGCGGAGCGGCACATCGCCAACATCAAGACCTTTGTCGCCGACGCCGCGACATTCGATCTTTGCGGCGTCAAGCTCGACGCCGCGCTCATTGCCATGGTGCTGCACCACACCGATGACCCGCCGGCGATCATAGGCAACGTCGCGCGCTTGCTGCGGCCGGCAGGATTGGCAGTGATCGCGGAATTCCGTCCCGATGGCCCCTGCGAGCACGGACCGCCACGGGATCATCGGCTGACACCGCAGCAATTACGCAGCTGGTGCGAGGCAGCGGGTTTGGCGACACTTGAGGAGCGCCAACAAAGCCGGGAGCATTATATGGTGGTGGTGCAACGCACTTCCTGATCCAATTAAGCCGTATCGCTTGCCTTTCCAGCCTCCCGTTTCGGCACGCGACGAATTTATGCATTCAACGATCAACTCCGGCGTGCCACCATGCCTGGCACCATGATTGACGGAACGCTGCGCGAAACCGAGCAAAGTCGAACAACGGTTGCCGTCGGCTTGAGCGGCGAGGAAGCGCGCCGCCGTCTCGCGCAGTTCGGTCCCAACGCGGTCAGCGAGGCGACGGTGCCGCGCTGGCGCGCTTACCTGACAAAATTCTGGTCGCCGATTGCCTGGCTGCTCGAAGCCGGCTTCGTCATCGAGCTCGGGCTCGGCAAATATGTCGAAGCGGCGGTGATCGCCGGTCTTTTGCTGTTCAATGCCACCTTGGGCTTCATCCAGGAAGGCCGCGCCAACGCGGCGCTCGCGGCGCTGAAAAAACGGCTTGCG
>JASHOX010000190.1 GCA_030038415.1 Xanthobacteraceae bacterium
TCGACCATCTGCTTTGGCGTGAGCTTGAGGGCTGCGCCGACGCCCGCTGCGGCGCCCATGGCGCCGAATACGGCGGTCGGATGAAAGCCGGCCTTGTGGGTGAGCGTCGGCGCGACGAGTGACAGCCGACACATGGTTTCGACACCGACCGAGATACCGAGGAGCGCGGCGCGGCCGTCAAGCCGGTGACGCTCACAGGCGGCGAGCACGGCGGGAACGATCACGGCGCCGGCATGGACCGGACCGCCTTCGAAAGTGTCGTCGAAATCCTCGCCGTGGATTGCGGTGCCGTTGACGATCGCGGCGGCCGCCGCCGAGAGCGTGCGGCTGTGCCCGATCGCAGTGCAGGGCCCATCGTCGTCGCAGGCCGCAAGCGCCGCTTTGACGTAATGCTCGTTGCGCGCGGTGACGGCGAGACCGACGACGTCGATCAGGAGTTCGACGCATTTGTCGCGCATCGCTTGCGGGAGGCGCGCGGCATCGAGCGCGCAAATTTTCTGCGCCAGATGCTCGGCGACGGAGACTTTGGGGAGGTCGTCGGAGGACATGCGCGATGAGATGTCACTTCCGCTCATTCCCGCGCAAGCGGGAATCCAGACAGGCTGGGTCCCAGCCTTTGCGGGGACGAGCGGTACTGAGAGCGAGCGGTACTGAGAGTCCCTAATACTTCGCCGAGATCGGCAGCTCCTCCGCCGGGAACAGCGAGATCACGGTGTGGCCCTTGTCGGTGACCACGATCTCTTCCTCGATGCGCGCCGCCGAATAGCCGTCGGTGGCCGGGCAATAGGTCTCGAGCGCGAACACCATGCCTTCCTTGATCACGGTCGGGTGGTCCATCGATACCACGCGGCTGATGATCGGCCGCTCATGCAGGTTCAGCCCGAGCCCGTGGCCGAATTGCAGGCCGAACGCCGAGAACTCATCGGGGAAACCGAACTCCTGCGCCTTCGGCCACACGCTGCACACCTCGGCGGTGGTCACGCCGGGCTTGATCAGGTCGATCGCGAGATCGAGCCATTCGCGGCATTTCTTATAGGCGTCGTGCTGCGCCGGCGTGGCGCGGCTGACGTTGAAGGTACGGTAATAGCAGGTGCGGTAGCCCATGAAGGCCTGCAGGATATCGAAGAACACCTGGTCGCCCGGCCGCACCATGCGGTCGGTGAAGTTGTGCGGATGCGGATTGCAGCGCTCGCCGGAAATGGCGTTGATCGCCTCGACGTCGTCGGAGCCGTGATAGTAGAGGAACTTGTTGACCTCCCCGACGATCTCGTTTTCGCGCACGCCGGGGCGGAGCTTCTCGTTGATCAGGTCGTAGGCGCCGTCGACCATCGCGGCGGCGCGGTTGAGGAGCGCGATCTCATCGGCGGATTTCACCTCGCGCGCCTCGAGCATCACCTGCTGGCCGTCCTTGATCTTCAGCCCGGCCTTTTCCAGCTCGAACATCATCGGCGGCTCGATAATGTCGACGCCGATCGGCATCTTGGCGACGCCGGCGGACTTGAGGATGGAAGCCATTTCCTCGGCGTGATGCTTCATCAGCCCGAACGCGGGCTCCACTGTGCCGCGCATGCCGATCACGCCGGCGCGGCAGTTTTCCGGCCGCAGCCAGGGCGAATACAGCCGGTGATGCACGGCCGCCGAGCCGAAATCCCACAGGATCGGATCGCCGCCGCGCGGTAAGAGCACCCAGCGCGACAGCTTGTCACGCGCCCACTCGCCGATCTTGGTCGAGGTGACGTAGCGGACGTTGTTGTCGTCGAACAGGAGCAGCGCGCCGAGGTCGGAGGCTTCCAGCGCGGCCTGCGCCCGGCCGAGCCGGTAGCGGTGCAGGCGCCGGTAGTCGACGCGCTCCTCGAAATCGACGCCCATGGCGCCAAGCACCGGCAGATGGCGGCCCCAATTGTACCGCGGGTTGATGTCCTCGGCGGTGATCTTTCTCGGATCGCGCTTGGTGATGTCGTCCATGGCATAACTCCTTGGCGTTTATCCGTCACCCTGAGACGCGGGCGAAGCGAGCCTCGAAGGATGAAAGGGAGCGGTTTTCGTTGCTATTGTAACCAACATTCGGCGCCGTTGATACCAGTACCAGTCTATGCCGGCATCGGCACGTCGCCGACGTCTTTCGGCACTTTGTAGCCTTTCTGGACCGCGGGGCGCTTGGCAATGGCCACGTACCAGCGCTTGACGTTGGGGTACTGGTTGAGATCGACGGTCTGCCATTCATAACGCGACACCCACGGCCAAATGGCGATATCGGCGATCGAATAGGCGTCGGCGACGTATTCACGGTCGGCGAGGCGCTTGTCGAGCACGCCGTAAAGCCGGTGCGCTTCCTTCAAATAGCGCTCCTCGGCATAGGCCGACTTGCCCTTGTTGTATTTCACGAAGTGATGGACCTGGCCGAACATCGGCCCCGGCCCGCCCATCTGCCACATCAGCCATTCGATGGTGCGGTAACGGCCTTCGCCGGATTTCGGCAAAAACTTGCCGGTCTTGTCGGCGAGATAGATCAGGATCGCGCCGGATTCCATCAGACTCAGATTGTTGTCGCGGTCGACGATCGCCGGGATGCGGTTGTTCGGCGAGATTTTCAGAAATTCCGGCTTGAATTGCTCGTCCTTTGAGATATCGACCGGATGTACGGTATAGGGCAGTCCCATTTCCTCGAGAGCGATGGAAGCCTTGCGGCCGTTCGGCGTCGTCCAGGTGTAAAGATCGATCACGGTTTTGGTCCTGACGGTTGTTGAAGAATTCTCCGCTCATTCCCGCGGAAGCGGGAATCCAGTTCTGGGTCTCCGCTTTCGCGGGGACGAGCAGCTTACGCCGCGGTCCTTTTACCCCATAACCGGACGGAAGCGATATCCGCGCCCCGGCGGATCGCCGCAAGCTTGAGCCACACCACCGGCTCGATCACCCATTCGCGCCGGGTGAAGGTGCCGAAGCCGCAGTCGGTCGAGGCGATGACGCGCTCGCGGTCGCCGATGGTCGCGACCGCCTCCTCGATGCGGCGCGCCACCACTTCGGGGTGCTCGACGAAATTCGAGGTGGTTTCGACCACGCCGGGAATGAGGATCATGTCGTTCGGGAACGGCACGCGCTTAAGCGCCGCATATTCGTGGGCGTGGCGCGGATTGGAGAACTCAATCGACAGCGCGCCGACCTTGGCCTGATAGAGCGCGGGGAGAATCTTCTCCAGCGCGATGTCGTGGATGTGCGGGCCTTCCCAGTTGCCGTAACAGACGTGCAGCCGCACGCGGTCGCGCGGGATGCCCTCGATGCCTTTGTTGATGGCGGCGACATGGCGCTCGCAGCGCTTGACGAAATCGGCATCCGACAGGTCGCGGTACATCATGGTGCGATCCATAGCGAGGTCGGGCGCATCGATCTGCAGGATGAGGCCGGCCTTATAGATGGCCTGGTATTCGTTCTTCATCTCGCGGGCGACGGCGTCGAGATAGGCGTCATGGGTTTCGTAGTAGGCATTGAGCATTGTCGTCGAGATGATGCCGGGCGAGGCCGCGGTCATGAACCGCTCGGAAAACGCGTGCAGCTCGTCGGCGATGCGCTTAAATCCGGCAATCTCGTCGCCGATCGGTTTGAGATCGCGATACTTGATGTCGGCCTGGGCCTCCGGCGCCCCGTGCTGGCTCTTCGGCGGATTGGGAAAGCGCCGCATCAGATAGCTGACGAGTTCGGGAAATTCCTCGAATTCGCGGCCGCGGCGGCGTTTCGACACGCCGGCGAAGCCCGACATGCGCTGCGGCACATAGGTCTGGAAGCCGATCCGCCGCTGCTCGCCGTCATTGCCGACGTCGACGCCGGCCTCCATCTGCTTGCCGACGACGTGGCGGACCGCCTTGTCCATTTCGTCCGCCAGCATTTTCGCATCGAGCTTTTCGCCGTCCTCCTGTCTGACCAAAAGGTCGCTCAGCGTCTCGTTGCGCGGCAGGCTGCCAACGTGGGTGGTGAGAATGCGGTCGCGGCTTGCTAGCATTGCGGGGCTCCGGCGGGGAATTGACCGGCCGTGTCATAGCGCAATTTCGCGGCAATGCCAGCGCCGGCGGGCTTCGCCATTGCAGCCGATTTTTCGCGTCGGCATAATGCTTTCTTGTGGGCAACGGGTGGGCAAAAGCCCGTGCTGGCGAGGAACCACCGCGATGAACAATGCGCCGCCGAGTATGGGACGGGGCCTCGGACCGAGTCCGGCCCCACCTGAAACGACCATTCCGCGCGACTACAATTTCGCCGCCGATATCCTCAAGCGCAATCTCGACGCCGGCCGCGGCAACAAGCTCGCCTACATCGATCACCGTGGCCAATACACCTATGCCGAGCTTGCCGACCGGGTCGAACGCTTCGGCCAAGTGCTGCGTTCGCTCGGCATGCGCCGCGAAGAGCGCATTCTCATCTGCCTGCTCGACACCATCGATTGGCCAACCGCGTTTCTCGGCGCGATCAAGGCCGGCGTCGTGGCGGTGCCGGTCAACACGCTGATGACCGAGGCCGATTATCGTTTCATGCTCAACGATTCGCGGGCGCGGCTCCTGGTCGTCTCCGAAGCGTTGTACGACAAATTCGCCGATGCGATCCGCGACAGCGATCATCTCGAACACGTTATCGTCTCCGGCGGCGACGCGCATTCGCACCTCTTGTTCGACGCGCTGGTGGCCGAAGCCAAAATCGATGCCAAAACCGGCGCCAAGACGCCGGGCGGCACCACCGCGCCGACAACGCGCGACGACATGTGCTTCTGGCTCTATACCTCGGGCTCGACCGGCCGGCCGAAGGGCGCGGTGCATACGCATGCCGATCTGAAACTCACCGACGACCTTTATGCGGCGCCGGTGATCGGCATCGCCGAAAACGACGTCTGCTATTCGGTGGCGAAATTGTTCTTCGCCTACGGGCTCGGCAACGCACTCACCTTTCCGATGTCGGCGGGCGCGACCACCGTGCTGCTGCCGCAGCGGCCGACGCCGGACGCGGTGGCGGAGCTTTTGAAAAAGCACAACGTCACCGTGTTCTACGCCGTGCCGACGTTCTATGCCGCTTTTCTGGCGAGTCCGGCGGCGCCGCAACGATCGGAGCTGAAAATCCGCCGCTGCGTTTCCGCCGGCGAGGCGCTGCCGGCCGAAATCGGCCGGCGCTGGAGCGAGCGCTATGGCGTCGACATCCTCGACGGCCTCGGCTCGACCGAGATGCTGCATATCTTCCTGTCGAACCGCGCCGGCGAGGTGAAATACGGCACCTCGGGCAAGCCATTGCCCGGCTACGATATCCGCCTGGTCGACGACGACGGCAACGTCGTCACCAAACGCGGCGACATGGGCGAGCTGCAGGTGCGCGGACCGACCAGCGCGATCATGTATTGGAACAATCGCGAGCAATCGCGCGCGACGTTCCTCGGCGAATGGACGCGGTCCGGCGACAAATATGTCGAAGACGAGGCCGGCTATTTCGTCTACTGCGGCCGGCGCGACGACATGCTCAAGGTCTCCGGCATGTATGTTTCTCCGTTCGAGGTCGAGGGCGTGCTGCAAAGCCATCCCGACGTGCTCGAAGCCGCCGTGGTCGGCTGGCCGGACATCGACGAGTTGATCAAGCCCAAAGCCTTCGTGGTGCTCAAAGCACCGGAAAAAGCCAGCGACGACTTTGCCCACAAGCTGCAGGACGAATGCCGCAAGAAACTCGCGGTCTACAAATATCCACGCTGGATCGAATTTCGCACCGAATTGCCGAAAACCGCGACCGGCAAGATCCAGCGCTTCAAGCTGCGCGCCGAGGCGCAAGCCGCTTCACCATCGCGTTGATTGGCGCGCAGCGATAAGCGTCACCACCACGGCGTCATGGCGAAGGAGTAGGTCACGCCGAGGCCGTAGGTGAACTGGTCCGGCGAGCCGCGCTGGGTGACGAGCGGCGAGTCGGCGGCGGAGCCGGTCAGCCGTTCATATTCGACCAAAGCATGCGCGGTCCATTGTGGATTGAAGGCGTATTGGGCCATCGTGCCGGCGCCGTACGAATAAAGCCCGCCGCCGGCGCGATAGACCGGCAAAGCCGGCAGGCCGGAATCCGTCGAGCCGATCGACTGCGCTTGAGTGATGCTGAAATAGGGCGACGTCGCCGCCGCGGACTGCAGCGTCAGGCGCGGGCCGGCCGAGAACGTCCACGGCCCGATCGGCGCGATGGCGTCGGCGAACAGGTCGCCGGTGACGCCGGTTTCGCCGCCAAAGCCCTGGCGGGCTTCGCCGCGCAGCCGTAGCCAGGGCGCCGGCCAGTATTCGGCAAACGCGCCGGCCTGCACGGCATAGTTGACGTCGCCAAGCCCGTTGAGCGCCGCGTAATCGGACGCCTTGCGCTGCCAAATCAGTTTGACAGCCGGACCGATCTTGATCTGACCGAGATCGATGAGGCTAAAGCCGATGCTGTCGCGCGGGCCCGGGAAATCCGGCGGCGAGCCTTCCTTGCGGACGGAAAAGAGCGGGAACCCGGTGACCGCGGGCGTGCTCTCGGAAGCGCCCGGCCAAGCGGGGATGACCCGACTTTCGAGCCCCACGGTGACAATCCAGTCCGGCGCCGCTGGGGCGTAGGCGGCCGGCGCGTTCGTCGCGGTCGCCGGTTGGGACGGCAGGTCGGCGGCGCAGGCATAGCTCGGAAACGCCGCAGCCAAAAAGGCGACCGCCAGCCGGCGCTCAAAACCGCACTCAAGACGGCGCTTGGGCAACCCCATACGCAACCCGTTCACCCCCGGCGGTCCCGTACCGACAGAAAGCATAAAGAGCCGGCAGACGGAAAGTGCGGTCGCGCAATATGCTGAATTATTTTTTATCGCGGCTGCCATGCGCTCGGCGCGGTGCCGGCTAATAAGGCACGCCGCCGCGATAGCCCTTCAACTCGTAGATGCGGTAGGCCTTGATCGGGTCGCCGCTGCGCGAACGCCAGACCGTCGCGATCTGCTCCACCGTGTCAAAATGCTTTTGCAGTTCCGGCAGGTCCTGCAACGGCTCCGCCGCCACGTAGATGCCGATATTGTCCGCCAGCAGCGATTGATCGGGCGGCGGCAGGAACCGGTAGCGGATCGGCTGCGAGATCTGAAACACCGGCATGTCGCGGAGATAAAACGCGAGCTCGGCGTTGGTGTCGTATTCGGCGCTGGCGATATAGCCGGCATGATGCGCGCTTGCCACCGCGCGCGTGTCCGCCGCCCACTGCGCCCAGCCGTCGAAGATATCGAGTGGGTCGTGTGCCGCGGCAATCGGCGCCGGCCAAAACGTCATCTGCGCGAACAAGGCCAGGGTAAAAACAAGACCGGTCCATGGCGTTGCCGCAAAAGCGCAGCGGATGAGCGGCGCCTGCGCCGGACCGCCTCGGCCCGGGGCGAACGCGGCAACGGCGGCAATGACGGCGATGCCATAGGTGGCGCTCGGCCATTGCGGTAGCACTTCCGCCGACAGAGCGTGGACGAGGAAATAGGCCAGCATCGGCCCCACCGCGCAGGCGAGCAGCAGCCAGTTCGCCTCCTGCCGGAAAAATCCGCGGAAGCTCGCGACCGCGAGACCGGCGATGGCGAAAACAAAGATCAGCGGCGATACGAACAGCGCCTGGACGCCGACGAAGGTCGCGACATTGCCAAGACCGCCGTCGGCGGAATCCAGCGCATGGCCGAATTGCTTGGCAAACGACGCCCAGTGATGCTCGGCATTCCAGACAATGACCGGGCTGAACAGAACGAGCGCGATCAAGGCGGCCAAATAGGGTTCGCGCCGCTTGAGCCAGGGCCGCATCTGCGCCGACGCCGCCAGCCAGATCGCGATGCCGGCTATGAGGAAGACGCCGGTGTATTTGCTGTCGAGCAACAGCCCCATGGCGGCGCCGGCGAGATACCACCATGCGCCGTGGCCGTTCTTCCACACCAGTGCCAGCGCCACGCAGCACAGCACCCAGAACAAGATCGCCGGGGTGTCGGGATACATGACGATCGAAAAGAACGCCGTGTGCGGCATCACGTTGAACCACAGCGTCGCCAACAAGCCGAGCCGGCGATCGTCGAACAGGATGACGGTGAGCGCATAAACCAGCGCCGAGGCGGCGAGCATCGCCGCGATCGCCATGCTGCGCACGCCAAAAGCGGTGTTGCCGAACAGCGCGGTGCCGAGCCGGATCAGATAGGCGATCAGCGGCGGGTGGTCGTAATAGCTGATCGCGAGGTGGCGCGACCACAGCCAGTAATAGGCCTCGTCGGTCTCAAGATTCATGCGGCGGGCGACGAGGCAGCGCAGCACCACCATCGCCAGCACAAGGACCAGGACTACCGCAGAGGCAGCCTGGCACGGCGCGAGCCGCAATCTTTCCGCTGTAGCCGCCAGCACATCGGACTCTTGCGGCGCGGCCTGGGTTGTCTCAGTCATCGGCGGAGTTTGACTTTAGCCGTGGCTTTGGCGCAAGTGTGTCCGGCCGCTCCGCATTTGGGTGGAAATTTTCACGCTTTTATGCGAAGAATCCGGCATTGCCGCGGTAGCTCAGCCGGTAGAGCACCGCATTCGTAATGCGGGGGTCAGGGGTTCGAATCCCTTCCGCGGCACCAGCCTTCGCTCGCTGCGCGAGCTACGGCTCGGCAGGCCACACAAAGCTATAAAAACGCAGCGAGGGAAGGCTGCCGCGCCGAAGTTGCATAGCGACGTAGGCGGGCTCCCAGAGGTCGCATGAAGTACGTTTAGATCCTCCAAAGCAGTGCTTTTCCCGATCGTTACTACACGGGTATCATTGATGATTTGAACACGCGACTAGCCAAGCACAATGCAGGTGGAGTCTCTCACACATCGAAATACAAACCCTGGAAACTCAAGACATAAATTGCTTTTTCGAATGAAAAGCAGGCGCTTGCATTTGAGAAATATTTGAAATCTGCTTCTGGCCGCGCATTTGCGAGGAAGAGATTGTAAAGTCGGATGATCAATTCTCTTCGCTCGCTGCGCGCTGGGCGCGGAATTAAGCTAGAAGACCTCGAAACGGAATAACCGCACCCGCCCGTGGAGGAGACCCCCTTGCCCGTGATGAGTGGAAAGCGCGCCTTCCTCGATCTGTTGAAGCAGGAAGGCGTGACGGTGATGTTCGGCAATCCCGGCACCACCGAATTGCCGCTGATGGATGCCTTCGCCGTCGAGCACGACATCAAATACATCCTCGGGCTGCAGGAAGCCGCGCTGATGGCGATGGCCGATGGCTACGCCCAGGCCTCCGCCGGCCTTGCGGTGCTTAATCTTCACGTTGCGCCCGGGCTCGGCAACGCCATGGGCATGCTCTACGACGCCATGAAGGCGAACGCCCCGGTGCTGGTCACCGCCGGCCAGCAGGACTTGGAATATCTCGTCACCGAGCCGGTCTTGTCCGCGGACCTGCCGACCTTGGCGCGGCCGTTCGTCAAATGGGCCGCCGAGGTGCATCGCGCCGAGGACTTGCCGCGTTACGTGCATCGCGCGATCAAGACCGCGTTGGCGCCGCCGACCGGCCCGGTATTCCTGTCGCTCCCGGGCGACATTTTGAAGAACGACGCCGACATTGATCTCCTGGCGCCGACGCGCGTGGCGCCGCGCGTGCGCGGCGACGCCGAAGCGGTCGCCGCTGCGGCCGAACTGCTCGCCAAGGCCGAGCGGCCGGTCATCGTCGCTGGCGATGCCGTGGCGCAGAGCCGCGCGCACAAGGAGCTCGTGGCGCTGGCCGAAGCCATCGCCGCGCCGGTCTATGTCGAGTTCATTCCCAACAGCGCCTCGTTTCCGGCGTCACATCCGCTCTATCGCGGCATGATGACCCGCTCGCAGGCCGGCGTGCGCGAGGTGCTCGATAAGCACGATCTTCTGTTTTCGGTCGGCGGCGATCTGTTCACCTGGTCGCTGCCGTCCAACGTCGATCCGTGGCCGTCGGGGCTCAAGCTCGTTCATCTCGACACCGACCCTTGGCAGCTCGGCAAGAACTATCCGGCGCAGGTGGCAATCCTCGGCAATCCCAAGGCGACGCTGCCCGACATTACGGCGGCCATCGGCGCGCGCATGAGCGTGGGCGCCAAGAGCGCGGCGGCGGCCCGGCTCAAATCCGTCACCGAGACCATAAAGAAGGACCGCGAGGCGTTTCGCGCCAAGGCCCGCGCGCTCGCCGGCAAGACGCCGGTGCAGCCGCTCGCTTTGCTTGAAGCGATCGGCTCGATGCTGCCGAAGGACGCGGTCGTGATCGAGGAGATTCTGTCCTCGGCGCCCGGTATTCGCGGACTGATCCAAAGCAACGACGAGCAGAGCTATTTCGGTCTGCGCGGCGGCGGCATCGGCTGGGGCTTGCCGGCGGCGATCGGCGTCAAGCTCGCGTTGCCGCAGCGCCCGGTGGTGGCGCTCGTCGGCGACGGCAGCGCCATGTACACCGTGCAGGCGCTATGGACTGCGGCGCGCTACAAGCTGCCGGTGATCTGGGTGATCTTCAACAATACGAGCTACCGCATTCTTAAGCAGCGGCTCGTCATGCTGCGCGGGCTCGCCGAGCAGGCCGACACCTTCGTCGGCATGGAGCTTACCGATCCGGCGATCGATTTCGTCGGGCTGGCGCGCTCGCTTGGCATCGACGGCGCCCGCGCCGCGAGCGTGCATGACGCCACCGATCTCATCGCCAAGGCGCTCAAAGACGACAAGCCGATGCTGATCGATGTCGATATGGAGCGCGGCTACAAGCCGATGTGACGGTGAACTTGTTCCGCTCGTCCCCGCGAAGGCGGGGACCCAGCGCAGATTCTGGATTCCCGCTTACGCGGGAATGAGCGGTGTCGGCATGCTTGCCATTCAAGCCGAAAAAGCCGTCCGCCGGAATCCGGCGAGCGGCGAGAAAAACGTCGGGGGAGTGAACGCCTGGCTCAGTAGTACCAGGCTTTGCACCAGTGGTGCTTCATCGCATAGGCGCCCTTGCTCTGCGCGACGTCCCAGGACGGCGTCTTGACCCACAGCACCTGCGAGGTGCCCCACGGCTTGGCAGTATGATCGTACCAGGCGCGGCAGGCGCCGGTGTCCTTGAATTTGATGACCGCGAAATCCGCGCGCGCCGGCGTGGCCGCGGCAAGACCGAGCGCCAGCGCGCCCATCGCAAAAACGAGACCCTTCATACGTTACCTCCCTCTCCAGCCCGTTATGGGGGAAAATTTCGCAATAACGCCTCGATCTCGAGCCGTGCGGCCGAGTGGCGCGATCTTGTGTGTCGGCAGGGGGCGAAAAAGTTCAATGGAAGGATGAGACGGCTTGGCGGGCAGGCGTGACAAGCCGATGTGGCGGCGCGATTCGTCCGCTCGTCCCCGCGAAAGCGGGACCTAATTACGTTCGTGCAGACCAGTCTGGATTCCCGCTTGCGCGGAAATGAGCGGCGGTGATTTCGCGTCTCAATGCCTAAAATGCCGGGTGCCGGTGAAGACCATGGCGACGCCGCGGTCGTCGGCGGCCTTGATCACTTCATCGTCGCGCATCGAGCCGCCGGGCTGGATCACCGCCGTGGCGCCGGCCTCGATGGCAACGAGGAGGCCGTCGGCGAAGGGAAAGAACGCGTCCGACGCCACCACCGAGCCTTTGGTCAAAGGCTCCTTGAGGCCGGCTTCCTTGGCGGCGTCCTGTGCTTTGCGCGCGGCGATGCGCGCGGCGTCGACGCGGCTCATCTGGCCGGCGCCGATGCCGACCGTGGCGAGATCCTTGGCATAGACGACGGTGTTGGATTTGACGTGCTTGGCGACGCGAAAGGCGAAGCGCAGGTCGCGCAATTCGGTATTGCTCGGCGCGCGCCTGGTCACGGGCTTTAATTCCATGTCGTCGGCCACGGCATTGTCGCGCGTCTGCACCAGAAGTCCGCCGGCCACGGTCTTGGCGGTCAGCCCCGCCGCGCGCGGATTGGGCAGGCCGCCGGCAAGAAGGAGCCGCAAGTTCTTCTTGGCGCCGACAATGGCGACGGCTTCTTCGCTGGCGTCCGGCGCGATGATGACCTCGGTGAAGATTTCGGTGATGGCGCGCGCAGCTTCCGCATCGAGCGGGCGGTTGAGCGCGACGATGCCGCCGAATGCCGAGGTCTTGTCGCAGGCGAACGCCTTGCGATAGGCGTCGACCAAACTTTCGCCCTCGGCGACGCCGCACGGATTGGCGTGTTTGACGATGGCGCAAGCCGCAGAGTGGGTCGGATCGAACTCGGCAACGCATTCGTAAGCCGCGTCGGTGTCGTTGATATTGTTGTAGGAGAGCTGCTTGCCCTGCGCCTGGCGCGCGGTAGCGACGCCGAAACGCACGACGGGCGCGCGATAGAATGCGGCCGACTGGTGCGGGTTTTCGCCATAGCGCAATTTCTCGATCAGCCGGCCAGCGAAGGCGCGATAATCCGGCGCGATGTCATCGAGTTCTCGCGCGAACCAATTGGCGATCGCGGCGTCGTAGGCCGCGGTGCGGGCAAAGGCCTTGGCGGCGAGACGCCGCCGCAGCTTAAGCGTCGTCATGCCGTTATGCGCCGTGAGTTCGTCGAGCAGGCCAGCATAATCATTCGGCTCGACCAGCACGGCGACGTCATTGTGATTCTTCGCCGCGGCCCGGATCATCGCCGGCCCGCCGATGTCGATGTTCTCGATGCAGTCGGCAAAATCGGCGCCGCGCGCGACGGTCGCTTCGAACGGATAGAGATTGACCACCAGAATATCGATGGCGCGGATACGGTGCGCGCGCATCGCGTCCGTGTGCTCTGGATTGCCGCGGATCGCCAAGAGGCCGCCATGCACCGCCGGGTGCAGCGTCTTGACGCGGCCGTCCATCATTTCTGGAAAACCGGTCAGCTCGCTGACGTCGATGACCTTCAAGCCGGCGTCGCTCAAGCTCTTGCGGGTGCCGCCGGTCGAGACAAGCTCGATGCCGAAGCCGGCCAGCGTGCGCGCGAAATCGACGACGCCGGTTTTGTCGGAGACGGAGATGAGGGCGCGAGAGGCGCGGCGGAGATGCTCGGTCATGCTTTCTTCTTAGCATTGGCGGGCCGGGAAAATCTTATCACAGCGGCAGCCTCGGCTCTTCCTGTTCGCGGACGCGCCGCGTCGCCGCGGTAACGGCATTGGCGTGCTGCAGGCTCCATTGCACACGCGAGGCGGTGCGGGCGTGGCCGTGGATGACGATCTGGGTGGTGCGGCGCGGGCCTTCGCTGCCGGCGAGGTAGACGCTGTCCTCGAGCTCCACGCGGTCTTCATGCGCGGTGAAGGTCCACACTTCCTTGTTCGGCGTCATCAGCATGACGCCGTGAGCATCGGTCAGCCGGGTGGCCTTCACGCTGGGATGCAGGTGAAAACGGATGGCGAAGCGGTCCTGCGCCGTGCGGATCTGCGTGCCGCCGTCGGCGGCGAGGAAGACGTCCTCACCGTCGATCCGGGTACCGTCGGCCGCCAGCATCAGCATGCGCTCGTGGACGATGCCGAAGCGGTCGGCATAGCCGTCATGCGCGGCGCGCAGCGCGATCGCTTCGGGCGCGTCCTCGCGCGTCACCGACACGGCGCGCGGGCCGCCCAATAGCGGCGAGCCGCCGAGCACCCGGCGGAACATCGCCAATTCGACGAAGCGCGCCGACGAGGTATTGTTGAAGGTGACCGTGGAATGCGCCGCCGTCGAGCGCGCCAATTGCCGCCAGTTCTCGCGGCCGATCGCCGGTATGCCGCAATTCACCACGATCAGGCTCTGCTTTGGG
>JASHOX010000191.1 GCA_030038415.1 Xanthobacteraceae bacterium
CGCGGCGTGATCTGGGTCAAATGCTGTTCCGGCGGCAGGATGACCTCGGCCGTCTCCACCTTGCCGTTCACCGTCACCGAGTTCCAGATCTTGGTGAACAGCCGATACAGCGCGACCCGCGAATTGGAGCCCGATTCGAGGATTTTTGGGCTGGCGATCAGCGATTCCACCGTGGCGACGACGTAAGCGTCGCCCGAGGCCTGGCTGCCGGTCAAGGCGCGCGCATAGCGGCGCAGCGACGGTAGGTGCTGGAGTACGGCTTGCGAGGTGGACAATGCACCCTCCCCTTCCACAGTGCTGAGGTTACTGGCAAAAACGCCGCAGCGCAAAAAAAGTTCCAATTCGATTTTTGGTGCGGAACTATGGGGCCGCTCAGTGCGTTAGCGCACGTTGATGGGGGTTCCCAGGGATGGGTCGGCAATGGGCGAACGGGGAAAAGACGACACGATGAAGCACCGTAAAACCAACCTCGAACCGTTGGAGCCGGACGCGGAGAAGCCGGAGAATCAGGAACCAATGGCCAGGCCAGCCGCCACTCCCCACAAACCCGAGGCACGTCTGGGCCGGGAAGTTCAGGCACGGATCGGCCAGCAGCTGCGCGCCATGTACAACGACGTCGTTAATCAGGGCGTGCCGCCGCACCTCGCCGATCTGGTTCGCCGGTTAAGCGACCAAGACCAGGATTGATGGGGATCAGTCAGCAATGAAGCTCGACCCCGCGATACGCGACCAAGTCCTCGCCACCGTGCCGAGCCTGCGCGCGTTTGCGATCTCGCTGTGCGGTAATATCGACCGCGCCGACGATCTGGTGCAGGAGACATTGCTGCGGGCGCTGGCGCATATCGATTCATTCGAACCCGGCACCAACATGCCGGCATGGCTGTTCACCATTTTGCGCAACCTGTTCCGCTCGGAATACCGCAAGCGGCGGCGCGAAGTGGAAGACGCCGACGGCCGTTATGCCGAGACGCTAAAATCGCACCCCGAGCAAACCGGGCGGGTGGAATTTGAGGAATTCCGCGCGGCGCTGGCGAAACTGCCGGCCGATCAGCGCGAGGCGCTGATCCTGGTCGGCGCGTCCGGCTTCTCCTACGACGACGCCGCGGCGATCTGCGGCTGCGCGGTCGGCACCATCAAGAGCCGCGTCAATCGCGCGCGCACCCGGCTCGCCGACCTGCTGGCGATTGACAGCGTCGACGATTTCGGCCCCGACCGCGCCACCCGCGCCGTGCTCGCCGGCGGCGGCCGGAGTTAATTCGACGTCACATATGTGACGGCAGCCACAGCGCCAGAATCGGAAACGAGATCAGGATCACCAGCCGGAGAAGGTCGGTGACGATGAACGGCAGCACGCCGAGGAAAATCGTGGCAAAGCTCACGTCCTGCACCACGGTCTTGATGACAAAGACGTTCATCCCGACCGGCGGGTGAATGAGGCCGAGCTCCACCGTCATCACGATGATGACGCCGAACCAGATCGGATCGAAGCCGAGCTGCGTGATCACTGGAAAGATGATCGGAATCGTCAGGATGATCATGGCGAGCGAATCCATGAGGCAGCCGAGCACGATGTACATCAGCATGATCAGCGCCAGCACGCCGTAGCGGCCGAGCCCCAGCCCGGTGAGAAATTCGGTCACCTTTTGCGGCGTCTGCGTCACGGTGAGGAAATAACCGAACAACAGCGCGCCGATCAGCACCGTGAGCACGGCGGCGGCGGTACGCACCGCCTGCAACAGCGAACGGCGGATTTCAGTGCGCGTCAGCTTTCCGCGCGCGACGCCGATGATCAGCGCGCCGGAGGCGCCGACGCCGCCGGCCTCGGTCGGCGTGAACAACCCGCCATAGAGACCGCCGATGACGAGGACGAAGAGCAGCAGCGTCGCCCAGATGTCGCGCAGGCCGGCACGGCGCTCCGCCCAGCTGTGCCGCGGCGCCGCCGGGAGAAATTTGGGCCGCAGCTTGCCGATCAGCACCACCGTCATCATGTCCATGCCCGCCGCGAGCAGCCCCGGAATGATGCCGGCGATGAACAATTTGCCGATATCTTGCTCGGTGATGATGCCGTAGACCGCCAGCACGGTCGACGGCGGCAGCATGGCACCGAGCGTGCCGCCGGCGGCGATGACGCCGGTGGCGAAGCTTTGCGGATAATCGTAGCGGCGCATCTCCGGATAGGCGACGGTGGCAAAGGTCGCCGCGGTGGCTACCGACGAGCCGGAGATGGCGGCAAAGCCCGCACAAGCGGCGATGGTGGCGATGCCGAGCCCGCCCTTGAAGTGGCCGACGAAGGCGTTGGCGGCGCGGAACAGCTCGCGGCTCATCCCCGAATTGGACACAAACGCGCCCATCAACAAAAACATCGGAATGACGCCGAAGGTGTAGTCGGTCACCGTGCGCATCGAGGTCAGTCCGACGCTTTTGAGCGCCGGCGTGCCGCCGACCAGGTAAGAAAAGCCGGTGACGCCGACCAGGCCCATCGCCATGCCCACCGGCACGCGCAACAGCATCAGGGCGAACAGGCTGAGAAAGCCGATAATCGCGACGGCGTCGGGACTCACAACTGCCTCATGCGCTGCAACTTCATTCGACCGGCTTGTATTGATATTTGCCGCCGAGCAATTCGGGGTGGAAAATCAGCCGGTAGGTGCGCACCGCGATCAGCAGCACCGCCGAGACGTCGCCGATCCAGGCGACCAGAAAGAACGGCCACACCGGCAGCCGCAGATCGAAGGTCAGCACGTTGTCGGCGTAAGTATCGCGGACCTTGTCGAACAACGTATAGGTTTGCACGGTCACCACGAACAACAGCACCAAGGTGGCGAAAACGTCGATGAAACGCTGCATGCGCTCGCCGACATTGGCATAGATCAGATCGACGGTGATGTGATTGCCTCGATACGACGTCGCGGCGATGCCCCAAAACACCAGAATACCGAGTAACAGCCGGCCAAAATCGTAGCTGTCGGGTATCTGCACGCTGAAGAAGTACCGCAGCAGCACCGAGATGAAGATATCCAGCGCGACGATGCCGGCAAAAAAGGCGGCGATCAGCTCGATGCCGTCGATGAAGCGATCCATCGTATTGGGCTTGCGCGCCGGTTCGGGCGCGACTGCCTCGGCGACGTCAACGTCGGCTTCCGACATCGGCACTCGTCCCGTATGGCGACGGCGGCGGGAAAGCCGCCATCGTCCGCACTACCTTGGCGCTGATCAGAAGCCGGCGTTGTATTGCGTGAGTGACGCTTGCAGCCCTTTATAGATCGCGTCGGGATCGCCGCCCGCCTTCTTCACGCCGTCTGCCCATTTTTGCTTGAGCGGCTCAGCCGACTTTTTCCACTCGGCGAGCTGTTCGTCGGAGATCTTATAGACCTCGTGGCCGGGCGTCTGCTGCATCTTGGCAAGCCCGGCGTGCTCGAAGTCGGCCCACGGATCGGCGAATCGGGCCGCCCATTGCGACGTGCAATGATCGTCGATCACCTTCTGCTGCGACGCCGACATCGCCGCGTAGGTGTTCTTGTTCATGATCCACACGAACATCACCGAGCCGAGCGGCTCGTCCATGTCGTATTTGGTCACCTTGTCGATGCCGAACAGGAACATCGAGCCCCAGGGGAAGGTGACGGCATCGGCGACGCCCTTGGCGAGCACGTCGCGCACCTCGGGCGCGCTGGATTCGACATTGGTGCCGCCGAGCTGCGTCACCCAGGCGGCGATGGTACCTTGGGCCGGCCGCACCTTCATGCCCTTGATGTCGCCCGGCACCACGATTTTTTTGTTGGTGGAGTGCCAGACCAGCGGATCGAGCACAAAGGCGAAGCAATAATGCACGTCCTTCATTTCGGTGGCCGCATACTGCCGGTACCAGGCGTCGACCGCGAGGTTGCCGCCCTTAGCCTTGCCGACCAGGAACGGCAGCTCGCCCGCCGCGATGATCGGGAAGCGGCCCGGCTGATAGCCGGGATTGACGTAAGCGAAGTCGGCGATGCCGTCGCGCGCCATGTCGTAGTGGTCGAACGCCTTGCCGAGCTGCTGCGAGGGATAAATCTGGTATTTGATGGTTCCGTTCGAGGCCTTCTCGATGTCGTCGGCCCAGTCCTGGATCGCCTTCTGCAGCGGATGCGACGGCGGCACCCAGTGCGATAGTTTCAGCGTGAAGGTCTTGTCTTGCGCCGAGGCGGCACGAACGCCGAGACCGAACGCGAGGCCGAACGCGGCAAGAGCACAGAATTTCATAAAGCGCATCGAAAGCCCCCCTATGCCGCCGCATTGCAAAGCGGCGTTAGTTTCAAAGCGAACTGTTGCATTTAATCGCAGAAACGGCCCGCTGTAAAAGCAATTTCAACTCGATCGCTAAAATTGTTCGCAACCGCTTGGCGGTTGCTACACGCTGATTTCGTTCCGCCGGCCCCGCGGTCGCCGCCTTAACCGGACGGCAGTGGCGGCGGCGTTAAGGCGTCATCTGAACAACAAGCCGGAAGAGAGCGCGACAGCGCCGCAGCCGGCGTTCAGGGACGTCAAAATGTTGCCTCGCGTCGCGGCGTTCTGCTTGGCCGCATCGATCGTTGTCTGGCCGGCAGTTGCCGGCAGTGACACCGACACGTTCTGGAGCACGCCGTCGGCGGCTGTGCTCGCCTCGGCTGCAGCAGTGCCGGCAGCGCCGCTTGCTCCAGAAGCGGCGTCTGCTGCCGCTCCGACACCCACCTTCGTTTCCGTGCAGATGCCGGTCGTTGCGGCCGCCTTCAAGCCTGACGAAGAAGTCAGCGACAAGCCTAAGCCTGCAATCGAGGTGCCGGAGCCAATCGATGTACCGCGTCAGATCGTAACACTCGACCCGGTAACACCCAGCCCGCCAACGCCGCCGGTAGCGGAACCGTTTGGCCTTGCCGTAACGCCGGTTTGGTTCGGAAAAATCCTGACGAACTGGAGCGGCGTCGAGACCGGCATTCGCGCCGACGCCGAAGCATTGCGCCGCTGCCGCGACGATGCGCAACGTTGCCCTGAGGCGGCACGGAAGTTTCTTGCGATCGTTGCGCAAGGTCGCGCGCAGACCGGCCGCGCCCGCATCGGCGTTATCAACCGCGCCATCAACATGGCAATTGAGCCGATGAGCGACATGGCGCAATGGGGCGTACCCGACCGCTGGAGCCCGCCGCTCGAAACTTTCACCACCGGACGCGGCGACTGCGAAGACTATGCCATTGCGAAATATGTTGCGCTGACGGCGGCCGGGGTTCCCGCGCAGGATGTCAAGCTGATCATCGTGCGCAATACCGCGGCCGACGAAGATCATGCCGTGGTCGCCGTTCGCGACGGCGGCGAATGGACCATTCTCGACAATCGCTGGCTGACGCTGGTCAAAGACGTCGAGATGCCGAAGATCATTCCGGAGTTTGTGCTCGACGAGGGCGGCGTGCGTGAATTCGTACCGCCGACGATCACTGTGGCGCAACGCACGTCGAAACCTGCCTCGACCGGCTTCTGAAAGCAGCGCTATTTCGACTCGGCTTCGTAGACGCCGTCCCAATCCGGCCCGGGCGGCTCGGCGCGATAGGCGGCGATGCGTTCCTCATACATGTCGTAGAGACCGGCCACGTCGAACCCGTCGGCGGCCTTGCGGCAGCGCCCGATCAAATCGAGCGCCTCGTGCCATTGCTGCTTGCGGAAAGCGGCCAGCATTTGCGCATTGAGCTCGCGCAATTCACGGCAGCGCGGGTCCTGCTCGAGCTCGGCGCGGCCGAGCACCGCGAACACCGCTTCCGGCTGCGTCTTGCCCTTCACCTGGATCAGATCGATCTCCATGGCGGCGAATTTTTGCTTGGCTCCTTCCGCGGTGCGTGAGCCGATCACCAGCGGCAGGCGATAGTCCTTGGTCCGCGCTTCGAGCCGCGAAGCAAAGTTCACGGTGTCGCCAAGCACCGAATAGTTGAAGCGGAAATCCGACCCCATATTGCCGACCACGCACGGCCCGGTATTGAGCCCGACGCCGATCCGCAGCGGCATGTAGACCCCGCCATTGGCCTCGGCCTCGCGCTTGAGTTCGACGTTGAGGGCTGCGGCGCGCGCCTGCATTTCCAGCGCCGCATCGCAGGCATTGGCTTCCTGCTCCGGATCGTCGACCGGGGCGTTCCAGAACGCCATGATGGCGTCGCCGATATATTTGTCGATCGTGCCTTTGCGCTCGATGATGGCGTTGGTCAGCGGCGTGAGAAAGCGGTTCATCAGCCGAGTCAGCCCCTGCGGATCGTCCTTGTAGTGCTCGGAGACGGTGGTGAAGCCGCGCACGTCGCTGAACAGGATCGTCATGCGCCGCTCCTCGCCGCCGAGCACGAGCTTCTCAGGCGAACGCGCCAGCTGCTCGACCATGTGCGGCGAGAGATAGTAGCCGAAAGCGGAACGGATCTGCTGGCGCTGCTTCTGCTCGCGGAAGTAATTGACGAAGGTCAGCACCAGGTAGATGAGCCAGCTCGAAATCAGCGGGTAGGTGAAATCGATGAGCAGATTGTGCTCGACAAAGAGGTAGAGCGACAGGCCGACCAGCCCGGCGAACAGCAGCGCGCCGAGCAGCACCACGACCGCGGCCGACAGCATCGGCGCGGCGACGATGATGGCGAGCCCGATCAGGACGGCGACGGTGAGCTCGGCGCCGATGGCGTAATTCGGATGCACCAGAAGCGATTTGGTCAGCACGCTTTCGAGGATCTGGGCGTGCACTTCGACGCCCGGCATCACCGCTTCGACCGGCGTCGTTTTGAGGTCGAGGAGGCCGATCGCCGAGGTGCCGACAAGGACGAGCTTGCCGCGAAGGCGGTCGGCGGAGACGTTGCCCTGCAGAACGTCCTTGGCCGAGAGGTAACGCGCCGGATCGGTCTTGTTGAAATGCACCCATAATTGGCCGTGCTCGTCGGTCGGTACTTCGAGGCCGGGCACCGCCACCGCTTGCACGCCGGCATTGTCGGCGCGAACCAGGATGGCGCCGGCGTGGGTGACGACGCGCAGCATTTCCATGGTCAGCGACGGTACCAGCGCGCCTTGCGCCTCCATGATCACCGGCACGCGGCGGATGATGCCGTCGCGCTCAGGATTAATCGAGAACAGCCCGCGGCCGGCCGCCGCCTCTTCGATCGGCGGCACGTTGCGCAGGAGGCCGGGGAACGTCACCAGGAACGGAGTCGGATCCGGCCCGCGGATGGCGAAACCGGTTTGCAGCGTCGCTTCGCCCGGCACCTTCGGTTGCGAAAACGGGCTGCCCACTTGGCCGACGACCACCCGGGAATGTTTGATCGCATCGGCCAGTACTGCATCGTTGCTCGGCAGGCTGTCGAGCTTGGCGCGGGTATCGGCGTCGATGCCGCGAAAGCTTTGCTCCGCGATCGCGGGCGACATGCGGTCGGGCTCGGCAAAAATGACGTCGAAACCGATGGCGAGCGCGCCGAGCTGCGTGATGCGGGTGACGAGATCGGCCACGGTGGTGCGCGGCCACGGCCATTGCCCGATTACCTTGAGGCTCGCTTCGTCGATGTCGACGATGACGACCGGGTAGCCTTTTTGCACCCGCGGGCGCAGCACTTGGAAAAAGTCGAAGGTCCGCAGCCGCAGTTCCTCGAGCGGCCGCGGATCGGCCAGCCGCAGCGGAATGAGCGCGAACAACAGCACGAGGCAAACCGCGCGCGCCACCCCGAACCGGCGTGCCCAGCCGGCGATCCTATTCATGACCCTGATAGTCCCCGCAATACGCGTCGCATTCTAGCCGCATCCGCGCACCGCGCGGGAGGATAAAAACGCTTATTTTTCGCGGAACGACCGCATCAGCTGATCGTGCAGCGGCTTGAGCAGATAGGACAACATCGTGCGCTCGCCGGTCTCGATATAGGCTTCGACCGGCATGCCCGGCGTCAGCTTGACGTCGCCAAGCCGCTCGATCTCGTCGTTGGAGAGCCCGATACGGACCGAATAATAGGTGCGGCCGGTGCGCTGATCGGTGGTAGTATCGGCGCCGATCCGCACCACCTTGGCGTTGATCTCGGGCGTCGTGCGCACGTTGAACGAGGTGAAGCGCAGCACCACGGGCTGATCGACTTGCACGTCGTCGATGTCCTTGGGGTCGACCTTGACCTCGACTTGCAGCTTGTCGTCCTCGGGCACGATCATCATGATCGGATCGCCAGCGGTGATGACGCCGCCGACGGTATTGGCGGTCATCTGGAACACGATGCCGTCTTGCGGCGCGCGGATGTCGGTGCGCTTGAGCTGATCTTCGGCGGTGACTTTGCGTTCGACATATTCGCCGATCTTGCTGTCGGTCTCGCGCAGTTCCTTGGCGACGTCGCTGGCGAGGTCCTGATCGACCTGGATGATCTGCAGCTGCGTCTCGGCGATCTTGCCCTTGGCCTCGGCCACCTGGGCGACGAGCTGACCGCGGGAGCCTTCGAGCTGCGCCTCGTCGCGTTCAAGCGACGTCAGTCGATTGAGCTGGACCAGGTTCTTGGCGTAGAGATCGCGCACGCCTTTCAGCTCCTGATCGATCAGCGCGATCTCCTTGTCCTTGGCATCCTGCTGCGCGGTGAGCCCGGTGATCTCCTGCTGCAATTGCGTGATGCGCTCCTGCAGCTGCTTTTTCTGGCCGGCGCGATCCTCGCGCCGCAATTCGAACAGCTTGCGCTCGCTGGCCAGCGCCTCGGCGACGTCCGGATTGTCGAGACGGTCGGCAAGCTCCTTCGGCGCGGCGACCGAATCGGCGCCGTCGCGTTCCGCGGCGAGCCGCGCCTTGCGGGCATAAAGCTCGGTGAGGCCCTTGGTGACAATCGCCAGATTGGCTTGCGTCACCGTCTCATCGAGCTGGATAAGAATTTGCCCCGCCTTTACGTGATCGCCGTCATGCACGAACAATTTGCCGACCACGCCGCCGGTGGGGTGCTGCACTTTCTTGATGTTGGAATCGACCACAACGTCGCCTGGCGCGATCAGCGCGCCGGAGATTTCGGCGGTCGAGGCCCAGCCGCCGAGACCGAACGCCAGGAAGCCGACCAGCACGCTGCCGGCAATGATGTGCCGGCGGATCGATTCATTGGCGCTGTGCGCCGGCCCGGCATCGCCGAAGGCCCAGCGCAGCCCGGCCGTTGCGATGCCGGCCGCCTTGCGCACCGGATCGATCAGCCAGACCAGACCGGCATTGATGCCGCGGATGCGCTTTCCGGCGCCGCTCATCCCGCGCCCCCTTGTTCGGCGACTTTCAACGCCCGCGGCGCCGCCTGCGGCGGCGTCAGTCGCGACAGGATTTCCTCCTTCGGCCCGAATTGCTGCTGGCGCCCCTTGCCCATGATGAGAATATAATCGACGCCAGCAATTGCGCTCGGGCGATGCGCCACCACCACGGCGATGGCGCCCCGGGCGCGTAGACCGAGGATGGCGCGGGTCAGCGCTTCGTCGCCTTCGGCATCGAGATTGGAATTGGGCTCATCGAGCACGACCAGGAACGGGTCGCGATACAGCGCCCGCGCCAGCGCGATGCGTTGCGCCTGGCCGGCGGACAGTGCGCTGCCTTGTTCACCGACCATCGTTTCGTAGCCGTCCGGGAGATTGATGATGAGATCGTGGACGCCGGCGGCCTGCGCCGCGGCAATGACGGCGTCCGCATCCGGCGGATCCTCGAAGCGAGCGATGTTCTGCGCCACCGTGCCGTTGAACAATTCGACGTCTTGCGGCACGTAACCGACGTGCCGGCCGAGCGCTTCCGGCGACCATTGGTCGAGTGTCGCGCCGTCAAGCCGCACCGAACCGCGCAGTGGCGCCCAGACCCCGACCAGCATGCGCGCGAGCGAGGATTTCCCCGATGCCGTCGGACCAATCACGCCGAGCGCCTTGCCGGCGGTGAGCGTGAAGTTGACGTCCTGGCAAACGATTCGCTGGTGACCGGGCGGCGCAACGGCCGCATTCTGCACCACGAGCGTGCGGGCCGGCGGCTTGAGCGGCATCGGCTCGTTCACGGGCGGCAAATGGCCGAGCAATCTCGATAGCCGCTGCCAGCTTTGCCGCGCCCCGACAAAGCCGCGCCAATTGGCGATCGCCAGATCCACCGGAGCAAGCGCGCGGGCGCCGAGAATGGACGCGGCGATCATGATGCCGGGCGTCGATTCCTGATTGATCACCAGCCAGGCGCCGACCGCCAGAATCGCGGATTGCAACAGCATCCGCAGCACCTTGGAAAACGCGCCGAGCCCGCCGCCGACATCGCTGGCGCGGCCGCTCGACGCCACAAAGTTGTGATTAAGGTCGCGCCAGTGCTTGGAGATGCGCCCGGCCATCCCCATCGCCGTGATCGCCTCGGCGTTGCGGCGGCTTGCTTCGAGAAGCGCGTTGCGCGCCACGGCGAATTGGGCGGCGCTGCGGGTCGGACGGCGGGTCTTGATCTCGGTCACCACGGTCAGCGTGATGAGAATGATGGCGCCGACCAGCGCAGTGAGCCCGATATAGGTGTGGAACAGGAAGCAGATGGCGAGATAGACCGGCATCCACGGCAGATCGAAGAAGGCGACCGGACCGCTCCCGGACAGGAAGCTGCGCACCGCATCGAGGTCGCGGATCGGCTGGGTGCCGTCGCCCCTGGCGCCGGCCTTGAGCGGCAGCCGCACGATCGCGTCGTAAACCCGCAGACTCATGGTCTCGTCGAGGCTATGCCCGACGCGCACCAGGATGCGGCTTCTAATCATATCGATCAGGCCCTGGGCGCCGTACAGCCCGGCCACCAGGATCAACAGCCCGACCAGCGTCGGCACGCTGCGGCTGGGCAGCACCCGATCGTAAATTTCGAGCATGAATAGCGCGCCGGAGAGCATCAGGATATTGCTCATCCCGGAAAACAAGGCGGTGGCGACGAAAGCCCGCCGACAGGCGCTAAGCGCGGCGGCAAGTTCAGAACTCGCGGACTGCTGCCGTAGCGGGCCGAGACTTTGGCTCATGGAGCGTGCGTACCATCGTAGAGGACGACAAAAGCCGTCCGCACTTGCAAACGACCGGCAGCTTCAAGCTATGCCGGAACTTGCGATCCCCCCGACCAAATCGGGATCACTATACCCTTAGTTTCATATAGTTACATCCATATTGGGGCGGGTTCACGACCGTTAGTTAATGCCGGTGCCGGAACGCGGCAGTTACCTGGGTCACACCGCGGGTCACACCGCGGGTCACGCCCGGGGGCACGCCTAGGTCACGCAAGCGGAACTCATGCCCTAGTGGATCGAATCTAACGCTTGGTGCCCTCGTTTGACGGCGGCGATGATTTTGTTCGGGTCCTTGGTCCACGTAAAGGGCTTTGGATGTGCGTTGGTTTCGTCAAGGAAGCGGTGGATGGCATCTTTGAGTTCATGGAGCGAGCGGAATACGCCGGGTTTGAGCCGGTTCTTTGTGAGGTTGGCAAAGAAGCCCTCGACGGCATTGAGCCAGGAGGCGGACGTCGGAGTGAAGTGGAAGACGAAGCGTGGATGATGGTCGATCCATTCGATGACTTTCGGGTGCTTGTGAGCGGCATAGTTATCGATAATGACATGGACGGCCTTTTTCTTTGGCACCCTGGCATCGATAGCA
>JASHOX010000192.1 GCA_030038415.1 Xanthobacteraceae bacterium
CAGCGGCGGCGCGCGCAAGGGATCGGCGGATTCCTGGCGGCGATCGGCTCAATTGTGCCGTTTCCCGCGGCCGCAGCCGAACAGCCAGCGCTGTCGCTGCAAGAACTCGTCTTGACCGCCCATCGCAGCATCGACCAGCATGAGATCGCGTTCTTCGCCCTCGTCGTCGGCGTGATCTTGTTTGCAGTCGTTACCGCAGTCATGCTGCTGCGCGCGCGGGCTCGCGCGGCACGATTGGAAGCGTGGTCGCGCGATGAGTTCACACGGCTTGGTGACGAGCTCGACCGTGCTAACGCGGTGATTCTGTCCGAACCGCAGATCGTCGTGGATTGGCCGGCGGGTTCCGACGAGCCCGGCATCGACGGCGACTTGTCGGCCCTGGGTGTCTCCGCATCCCATCGGGTGCTGGCATTCGGCAGCTGGCTCGATGCCGGCAAAGCAAGCGCCATGGAGCACGCTGTGGACGCATTGCGCGCGCGCGGCGAAGCGTTTTCGATGACGCTCGCGACGCTTACCGGTCATCCGATCGAGGCGCAAGGCCGCGCCATCGGCGGCCGCGCCGTGCTGCGCCTTAAAGATGCCAGCGGCATCAAGCGCGAACTGGTCGATCTGGTCGGCCGTTACGAGCGGCAATCGACCGAGCTCACGGCGCTGCGCACGCTCGCCGAAAAACTGCCGTCGCCGGTATGGACGCGCGACGCGGCGGGGCATCTGACCTTCGTCAACGCCGCTTACGCGCGCGCGGTCGAAGCCAAAAACGCCGCCGATACCATCGAGCGCCGCCTGGAACTGCTTGACAGCGCCGCGCGCGAAACCATCGCAGAGACGCGGGCGAGCGGCGGCTCCTACGCCGGCCGGCTGCACGCCGTCGCCGCTGGCGCGCGGCGCACCTTCGATGTGCTCGATTTTCGTACCGAGACGGGCAGCGCCGGCATCGGCATGGATGTAACCGAAGTGGAATCGTTGCACGGCGCGCTCACGCGTCTTGCCGACGCGCATCGCCGCACGCTGGACCAGCTCTCCACCGGCGTTGCCATGTTCGACGCCGATCACCGGCTGAGTTTTTATAATGCCGCCTATCGCGCGCTATGGGACCTCGACGCCGCCTTCCTCGATCAAGGCCCGACCGATTCGGCGGTGATCGAGGTTTTACGCGCGGCGCGCAAGCTGCCGGAGGAACAGGATTTCCGCCAATGGAAGACGCAGTTGCACGAGGCCTATCGCGCCGTCGAAGCCAAAGAACATACGTGGCATTTACCAGGCAGGCGGACCTTGCGCGTCGTCACCACCCCCAATCCGGACGGCGGCGTCACTTATCTGTTCCACGACGTCACCGAGCGGCTCGATCTGGAACGCCGTTTTGAGGAATTGATCCGCGTTCAGGGCGAGACGCTCGACAACTTGGCCGAAGGGGTCGCCGTGTTCGGCAGCGACGGCCGGCTGCGGCTGCACAATGCCGCCTTCGCCCGGATGTGGCGGCTGTCGCCCGGTGCGCTCGCCGACCGACCGCACATCGAAAAGATCACCGCGCTGTGCCAGCCGCTGCATGGCAATGCGCCCGCGTGGCTAGCGTTGCGCGACGTCATCACCGCGATCGACAGTCGCGAAGCAATACCGGGCCGTCTCGAACGCCGCGACGGCAGCGTGGTCGATTGCACCACCGTGCCGCTGCCCGACGGCGCCACCTTGGTTACCTTCCACGACGTCACCGACTCGGTCAATGTCGAGCGCGCGCTGCGCGAACGCAACGAGGCGCTCGAAGATGCCGACAAGATCAAGATCGATTTCGTTCATCACGTGTCCTACGAGCTGCGCTCGCCGCTGACCAACATCATCGGTTTCGTCCACCTGCTCGGCGATCCAGCGACCGGGCCGCTCGCGCAAAAACAGCGCGAATATCTCGATTACATCACGGTTTCAACGAATACCTTGCTGGCGCTGATCAACAACATTCTCGATCTGGCAACTATCGATGCCGGACGCATGCAACTCAGCCTCGGCCCGGTCGACATCCTCGAAACCATGGCGGCGGCCGCCGAGGGCGTGCAAGATCGGCTGGTGAGTGCCGGTCTCGTATTGGACATCAGCGCGCCCGCCGGCATCGGCAGCTTTATCGCCGACAAGCTGCGCCTGCGGCAGATTCTCTTCAATCTTTTGGCCAATGCCGTGAGCTTTTCGCCCGGCGGCGCAACCGTGACCTTGTCCGCCGCGCGCACCGCCGACGCGGTGATCTTTTCCGTTACCGACCAGGGGCCCGGCATTCCGCCGCAAGTCCTGGAAAAAGTGTTCGACTGGTTCGAGACCCACTCGCTGGGATCGCAGCATCGCGGGCCGGGGATCGGACTTTCCCTGGTCCGCTCCTTCGTCGAGCTGCATGGCGGCACGGTGACGATCATGTCGGCCGTGGGACAAGGCACCACCGTGACATGTACATTCCCGCTCACTGAAACCGCCACGCTGACGGCCGCGGAGTAGCAATGCTTCTGACCACCCCCGGTGGCGCAAGCTTTACTGTGACATTGGCGAACGAGGAGGCGACGCGACGATTGGCGATCGACATCGCCGCCGCGCTCGAGCCCGGTGACCTCGTGACGCTATCCGGCGATCTCGGCGCCGGCAAAACGACATTTGCGCGCGCCCTGATCCGCTATTTTGCCGGCGACGATACGATCGAGGTGCCGAGCCCGACCTTCACCTTCCTGCAGACCTATGAGCTGCCGCGCTTCACGCTCGTTCATGCCGACCTCTACCGGGTTTCTGGATCGGTGGAGCTGGCCGAACTTGGTTTCGACGATTTGCCGGAAAACGCCGTGGTGCTGATGGAATGGCCCGATCGCGCCGCGGGATTTCTGCCAGCCGACCGCCTCGACATCGCCTTTACGCTTTCACCCGCGGGCGGGTCCGACATGCGCAACGTCCGCTGTGTCGGCTATGGCAGCTTCGTGCCGCGCGTTGAGCGGATCGCCCGTATCCGCGCCTTCCTCGACGAAACTGGTTTCGGCGACGCCTATCGTCTGCGGATGCAGGGCGATGCCTCAACGCGCATCTTTGAACGGCTGACGCGCGGCGATCGGACCTTCGTCCTGATGAACGCACCCCGCCGTCCCGACGGTCCGCCGGTGCGCGATGGCAAACCCTATAGCGCCATCGCGCATCTCGCCGAGGACATCGTGCCCTATATCGCGGTGGCGGCCGGGTTGCGGGAGCTCGGACTATCGGCACCGGAAATCCTGAACGCCGATCTCGATGACGGACTAATCGTCATGGAGGACTTCGGCAACGAACGTATCGTTGCCGGCGATCCTCCCGCCCCGATCGAGGAACGCTACGCCACGGCCATCGATCTTCTGGCCACGCTGCATGGCCGGGAATTGTCGGACACGCTGCCGGTCACGTCGGAACTCGCCTACCGGCTGCCGCCTTATGACATCGAGGCGTTCCTGATTGAGGCCGAGCTGCTGCTCGACTGGTACCTGATCGGCACCGGCGCGCCGGCCACGACTGCGGCGCGCCCAGCATTCGTCAGGCTCTGGCGCGAGGCTCTGTTGCCCGCAATCGCGGCACCGCCGACCTGGGTGCTGCGCGACTATCATTCGCCCAACCTGTTGTGGCTGCCGCAACGTGACGACATCGCCCGGGTCGGCCTCCTCGATTTTCAGGACGCGCTGATCGGGCCTGCCGCCTATGACGTCGCCTCGCTCCTGCAAGATGCGCGCGTCGATGTCCCGGAGGCGATGGAAATGGCCCTGCTCGGCCGCTATGTACGTTCCCGCCTCGGTAACGATAGCGACTTCGACACCGCCAGCTTCACGCGAGTCTATGCGACACTCGCGGCGCAGCGGGCGACCAAAGTCCTCGGCATATTCGCCCGGCTCAACCGCCGCGATGCCAAGCCGCAGTACTTGCGGCATATGCCGCGGCTCTGGAACTATTTGCAGCGCTCGCTGGCGCACCCGGCCTTGGCTGCACTTAAGGCCTGGTACGCCACAAATGTGCCCGCTCCGGATGGGCTATGATATTGCGATTCGTGTGATCGCGATCGCTGGGCGGGCAAGGCGATGATGCCGAAAAGCGCAATGGTGCTGGCTGCGGGGCTGGGCACGCGCATGCGGCCGTATAATGGTCACATCCCCAAGCCACTGGTCGCGGTCGGCGGCAAATGCCTGATCGATTATGGGCTCGACCGCTTGGCCGATGCCGGCGTGGAACGTGCGGTCGTCAACGTGCACCATCTTGCCGAGGTCATCGAGCGGCATGTTGCGGTACGGCAAAAACCGCGCATCGTCATTTCCGACGAACGCGGCGAACTGCTCGGCACTGGCGGCGGCATCGCCAAAGCGCTGCCGCTGCTCGGCGATGCGCCGTTTTTTCTCGTCAATTCCGACACGTTGTGGCTGGACGGCGTCAAACCCAACGTCGCGCGGCTTGCCGAGAATTTCGATCCGCGGTCCATGGACGCGCTCCTGCTCTTAGCGCCGACGGCCGGCAGCCTGGGCTATGAGGGTCGCGGCGACTACGCCATGCTTCCTGACGGGCGCTTGCGGCGTCGCGACGAGCAGGAGGCGGTGCCCTTCATCTATGCCGGCGCAGCGATTCTTTCGCCCGCGCTGTTCACCGTGGCGCCTGCCGGCGCCTTTCCGCTCACGCTGTTGTTCGATCGCGCCGGCGAACAAGGCCGGCTATTCGGCTTGCGCCTCGAAGGCACCTGGATGCATGTCGGTACCCCCGAAGCCGTCGCCGCCGCCGAAGCAGCGCTCGCCGCGATGGCCTAAAATCTGATATCTGGGTCGGATCGTTGTCGCCGCGACGGCAGCGAGCCGATCACCGCCATGACCCCACGTGTCTTCACCATACCGGCATCGGCGCCGTTTTTGCCGACGCTGATCGAGGCGTTGAACGCCGGCAAGCTCGGCTTTGCCGTCGCCGACGATCCGCTGGCGCTTGCCTCGACAACGATTTACCTGCCGACGCGCCGCGCCTGCCGGCTCATGCGCGATACTTTCCTCGATAGGCTCAAAGGCGATGCTGCCATCATGCCGCGGATCGTAGCGCTGGGCGATATCGACGAGGACGAGATCGCTTTCGCCGAAGCCGCAGTGGGCGACATCGCGGTCGAGGCGCTCGCTCTTCCTGACGCGCTCGGCGGCCTTGAGCGGCGGCTTCTCCTCACCCAGCTTGTCACCAAATGGGCCGGCTCGCCTGAATTGCACGGCGCCAGCGGCGCGCCGCTCGTCGCCCAGACTCCAGCAGCGGCTTGTGCGCTTGCCGACGACCTGGCGCGGCTGATCGACGACATGACGACCCGCGGCGTGTCATGGGACCGGCTCGACGATCTGGTGCCCGATCAATTCGATGTTTTCTGGCAGCTCACGCTGCGGTTTTTGCAGATTGCCCGCAAGACATGGCCGGAGGTCTTGCGCCAGCGCGGCTTGATCGAACCGGCGGCGCGGCGCGACGCCCTGATCAAGGCGGAGGCCGCGCGGCTTGCGCGCAAGACCGACGGGCCGGTGATTGCCGCGGGCTCGACCGGTTCGATCCCGTCAACCGCGGAGCTCATTGCCACGATTGCGCGCCTACCGCACGGGGCCGTGGTACTGCCCGGCCTCGACACCGATCTCGACGAAGAGTCTTGGCGCTTGATTGCCGGCGATGAGAAAAAGCGCATCGCCCCGGCGCCCGGCCATCCGCAATTTGCCATGCAGGCGCTGCTGTCGCGCATCGGTATCGGCCGCGACGCAGTCGTGCCGCTGGCAACGCCGCGAGGGCGCGAGCGGCTGGTCTCGGAAGCGCTCCGGCCTGCCGCCGCAACCGAGCTCTGGCGCGCGACGGCCGCCGACCCGGCCTTCGAGGCCCATGCCGATGCCGCGCTCGGCACGATGGCGATGATCGCAGCCGCCAATCCGGAAGAAGAGGCGCTCGCCATCGCCGTGGCGCTGCGCGAGGCGGTGCACGACGGCAAGACCGCCGCGCTGGTCACGCCGGATCGCGCGCTCGGCCGCCGTGTGCTTGCCGCTCTGCAACGCTGGAACATCGCGGCGGAGGATTCCGGCGGCGATGCCCTAGCCGATACGCCGGCCGGCATTTTTGCCCGGCTTGCCGCTGCCGCGGCGCTCGACGGCACTCCGCCGGTGGCGCTCCTTGCCTTGCTCAAGCATCCGCTGCAGCGGCTGGGCGAGCAAAGAGCGGTGACCGCGCTTGAGCGTGCGATCTTGCGCGGACCACGGCCGCGTGCAGGCTCCACCGGCCTGATGTTGGCGCTGACCAATTTTCGCAACCAACTCGGAAAATTCCGCAGCAAAGAACCGGTCGACCTGCATCCCTCCGACCCGCGCATCGATCTCACTGAAAGCGGACTTGCCGCCGCCGCCGATCTTGTTGCACGTCTCGGCGAGGCGCTGGCTCCGCTCGAAAGCCTGGGAAGGAACGCCTATCCGCTCAGCGAACTGGCCAAGCGCCATCGCGAAGTGGTCGCTCGTCTGTCGCCACGCGACGGTGACGCGGCCGCGCTCGCGGGGCGCGATGGCCAAAGACTCGCCGGCGCGTTCGATGAGCTCGCGACGAGCGATGCCGCCGCCCGTCTTTCCGTCGAGACCTTGGACTATGTCGAATTCTTTTCGGCTGCGCTTGCCGGACAAGTCGTGCGGCGCGAGCCGCAGCCTGGTTTGCGGGTGCGCATCCTCGGTCCGCTCGAGGCCCGCCTGACCGAAAGCGATCGCGTCGTGCTCGGCGGCCTCGTCGAAGGCACTTGGCCGCCGGAAAGCAATAACGACGCGTGGCTGAGCCGGCCGATGCGGCTCAAGCTCGGGCTCGATCTGCCGGAGCGCCGCATCGGGCTCTCCGCGCACGATTTCGCGCAACTTTTCGGCGCGCGCGATGTCGTCTTGAGCCATTCCGCCAAGATCGCCGGCGCGCCAACCGTGCCGTCGCGTTTTGTTCAGCGGCTCGCCGCCATCAGCGGAACGCATTGGGAAGACGTCGTCAAACGCGGCGAAACCTACCTCGCTTGGGCACGCGAACTTGACCGGCCGGAACGGGTGACGCCCGAGCCGCGGCCGGCGCCGACGCCGCCGCGCGCGGTGCGGCCGAAAGGCCTGTCCGTGACCGAGATCGAGGACTGGCTGCGCGATCCCTATACCATTTACGCCAAGCACGTTTTGCGCCTGAAACCGCTCGATGCGGTCGATACCGAGCCCGGCGCCGCCGAGCGCGGCACCATCATTCACGCCGCCGTTGGCGCATTCACGCAGAATTTCGCGGCCGGCCTTCCCACCGATCCGCTGAACGAGCTCATCGCACTCGGCGAACCGCATTTTGCCGCGCTTGAAGATTTTCCCGAGGCGCGCGCATTTTGGTGGCCGCGCTTCCTGCGCATTGCGCATTGGTTCACGCGCTGGGACGCCGAGCGGCGCGGCGCCATCGTTGCGCTTACCGCCGAGATTCGGGGCGAGACCGATATTGCGCTCGCGGACGGCACGTTCCGCCTTCGCGGCATCGCCGACCGTATCGAACGCGATGCCAGCGGCCGCTGCCGCATTCTCGATTACAAGACCGGCTCCGTGCGCAGCGAGAAGCAGGTGCGCACCGGGCTGGCGCCGCAGCTCACGCTGGAAGCCGCCATCCTGCGGCGCGGCGGCTTTGCCGGCATTCCGGCCGGCACATCTGTCGGCGAGATCGCTTATGTGAAGCTGAGAGGCGGCGAACCGGCCGGCGAATACGAACCAATCGAGTTCAAGGAAGGCACCCCGGATAGTCAGGCCGATCGTGCATTGGGGCGGCTCGCCGGAATTGCCCAGGCGTTCGATACCGACACCGAGCCCTACCGCTCGCTCGTCCATCCGATGTGGCGCACGCGTTACGGCGACTACGACCATCTTGCGCGCGTGAAGGAATGGTCGCGAAGCGGCGGCGAGATCGACGACGTCGGAGGCGGCGAATGAGATCGCCCGACAGCATTCCCGAAGCAGTACGCCGGCAGCAGAGGGCAGCCGCCAATCCCAAAGCATCGTCGTGGCTCGCTGCCAATGCGGGCTCGGGCAAGACCCATGTACTCGCGCAGCGCGTGATCAATCTGCTGCTTGAAGGCGTTGAACCGGAGAAGATTCTCTGCATTACCTTCACCAAAGCTGCCGCCGCCAACATGGCCAAGCGCGTATTCGACACCCTTGCCGCGTGGACGACATATGACGACGCCAGGCTCGACAAAGTCATCCATGAACAATTGGGTGAGGCGCCCGGCGTGGCCCGGCGCGCATTGGCGCGGCGGCTGTTCGCCCGCGCGCTCGAGACCCCGGGTGGACTGAAGGTACAGACCATCCATGCTTTCTGCACCCAACTCCTGCACCAGTTTCCGTTCGAGGCCAATGTCGCCGCCCGCTTCACGGTGCTCGATGAAGCCGAACAGACGCAGCTTCTGGAACGATTGACGCTCGGTGTGCTGCTCGCGGGCGCCAGAGATCCCGGTGGCCCGCTTGGTCACGCGCTCGCGACTGCGATGACCGCGGCCGCCGACCAGACGTTTCGCGATGTGGTGCGCGATGCCATCGGGCGCCGCGACGCCATTGCGCGCTGCGTCATGGACGCCGGCGGGGTCGAGGAGGCGATTGCCGTGCTGGCGGGCGCGCTCGGCCTCAAGCCCGGCGAAACCCGCGAAAGCATCGAGCAGGAATTCTTCGCCGGTTCGGAAATCCCGCCGCAACAATGGGCTGCGATCGCCGCCGCTCTGGCGCAGGGCGGTAAGAATGATGCCGAACAGGCGCGGCGATTCAGCCTGTTGGCATCTTTGCCGCCGTCCGACCGGGTGGAGACTTACCTCGACATTTTTTGCACCACGACGGATCGCAAGCCGCGCAAAACGGTAGCGACCAAGTCGGTGCAGGATGCCCAACTGGTGCAGCGGTTGAACGCGGAACAGCCTCGCGTTTGCATGTTGCTGGATCGCCTGCGCGCGGCGATCTGCTGTGATCGTTCCGCGGCGCTGCTCACTGTGGCCGATGCTGTGCTACGGCGCTATCACGACGAGAAAACGCGGCGCGGCCTGCTCGATTATGAAGATTTGATCGACAAGACACTCGCGCTACTCACCAGCATCGATGCCGCCTGGGTTCATTACAAGCTCGATCTCGGCATCGATCATCTCTTGATCGACGAGGCACAGGATACCAGCAGCAAGCAATGGGAGACCATCAGAAAGTTGGTCGCCGAATTCACGGCCGGCGCCGGCGCGCGTGACCTATTGCGGACGATCTTTGCCGTCGGCGACGAGAAGCAATCTATCTATTCGTTTCAGAATGCCGCGCCGAAGGAATTCGCCGCGATGCGCCGGTATTTCGAACGCGCACATGCGGCGAGCGGGCTCGCTTTCGTGCCCGGCCGCCTCGAGCATTCGTTCCGTTCCGGCGTCAGCATCCTCGCCGCGGTCGATCTGGTCTTTGCGGACATCGCCGGCAGCGTCACATCGGACGGTGACGGTTTTCCGCCGCACATCGCCTTGCCCGACGCACCGCCAGGCATGGTTGAAATCTGGGAGCCGATCGAACCTGACGAACGCCCCGAGATCGAAGGCTGGGATGCGCCTTTCGACACGGTGAGTGAGACCAGTCCGCGGGTAAAGCTCGCGCAGCGCATTGCGCGTACGGTGCGGCAGCTCGTCGAAGCCCGCGAGCCGATCGCTATCGACCGCCACGCCGCGCGCTACGGCGATGTTTTGATCCTCGTGCGCCAGCGCGGCGAATTATTCGAGGCGATCATTCGCGCGCTGAAAAACGAAAGGGTGGAAGTCGCTGGCGCCGACCGCCTGGTGCTGACCGAACATATCGCGGTCATGGATCTCATCGCGCTTGCCGAGGCGCTGCTGCTGCCGGAGGACGATCTCGCGCTTGCAACCGTGCTGCGCAGCCCGCTGTTCGGTTTCAGCGACGACGACCTGTTCGCCGTCGCGTGGAATCGCGGCTCACTATCGCTGCGCGCTGCGCTTACGCGGAAGAGCGGTGAAAACCACATCTTTACGGACGCCGATGCACTCCTGCGCAAGCTGGCGCAGGAAGCGCAGAGCAAGACACCCTTCGCATTCTATGCGGGACTGCTCGGCCCCGGCGGCGCACGGCGGCGCATTTTGGCGCGTCTCGGCCACGAGGCGAACGACGCGCTCGATGAATTTCTCAATCTCTCGGTCGACTACGAGCGGCGCGAAACGCCGTCGCTGCAGGGTTTTCTCGCCTGGCTCCGCCAGGCGCGCGCCGAGGTCAAACGCGACATGGAGATCGCCCGCGACGAGGTGCGGGTGATGACTGTGCACGGCGCCAAGGGGCTGGAAGCGCCGATCGTCATCCTCGCCGATACGATGACGCCGCCCGCCGGGCCGAGGCACCCTCGCCTGCTGACGATTGGCGGCACGGCAACGATCTGGGCAGGACGCAAGGCGGACGATGCTCCCGCGGTTGCGACCGCGCGGCAAGACGCGCTTGCCGAGGTGGAACACGAATATCGGCGACTGCTCTATGTAGCGATGACACGCGCCGCCGACCGTCTGATCGTCTGCGGCGCCGAAGGCGAACGCAAGCGGCCGGCAGGCTGCTGGTACGATCTCATTCGCACGCCGCTCGAACCGTTCCTGGTCGAGGAGAGCGCCGGCACGGAGACAATCTTGCGTTATCGCAAGACCGATGTTGCGCCGACATTTACGGCGCCTGAGCGCGAGCGCCAACAACCGGAGCCACAGGGGCTGCCCTCCTGGCTCCGGGAAGATGCGCCGCCTGAGGCGCGGCGTGTGTCGACGCCGCTATCGCCCTCGTCGGCGTTCGACGAGGAGATCGGCCGCGCCGCCGCCCCAGGCGCCACGGCGATCGACCGCCAACATGCGCTCGCTCGCGGCCGAATCGTGCATCGGCTGCTGCAATCGCTCCCCGATATCCCACCAGCACGCCGCGTCGAAGCCGCCGAGCGTTATCTGGGCGGTCCCGCCGCCCAGGAATTTTCCGTCAGCGAGCGGACCGCGATGAAACAGCAGGTGTTCGCTCTTATCGACGGGAAAGAATTTGCCGACGTCTTTGCGCCGGGCAGCCGGGCGGAAGTGCCGATTGTCGGCCGCGTCCCCAAGAACGGCGACGAGCCGCTCGGCGTTTCCGGCCAGGTCGACCGTCTGGCGATAGCTGGGGACGCCGTATTGATCGCCGATTACAAGACCGACGGCGCCGTACCGCAACGGCTTGACGAGGTGCCGGCGGCATATATCGCGCAGCTTGCTCTTTACCGGGCAGTCATCTCTTGCCTCTATCCCAATAAGACCGTCCGCGCCGCGCTGATCTTCACCAATGGGCCGGTGCTTCTGGAGCTGCCCGGGGCAAGCATGGACAGGGCGTTGCGCGCGGAACTTGCCAAGGATCGTCACGCTACGGTGAAGGTGCCTTGACGCTCAGACGACCCCTTCATACGTTCGTCGCCCCGGGCCGCCGATTCCCCGAAAAAGACGAGGTATTTCATGGTCGAGAAAACAACCGATGCGACGTTCGATACGGACGTGCTCAAGGCGAGCGGGCCTGTGGTCGTCGATTTCTGGGCCGAATGGTGCGGTCCGTGCCGGATGATCGCGCCGGCGCTCGAGGAGATTTCCAATTCGCTGAACGGCAAGGTGAAGATCGTCAAGCTCAACGTCGACGAAAATCCGGGCACTGCGGCGAAGTACGGCATCATGTCGATCCCGACGCTGATGCTGTTCAAGAACGGTCAGCTCGCCTCGCGCCAGGTCGGCGCGCAGCCGAAGCAAAAGCTCGAGCAGTGGATCACTGCATCGGTATGACCGCGTGCCGCCATTCCAATCCTGGAATTAACGGCTTGGGAGTTCCCAGTAACGCGCGAGCAAATTAGCTCGCGCGCCGTGCCGACCGGCCAGCCACCCACATCTTTTCGATATTGTAGAAGTCCCGCACTTCGGGCCGAAAGACGTGGACGATGACATCGCCGGCGTCGATCAGCACCCAGTCGCAATGCGGCATGCCTTCGACGTGCGCGCGAATACCGGCTTTATGCAAATCCTCGACGATCCTGTCGGCCACCGATCCGACATGGCGCTGCGACCGGCCGGAGGACACGACCATATAGTCGCCGATTGAAGATTTATCTCGAAGATCGATGGTGAGGGTGTCCTCTGCCTTCATATCGTCGAGGCGGACGAGGACCATGCGGAGGATCTCCTCGGCGTCAAGACGCATTCTGGAGACCGCTTCGGGCGCGCGACGTTCGGCCCGAGAGATTACGACTGTGGACAGGGTTGCTTATCCTTTCACTCCAAGTTTGCTTGATCGCTGTTCTGCCGACCACTCGTTACCGGCCCCGATCAACCGAATCCAGGGCTCAGGGCTTTAAGATAGTCACGGCCAGTTAACAGTTTCAACTGCCTTGCCTTCAAGGAACTGTCATTTAGCGGATTTCTTTTCCGGCTTACGTTGCGCGCGCGCCGCGCGTAGCGCCGTCGAGGAGAGCGGCGATTTAAGGCCGTGCAGGTAAATCCAGCTTGGCGGCTTTCGTTCCGGCAGCGTCTTCGCCGCCGCTTCCGGGATTCGTGCCCAGCCCAGCGCCTGGCCGGTGACCCCCGCCGTCGAGTAAAGGCTCGGACCGAGCCGATCGATCACCGCGATCGGAACCAACGCCGCGATGTCGCGCCAGCGCTGCCAGCGATGGAAGTGGCGCAGATTATCGGCGCCCATGATCCAAACGAAATGCACGCCGGGACAGCTGCGAACGAGATAACTGATCGTTCCGTAAGTATAGTTGGTGCCGAGATCGGCTTCGAAATCGCTGACGTCGATACGCGGATGATGGGCAAGAGCGCGCGCCGCGGCGACGCGCTCGGCGAGCGGCGCCAAGCCGCGAACGTCCTTGAGCGGGTTGCCCGGCGTGACCAGCCACCATAGCCGATCGAGATCAAGCCGCCGCAGCGCCAACAGCGAAGCCGCACGGTGCGCCGCGTGCGGCGGATCGAAAGTGCCGCCGAACAGGCCGATACGCATGCCGCGTGCACGGGGAGGCAGAACAATGCCGCCTCGGCGGCCGGGCCTTGCGGCAACCTGGCGCGCAGGAACGAGCTCCCAGTTCATGGCTTTCAGAAAGAGCTCCCCTTCCCACGCATCGCCCGCCGCCTGAGCCGCAAGGATCGGCGGCATCGGCCGCGAATGATCATGGCCGCGTCTGCCCGCTGCCGCGTATGCGGTACTTGAAAGTCGTCAGTTGTTCGACGCCGACCGGGCCACGCGCGTGCAGTCTGCCCGTGGCGATGCCAATCTCGGCGCCAAAGCCAAACTCGCCGCCGTCGGCAAATTGAGTTGAGGCATTGTGCAGCACAATCGCCGAATCCACCTCGCGCAAAAATTTCTCCGCCGCGTTTTTGTCTTCGGTGATGATCGCGTCGGTGTGATGCGAACCGTAGCGCTCGATATGCGCAATCGCGGCATCGACGCCGTCGACCACGCCGGCGGTGAGAATGGCGTCGAGATATTCGGTGCCCCAATCGGCCTTGCTGGCAGGTTTTACCCGGCTATCGACGGCCTGGACCGCGGCATCGCCGCGAATTTCGCAACCGGCGTCAAGCAGCATGGTCACCAGCGGCTTGAGCAGTTTGGCCGCGCCGGCGCGATCGACCAGCAAGGTCTCGGCCGCGCCGCAGACGCCGGTCCGGCGCATTTTGGCATTAAGCACGATCGATTTGGCCATGCCGAGCTTGGCCTTGCCGTCGACATAGACGTGGCAGACGCCCTCGAGGTGAGCGAAGACCGGCACGCGCGCTTCGGTCTGTACCCGACCGACCAGATTTTTGCCGCCGCGCGGCACGATCACGTCGATTGCATCGTCAAGCCCGGCGAGCATCATTCCGACCGCCTCGCGGTCGCGGGTCGGGATGAGCGCGATCGCCGACCTAGGCAGACCGGCTTCGACTAGGCCCTCGACCAGCGCGGCATGGATCGCGCGGCATGAGCGGAAGCTCTCGGAGCCGCCGCGCAGGATCGCAGCATTGCCTGCTTTGAGGCAGAGCGCGCCGGCATCCGCGGTGACATTGGGGCGGCTTTCGTAGATGACGCCGACGACGCCAAGCGGCACCCGCACGCGCTCGATACGCATGCCGTTAGGACGACGCCATGCCGACATGACAGTGCCGACAGGATCCTTGAGCTTGCGGATCACATCGAGCCCGGTCGCCATTGCATCGATGCGCCCAGCGTCGAGCGAAAGCCGATCGAGGAAGGCCGCCGTCGCGCCGGTGGATTTTGCCTCGGCCCGATCTTCCGCATTGGCGGCGAGGATGGCGGAGCGAGAGCCCCGGACGGCCTCGGCCATTGCCGCCAGCGCCTTGTTCTTTTGTGCGGCCGGCGCCAACGCCAACGCGCGCGCGGCCTTGCGCGCTTCGCGGCCGATCTCGCGCATTGCGACCGCCAGCGTAGCTCCGGCCCTTTCGGAACCGGAAACCGCCTTGAGCGGGGCGTTCATAGCGCCCTCATGGTATTGATCCGTCTTGCATTCGGGAACTTCCTATCATGTTCGGCGACCCCCGGCGAGGCGGCCTGCCCGGGTAGATGCCCACAGCAATCCACAGCATTCGTCGGCCCGTCACAGACTTCAAGGAACTTGAGCGAAATCGTTGGCGTTTCCTATTTCAATTCCGCAAATGAGAGGGTGCCATGCATTTGTCAGCTAGCCGAAAGCCGAATCGCCTGCCCAAGCGTTTTCCAGTCGGAACCACCTATGTGGTCGAGGGACATGGCGGCGAACACGGCAATCTGCGCGTGTTTTCACGCTATGTGGTCTTACCCGGCGGCCAACGCATCAATCTCGCCGACGATTTCGGCGGTCCGGCATCGCCTCGGGCACGCCGGCGCCGGAGGTCGAGTCGCAATGGAACCCCAAGCAGGATGAAGAGCGCCGCGAGCCGCGCCAAGAAAATTATGGTCCAAGCCGGAACCAGCCGCCAACGCCGCCGTTAGTAGTCAGGCGCCGGGCGAAGCCCCCCAGCCCCTCACCCTCAATCACCCGGCGTCGAACCCCGGTCGCTTTAGCGGCCGGGGTTCATCTTTTCCGGGAAATCGCGCGGCGGGCGCTTATTCCCGGCCAACGACCAGATTGTCGCGATGGATCATCTCGGCCCGTCCCGAAAAGCCGAGGATCGTATCGATATCGGCGGACGATCGCCCCCTGATCTTTTGCGCGTCCTCGGCGTCGTAGGCGGACAGACCGCGGCCAATTTCCGCACCGTCCGGTCCGCGGATGATGACCGCGTCACCGCGCGCAAACTCGCCTTCGATCCGCGCCACCCCCACCGGCAACAGACTGTTGCCGCGGCGCAGCGCGGTGACGGCGCCGGCATCGATGAAAAGCGTGCCCCTGGGCTCAAGCGAGCCGGCGATCCACTTCTTGCGGGCGGTGACCGGATTTCCCGCGGCGAGAAACCAGGTGCAGCGCGCACCCGTGGCGATGGCATCGAGCGGATGATCGATGTGGCCCGAAGCGATCACCATATGCGTGCCCGCGCCGGTCGTGATCTTGGCTGCTTCGATCTTGGTCTGCATGCCGCCGCGCGACAAACCCGAGCCGGCCGCGCCCGCCATCGCCTCGATCTCCGGCGTAATACGCTCGACCCGCGGTATGTGCCGCGCCGAGGAGGTCGTGACCGGCGGTGCATCGTAGAGCCCGTCGACATCCGATAAGAGAACGACCAGGTCCGCGCTCACCATGGTCGCCACCCGCGCGGCAAGCCGATCGTTGTCGCCGTAACGAATCTCGCTCGTTGCGACCGTGTCGTTCTCGTTGATGACCGGCACCGCCCGCCATTCCAAGAGTTTGTCGATGGTCGAGCGGGCGTTGAGATAGCGCCGCCGCTCTTCGGTGTCGCCCAGCGTCACCAAAACCTGACCGGCGGTAATGCCGTGGCGCGACAGCGCCTCGGTCCAGGTGCGTGCCAACGCGATCTGGCCGACCGCCGCGGCGGCTTGGCTGTCCTCGAGCTCGAGCGGCCCTGCCGGCAGCTTGAGCACCGTGCGGCCGAGCGCGATAGCGCCGGAAGAGACCACCAGCAGGTCGCGCTTGCCGCTATGCAACGCCGCCAGATCGGCTGCCAGCGAAGCAAGCCATGCTTCGTTGAGCCGGCCGGCTTTGGCATCGACCAGAAGCGACGAACCAACCTTCACAACGATACGGCGAAAGTCGGTGAGCCGGGGCGTGTGCTGGAGCGTGTCCTTGGCCTTGTTCATGACAAGGCTTTTAGCGGGGCTTGGGCCAAGACGGTAGCCGCACCTATTGGCCTATAATTCGGCCTCGTGCTGCAGCTGCGCCTTGTTTTCAAGGCAATAATAGCCGGACAGGCGACTGACCAGTTTGCGCCGCTTCCAATCGTTGAGAATGCGGCTGACATTTTCGCGGGCGATCCCCGCCATCGCCGCAAGGTCGCTCTGGCCGATTTTCTGGCGGATGACGATGCGGCCCGCGCCGACGTCCTGGCCAAATTCCTGCGCCAATTCGAGCAGCGTACACGCCACCCGGCCGCGCAGCGGCAAGAAGCTGCCGGCCGCGAGCGCCGCATCGGTCTCACGCAGTCGCGTGGCGATCAGCGTCACCAGCGATTTGTAGATTTCGGGATGTTTTGTGGCGAAGTCCTCGAACGCTGCGCGGCTGAGAAAGCTCAGCGCGGCGGCACGCACCGCCACGACCGAGGCCGAGCGCGGCAGTCCGTCGATGATCGAAAGCTCGCCCACGATCGCGCCCGGACCGAGGAAAGCGAGAATGCGCTCGCTGCCGCCGCGCGACACCATGGTGACCTTGAGCAGTCCGTCGTCGACGCGATAGCAGCCGTCACCGGCATCGCCGGCCAGGAACAGCACCTCGTCGGCATTGAGCTTTACCGGCGTCGCGCTGGTGAAAAGGCTTCCCGAGAGATGCTCGGGCAAACCTGTCAGCAGACTCGGACTGGGACGAGGAGGTGGCATGCTGCCTGACGTCGCGCAATGATCGGGGGTCAATTCTCGACCGGCTGCCAAAGCATGGGACATAATTGAGTTAAGGAAAAGCCCGCCCGGACCATTTCGTCCGAGCGGGCTAGTCTGGCCCGTTCCAGGGCCATCGGGGCGTATGGGGATCAGCACCCCTTGGACGGCACTGGATCATTGGGGGGTGGTTGGGGACCGAGAGATGACCCGATGACGTCCGAAGTAGGCTAACTTTAGCCGCCGACGCAGGCCGCGAAGTGACCGCCATCACACAACGGCGCATTTCCATAAGCCATTGAATTTAAGCGATTTAGAGTTGCGGCGTGGGCGACACCGCATGGATTTTGCGGCGGACGGCCCCCTAAGCTTTCGGCGCGCGCACCTCGACCCCGGCACGATGCTCGATCGGCTGCACGATTGTGGTGATATCCTTTTCCGGGCCGATTTCATCGCAAGTGAGCTTGAGCAATGCGGCTACCGCCTCACACACCTCGATCGGCACGCCGAGCGCTTTAGCTTCGGACACGAACAGGTTCACGTCTTTCATCATCAGCCCCGCCGTGAATCCCTGATTGAATTTACGCGGAATGACGACGTCGGGGAATTTCTGCTCGCTCGCGGTGCTGCGGCCGGAGCTGGCATTGATGACGTCGACCATGGTGCGCGGGTCGAGACCGGCCTTCACGCCGACTACCATCGATTCCGACGTCGCGGCCATTGCCGCGGCCGACAACACGTTGTTGCAAAGCTTCATGGTCTGGCCCGCGCCGGGCCGCTCGCCGATGTAGAAGAATTTGCCGATGACCTTGAGCGCCGGCTCGACCGCCTCGACATCGGCGCGCGGCCCTGATGCCATCACCGCGACCGTGCCCTTCTCCGCGCCTTTGACGCCGCCGCTTACTGGCGCGTCGATCTGCACGATGTTTTTCGCGGCGAGCAATTTGAAAATCCGCTGCGCCATGACCGAGCCGGTGGTCGAAAGATCGACGAAGCGGCGGACGCGTTTGCCTTCGATGACGCCGTCGGGACCGGTCGCGACTTTCAGCACGATGTCGGGCGTCGGCAGGCTGACCATCACGGTCTCGGCGGCGTCGGCCACCTCCTTCGGCGACCGGGCGGCCACGCCGCCGAGCCCGGCGAGATTGCCGATCGCTTCCTGGCGCGTGTCATAGACGATGACCTTGTGTCCGGCCTCAATCAAGCGGCGCGCCATATGCGCGCCCATGTTGCCGAGACCGATGAAGCCGATGTCCATGGACGTTCTCCCTGTCACTTTGCATCTATTGTAACCGCAGCGAATTCCTTGCGCACCGCCTCGGTATGCTCACCCAGCGCCGGCACTGGGCCGTAGCGCTGCACCGCTGAACGCCGTTCAGCGGGCGCCGGATAGGACACCGGACCGCTTGGCGTGCCGACCGTGATACGGCGCAAATGCGGATGGCGGGCGAGATCGGCCGGGCCGTTGACGCGGGCGAAGGCGATGTCGGCGGCGGCAAGTTTTTGCTCGAGAGCTTCCGCATCGAGAGCGCTAAAGATTTTGGCGACTCTGCCGTCGGTTTCGGCGCGACGTTTGACGCGTTCGACGTTGGTGGCAAAGGCCGGATCGACCGCCAGCGCCGGATCGTCCATGACCCTTTCCGCCAAGACGCGCCATTCGCGGTCGCTTTGGATGGAGATCAGAATGTCGACGCCGTCGCGGCTCTTGAACGCGCCATAGGGCGAGATCGAGGTGTGGGCAAGACCGATGCGTTGCGGCGGCGCGCCGGCCTCCTGCTGCAGCAGCGGCACGGTCATCCAATCCGCCATGGCGTCGAACATCGAAATCGAAAGCTCGGCGCCCACGCCGGTTCGTTCGCGCGCGATCAGGGCCGTAAGGATCGCTTCGTAAGCATTCATGCCGGAGGCGATGTCGACCACCGAAACGCCGACGCGCGACGGCTCCGCCGTGCCGGTGATCGAGGCGAGGCCCGACTCGGCCTGGATCAGCATGTCATAGGCCTTGCGCCTGGCGAGCGGCCCGCTCTCGCCGAACCCGGAAATCGAGCAGCAAATCAGCGGCGGATGCCGGCGCCGCAATTTTGCGATTTCAAAGCCGAGTTTAGCGAGCGCACCGGGCTTTAAGTTCTCCACGAACACGTCGGCGCGGCTGAGCATGGCCGCGAGCAGCGCTTTGTCTTCATCCTTGCCGAGATCGAGAACGACCGATTCCTTGCCGCGATTGAGCCAGACGAAATAGCTGCATTCGCCGTGCACGAGGTCGTCATAGCCGCGCGCGAAATCGCCTTCCGGCCGCTCGATCTTGATGACGCGCGCGCCGGCATCGGCCAGCCGGCAGGTGCACATCGGCGCTGCGACCGCCTGTTCGAGCGAGACAACAAGCAGGCCAGAGAGCGGAAGGGGCTTGCTCAATATGACCTCGGCAGTCCCAAGACGTGCTCGGCAATGTAGGACAGCACCAGATTGGTCGAGATCGGCGCCACGGTATAGAGCCTGGTTTCGCGGAATTTGCGCTCGATATCGAATTCTTCGGCGAAGCCGAAACCGCCGTGGGTCTGCAGGCACATATCCGCCGCTGCCCAGGAGGCTTCGGCGGCGAGGTGTTTTGCCATGTTCGCTTCGGCGCCGCATTCCTGGCCGGCTTCGTAAAGCGCAGCGGCCTCGCGCACCATCAAGTCGGCCGCGCGCATGTCGATATAGGCGCGCGCAATGGGAAACTGGACGCCCTGGTTCTGACCGATCGGCCGCCCGAACACCACGCGATCGCCGGCATAGGCCGTGGCTTTCGCGATGAACCACTTGGCATCGCCGATGCATTCGGCGGCGATCAAGATGCGCTCGGCATTCATGCCGGAAAGGATATAGCGAAAACCTTCGCCCTCGACGCCAATGAGATTTTCCGCCGGCACCCGCATGTTCTCGAAGAATACTTCGGTCGTGGCGTGATTCATCATGGTGCGGATCGGACGGATCGTCAGGCCCTTGTCTTTGACTTCACGCATGTCGACCAGAAAAACGGAAAGCCCAGCGGTGCGTTTCTTGACCTGCTCGCGCAGCGTCGTGCGCGCCAGAAGAAGCATGAGATCCGAATGCTCCGCGCGCGACGTCCAAATCTTCTGGCCATTGACGACGTAACCGTTGTTCCCGTCACGCACCGCCGTGGTGCGCAAGCTCGTGGTGTCGGTGCCCGAGGTCGGCTCGGTGACGCCAAACGCTTGCAGCCGCAGCTCGCCGCGTGCAATCGCCGGCAGATAGCGCGTTTTCTGTTCGACGCTGCCGTGTCTTAGCAGCGTGCCCATCGTGTACATCTGCGCGTGGCAGGCGGCGCCGTTGCAGCCGGAGGCCTGGATTTCCTCCATGATCGCGGCTGCGGCCGTCATCGTCAGCCCGCTGCCGCCGTATTCTTCGGGGATCAGGGCGGCGAGAAATCCGGCTTTGGTCAAGGCGGCAACGAACTTTTCCGGATAGGCGCGCTCGCGATCGAGCGCGCGCCAATATTCGCCGGGAAAATCCGCGCACAGCGCGCGCACCGCCTCGCGGATCGGCGCGAGATCGGCACCTTCCATCATCGCCGCACCTCGGCACGGCCGTTATTGACGGCGATGACGTCGCGCTCCGCCACACGGGAACGAAAGCTCACGACTTCGCCGTCGCGCCACATCTCGGTGCGCAAGGTTTCACCGGGAAATACCGGTGCCGAAAACCGCGCGGCAAACACCACGAGCTTTTTCGGATCGTAGGCGCAGAAGGTTTTCAGAATCGCGTGGGCAGCAGTGCCGAAGCTGCCGAGGCCGTGCATGATCGGCCGCGGATAGCCGGCTTGCCTTGCGACGGCGGGCTCGGAGTGGATCGGATTGAGATCGCCGCTAAGCCGATAGATCAGCGCGGCTTCGGGACGCGTGGCGAGGTCGCAGACCACATCCGGCGCGCGCGTCGGAAGCGCATGCGGCGCCGGCGCCTCGCGGCGCGGACCACCGAAACCGCCGTCGCCGCGGCAGAACATCGTATGGGTGACCGTCGCTATCGGTTCGCCGGTCGCCTTGTCGGCAATCTTGCGTTCGGAAAGAACCAGCGCCCCCTTGCCGACACCCTTGTCGATCACTTCGACGATGCGCTGCCGGCCGATCACGGTACCCGCTCCGGCGATCGGCCGGTGCAGCGTGATGCCCTGTTCGCCGTTGACAACCTTGACCCAGTCGATTCCGGTATCGCGGTTACGCGCCCAAAAGCCGGGGTGGCCGAGCACGGTGCCCATGGTCGGCAGCACTTTCAAATTTTTTTCATAGACGAACGGCAGCTCGTCCTCGTTCATCGGATCGTGGCCGAACCCGACACCGAGCGCGTAGAGTATGCAGTCTTTCGCGCCGTAACTCTGCTCCCGCGGCGGGATGTCGAGCGCCATCAGCTTGTCGTAGACGATCGCCATCACACCGGGTCCCAGGAAAATACGTCGCTCGACCGGTCGAGCGGCGTGAACGACGCGGCCAACGCGCCCTTGAGCTGCGCATCGAGCCTTTCCGGCGTCCAGCCGTCGGAGCGGTGCAGCGTGCGGATCGGGCGGGTCTGACTGAACAGGTAGATCTCGTTATTGCGCACCGAAAAAATTTGGCCGCTGATGCCGGAGGCTTGGTCGGAGCCGAGATAGACGACAAGTGGCGCGATTTTCTCTGGCGTCATCTGCCGGAAGGCAGCAACGCGCGCCCTTTCCGCCTCGGTCTCAGCAGGAATCGAATCGATCATCCGCGTCCAGGCAAAGGGCGCGACGCAGTTCGATCGCACGTTGAAGCGCGCCATATCAAGCGCAATGCCGCGCGACAGGCCGACGATGCCCATCTTGGCCGCCATGTAATTGGCCTGGCCGAAATTGCCCACGAGCCCGGAGGTCGAGGTCATGTGCACGAAACTGCCGGAATTCTGCTCGCGGAAATGCGTGGCGCAGGCGCGGCTCATGGCAAAGCTGCCGTGCAAATGCACGTCGATCACGTCGGACCAGTCCGACCAGCTCATGCGGTGGAAGATGCGGTCGCGCAAAATGCCGGCATTGTTGACGAGAATATCAACGCGACCGAACGCATCGAGCGCGGCTTGGACGATTTTTTCGGCATTGCCCGGCGTGCTGATCGATAGCGTCGAAGCAATGGCTTCACCGCCGGATTTCTTGATCTCATCGACCACGTCCTGCGCCGGGCCGGCGTCGCTGCCGCCGCCGTCGAGACTGGCGCCGATATCGCAGACCACGACGCGGGCGCCTTCGCTCGCCATCAGAAGCGCAATACCACGCCCGATACCGCGGCCCGCTCCGGTGACGATGGCGACCTTACCGGCGACGATATTCGCCATGCTTCTTAAGCCCCCCACACCTCGCGCGCCACCTCGCCGATCATCTTAAGTTTGGCCCATTGTTCGTCTTCGGCGAGAATATTGCCTTCCTCGGTCGAGGCGAAGCCGCATTGTGGCGACAGGCAGAGCTGATCGAGATCGGCGAACTCGGCGGCCTCCTCGATGCGGCGCTTGATCGCGTCCTTGCTTTCCAGCGTGCCGGACTTGGTGGTGACGAGACCCAGCACCGCCACGCGGCCCTTCTGCAGCCGACGCAGCGGTTCGAAGCCGCCGGCCCGCGCGGTGTCGTATTCCATGAAATAGCCGTGCACCTTGATGCGGTCGAACAAGACCTCCTGCATGGCGTCATAGCCGCCCGTTCCCATGAAGGTCGATTTGTAGTTGCCGCGGCACAGATGCATCGTCACCGTCATGTCCGAGGGAATATCGGAAATCGCTATGTTGATGAGATCGCCGTAGATCGTTCCGAGAGCCTCCGGATCGTCGCCGCGATCTTTCATCTGCTGGCGATAATGCGGATCGCACAGCATGGCGATAAAGACCTCGTCGAGCTGCAGGTAGCGGCAGCCGGCGTCGGCGAAGGCGCGCACTGCTTTCCTGTACGCCGCGCCGAGGTCGGCAAAGAGCTTGTCGAGTGTCGGATAGAGCGACTTGTCGATCGGCGTCGGCAGCGGCCGGCCATACAGCGCCGACGGCGCCGGAATGGTCATTTTCGGCGTCTGCGTCGTATGCGCTTTGAGAAATTTAAAATGCTCCAGCATGGGATGGCCGGTGAAGCCGATCTTCCCGGTGACCTTGATGCCCTCGTTGCGCGTGGTGACCGCAGCGAAGGCGATGCCGGTATTCATGATATGCTTCTCGACGCCGTCGAGGCCCCACAAGAAGTCGAGATGCCACCACGAGCGGCGGAATTCGCCGTCGGTGACGGACTGCAGTCCGACCGCTTCCTGCTTCATGATGACGTCGGCGATCGCGCGATCCTCCACCGCCTTGAGCGCGGCAGCATCAATCTCGCCTTTGGCGAATTTCTCGCGTGCGCTTTTTAGCTCGGCCGGCCGCAACAGACTGCCGACGTGATCAGCGCGGAACGGCGGCTTGGTTCGTTGACCCATCGATCTATCCCCAAACCTCGTCCGCGAGTTCGACGATCATGCGCAGTTTCGCCCATTCTTCCTCTTCGGCCAGAACATTACCCTCCTGCGTCGAAGCAAAGCCGCATTGCGGCGACAGGCACAGCTGATCGAGCGGCACGAACTTTGCCGCTTCGTCGATGCGGCGTTTGATGTCGTCCTTCTTTTCCAGCATTCCGCTCTTGCTGGTGACGAGCCCGAGCACGATGGTCTTCCCTTTGGGCACGAAACGAAGCGGCTCGAAGCCGCCGGCGCGCGCCGTGTCGTATTCCATGAAATAGCCGTGCACGTTGATCGCGTTGAACAGAATCTCCGCCACCGGTTCGTAACCGCCCGACGCCACGAAGTTCGAGCGAAAATTGCCGCGGCACAGATGCATGGTGATCGTCATGTCGGGCGGAATGTCGGAGATCGCTGCATTGATCATGCCGGCATAAGTGACGGGCAGCGTGTCCGGGTCGTCACCACGATTGACGATCAGTTGCCGCAGCGACGGATCGCACAAATAAGTGAGATTGACCTCGTCGAGCTGCAGATAGCGGCAGCCGGCGTCGGCAAAGGCGCGCACGACCTTGCGGTAGGACTGCCCGAGGTCGCGGTAAAAGTCGTCCATTGCCGGATAGATCGATTCCGGCACGGCATCGCGGCCATAGCGAAAATGCAGCGATGACGGCGAGGGAATCGTCATCTTCGGCGTTTTCTTGGTGTGCGCCTGCAAAAACTTGAAGTGCTCGATCATCGGATGTGGCTTATAGCCGCCGAGCTTTCCAGTGATGCGCAACAGCAGTGGCCGCGGCTGCGGCCCGCCGGTCGAGAAACTTATCTTGCGCTCGCCGACATAGGACTCGACGTTATCAAGCTGTTCGAGAAAATCCGTATTCCAAGAAATGCGCCGGTACTCGCCGTCGGTGATCGATTTGAGCCCGACGGCTTCCTGCTTCTTGATCACGCCTTCGATTTCGCGGTTCTCGATCTCCTTGAAGGCCTCAGCGCCGATTTCGCCGCTCGCGCGCTTTTCCCGCGCCGCCTTGAGCGACGCCGTGCGCAACAGGCTGCCGACATGATCGGCGCGGAATGGCGGTTTGGTTCGCTGCATTGTCAACCCCACACTTCATTTGCGATTTCCACGATCATACGGAGCTTCGCCCATTGCTCGTCCTCAGACAGAACGTTACCCTCTTCGGTCGAGGCGAAACCGCATTGCGGCGACAGGCAGAGCTGATCGAGCGCGACGTATTTGGTCGCCTCGTCGATGCGGCGTTTGATGTCGTCTTTCTTCTCTAGGGTGCCGCTTTTCGACGTGACGAGCCCGAGCACGATCTGCTTTTTGCCCTTGGGGAAGAAACGCAGCGGCTCGAAGCCGCCGGCCCGCTCGGTATCATATTCGAGGAAATAGCCGTCGAGCCCGGTATTGCCAAGGAGCTGTTCGGCGACAAACTCGTAGCCGCCCGAGGCGATAAAGGTCGAGCGAAAATTGCCGCGACACGAATGCATGGTGATCGCCATGTCGGCGGGCCTGCCTTCGAGCGCAGCGTTGGTGAGGCGTGCATAGCGCTTCGGCAGCGCATCGGAATCGTCACCGCGCGTTTTTGACTGTGCGCGCTCGTTGGGATCGCACACCATGGACCAGGCCGTATCGTCGAGCTGCAGATAGCGGCAACCGGCATCGTAAAAGGCGCGGATCGCGCCGCGGTAGGCCTTGGCGAGGTCGTCGAAAAACGGATCAAGCTCGGGATAGACCTGTCTGCTGATCGCGGCGCGGCCCTGTCGGAAATGGAAAGTCGATGGCGCCGGAATCGTCATCTTCGGCATGACGCGGGTGTGCGCCTTCAGGAATTTGAAGTGCTCCAGCATCGGATGCCCGGAGAACCCAATCTTGCCGTCAATCTTGATGGCTTCGGCCTTGGTCTGCACGCCGCGGAACTGGATGCCGTGATCCGTCGTGTAAAAGGTCACCCCGTCAAGGCCGCGGAAAAAGTCGAAGTGCCACCATGAGCGGCGGAACTCACCGTCGGTGGCAAGTTTCAGCCCGATCTCTTCCTGCTTCCTAATCACCTTCTCGATCTCGCGATCTTCGACCGCCAGCAAGGCGTCCGCGGAAATTTCCTTGCGTTCGCGCTTGGCGCGCGCTTCTTTCAATGCTGCGGGCCGCAACAGACTACCGACATGGTCGGCGCGAAACGGCGGCGTGGTTCGTTGCATCGAGCTTCTCCTCCCAGCTGCTTTTATAGCGGAAGCGCTCGGTGTCGATTCCGGCTATGGCGGCGCCCAACGCGCACTACCGTGGGCAAGCGGCACGGTGGGCAATGCCAAATCGATTTAGCAATGCCGGCGCGCGAGTGTAAATGCCGTTGCGCGCGGGGCACTCAGCACAGACACTCGCCCGACGCATGACGTCTTGAGGAGACAAAAAAGATGTATCCCACGCTGCAGCTCTACGAAGACGTGTTGGCAAACGACGCCGAGGTATCCTGGCCGGCCCTGCCGCGGATGATTTTCGTCGTCCACGGCACCGTCGCCATCGCCGATCGCACGCTGCGCGACGAGGACACTTTCGGCGGCGAAAGCGCCGTCACGGCCAAGGCCGGCAGCGCCGGCGTGACGCTGTGGCGCTGGGAGTTTGCAGCGGACGGCGCTACTGGTTCCGCCAACGCAGGACGCGCCGTCCGTTCCCGGGAGAAACTCGCGGCGCGGCTTGAGACAGTGCCGAAGGGCGCGCTTCTGCTACGCGGTGACAGCGTTGCATTTCCGCCGGGCGGCTGTGCCTATCTGCACCGGCATCAAGGACCTGGTATCCGCTGTGTCATCGAAGGCGCCATCCGCATCGACACCCACGGCCGCTCGACGTCATACGGACCGGGCGGCGCATGGTATGAAACCGGGCCGGACGCCGTTTTCGCGCAAGGCGCAGACCGCCCGACGCGGTTCATTCGCGTCATGATTCTGCCGCGTACTTATCTGGGAAAGAGTTCAATCGAATATCTCAATGAAGCCGACAGAGCTAAACCGAAATCGCAAAGCTACAAGATCTACGTCGACATGCCGCTGACCATGGAGGCGGTGGCTTGAGGTCTTTGGGTCATAAGCGATCATCATGCGTATTGTCGTCGCCGCCGTCGGCCGATTGAAACAGGGCTCAGAGCGAGACCTTGCCGCCGCCTATTGCAAACGTGCCGAGGCGATCGGCCGTGCTTTCGGCCTTCGTGCGATCGAAATCGTCGAAATTCGCGAGAGTCGCGCACACGACGCCGAACGACGGCGCGTCGAGGAATCCATAGCGATCGCCAATGTCATTCCCGAACAGGCCATCATTGTCATTCTCGACGAGCGAGGCGACAACCTCGACAGCGCGGCGCTGGCGGCGACGTTGCGCCGGTGGCGCGAGGAGGACCGTTCCGCCGTCTGTTTCGTCATCGGCGGCGCCGACGGGCTTGCGCAAAACCTGCGGGACCGCGCCAAGCTCAAGCTCGCTTTCGGCGTCGCGACCTGGCCGCATCAGCTGGTGCGCATCATGTTGCTGGAGCAGCTTTACCGCGCCGGCACCATTCTGGCCGGACACCCCTATCACCGAGCTTGAATTGGCCGGCAAAGCCGGCCAAGAATTCGGGTGAATGACATCTGGCAAGTCGCATCACCGAATTGTGACGGCCAAGACATTCGATGTCTTATTCCGGTCTTACGTCGGCCAGTTTTGTGCGGTTTGTCTTGCCTTTCCGAGGCCCGCGCCTACCCTTGAAACCAATGATTCTCCGACGGTCGAGCCGCACCGATCCGCGCTTCGTGCTCGGCTCGGTATTGGCGTTGGTGCTGCCGATTGGCGCAGGTCTTTGCGCGAGTTCCGCCGCGTTGGCGCAGACGCCGGCAGCTCCCACGGATACGACCGCGGCGCAAAATGCACCCGCGCAATCGGCGGCCGCGCCCGAGGGAGCTCCGTCCTCTGCGAATAACGTCGACGCGCTCAGGCAACACGACCAGGACCTCGATGCAGCGCTGGCCCGTCAGCGCGAGTCGGTGGAGAATCAAGCCAAGCTGCGGGTCGAGATCGAAGCGCTGGCCCAGGATCGCCGTAAATTTAATCAAGATCTCATCGGCACCGCCGCGCGAGTCCGCGATGTCGAAGCCAATATCGACGCCACGCGGGCGCGCCTGCTGCCGCTCGACGAGCAGGAAAAGCTGCTGCGCAAGTCGCTCAGTGAACGCAGCGACGTGATCGCTGAGATTCTCGCCGCTTTGCAACGTATCGGCCGGCAGCCGCCGCCTGCGCTGATCGTGCGGCCGGAGGATGCGCTCCAAGCGGTGCGCACGGCCATCACGTTGGGTGCCGTGCTGCCGGAGATGCGCGCACAGGCCGATTCACTGGCCGGCGATCTGGCCGAGCTGGTACGCGTGCGCCAACAAATCGTTGATGAAAGCAACCGTCTTTCCGGCGACCTCCATGTGCTCGGACGCGAGCAGCTTCGGCTGACGCTCCTTGTCGACCAACGCCAGAAAAACGAAGCGGCTGCGGAACAGGCGCTCAATACCGAGCGGCAGCGCGCCACGGTCCTGGCGCGCCAGGTCGATTCGATCAAAGATCTGATCGCCAAGCTCGAAGCCGGCCTCGATCCCGCCACCCGCGCGGCGCACGATGCCGCCCAGGCCATTGCCAAGGACGCAACACAGCCGCAACTCGCAGCCTTGAGCGATCCCGGGCGCCTGACCCCAGCGGTTGCCTTTGCCGATATGCGTGGACACATGCATTTACCGGTCAATGGCGTACCAATCCGCGCGTTTGGGGGTTCCGACGGCGTCGGCGGGACCCAAAAAGGCGTTTCCATCGCTGCCCGGTCCGGAGCCGAGATTACCGCCCCATGCGACGGTTGGGTTGTTTACGCCGGACCGTTTCGCAGCTATGGGCAACTCTTGATCCTGAATGCCGGCGGCGGGTATCATGTTCTCCTGGCGGGCATGGATCGGATTTCCGTCGATCTCGGACAGTTCGTGTTAACCGGCGAGCCGGTAGCGATGATGGGCGACGCATCGCAAGCAGCGGCAGCCGTCACGACCGGGCCTAAACAGCCCGTACTCTATGTGGAGTTCCGCAAGGACGGCACTCCCATTGACCCCAGCCCTTGGTGGGCGACAAACGAAGGCGAAAAGGTTCGCGGATGATGCGCAAAACTTATCTGGTTTTCCTCGGTGCAGTGGCCGGCGCCGCCGCAGCGCTGCTGGTCACTCAGCCACACGCCATGCTGCTTGGCTCGGCCGCGAGGGCGGCCGCCTCGGACACCTACCAGCAGCTCAATCTGTTCGGCGACGTCTTCGAGCGCGTCCGCGCTGATTACGTCGAGAAGCCGGACGACAAGAAGCTCGTCGAATCGGCCATCAACGGCATGCTGTCCGGGCTCGATCCCCATTCGAGCTACATGGATCCGAAGAGTTTCCGCGACATGCAGGTGCAAACGCGCGGGGAGTTCGGCGGCCTCGGCATCGAGGTCACCATGGAGGACGGCCTGGTGAAGGTTGTCGCGCCGATCGACGATACGCCGGCGGCCAAGGCCGGCGTCATGGCCAACGACATCATCACCAAGCTCGATGATGAGGCGGTGCAGGGCCTTACCCTCAATCAAGCCGTCGACAAGATGCGCGGGCCGGTGAACTCGAAGATCAAGCTCACCATCGTGCGCAAAGGCGCTGACAAGCCGATCGAATTGACGATCGTGCGCGACATCATTCGGGTGAAATCGGTGCGCTCGCACGCCGAAGGCGATGACGTCGGCTATATCCGCATCACCCAGTTCAACGAGCAGACCACTGATGGCCTCAAGCAGGCGATCAACGATCTCAACAGCCAGCTCGGCGCCGACAAGATCAAGGGCTACATCGTCGATCTCCGCAACAATCCCGGTGGCTTGCTCGATCAGGCGATTTCCGTCGCCGATACCTTCCTCGACAAAGGCGAGATCGTATCGACGCGGGGCCGCAACCCCGAGGAGACGCAGCGCTTCAACGCACGGCCGGGCGACATGACGCACAGCAAGCCGCTCATCGTGCTGATCAACGGCGGTTCAGCTTCGGCATCGGAGATCGTCGCCGGCGCGCTGCAGGACCACAAGCGCGCGACCCTCATTGGCACGCGCTCCTTCGGCAAAGGATCGGTGCAGACCATCATCCCGCTCGGAGCCGGTAATGGCGCGCTGCGGCTGACCACGGCGCGCTACTACACCCCGTCGGGCCGTTCGATCCAGGCGCAGGGTATCAAGCCCGACATCGAGGTGCTGCAGGACGTGCCAGCCAGTTTGAAGGGGGACACCGATTCCGAGGGCGAGGCCTCGCTGCGCGGTCACCTTGCGGCAACCGGCGCCGAGAAATCGGGGTCGCAGTCCTACGTGCCACCGGACGAGAAGGACGACAAGGCGCTGCACATGGCGCTTGATCTCCTGCGCGGAACGGCAAGCAACGCCGCCTTCCCGCCGAATCCGAAGGCTCCTGTGCCCAATTAAGGAAAAGCACCTAGACCTGAATTGCGTTCGGGGCGGCCTCAAGCCGCCCCGAACTTTTCATTTGGCCTCTTTTTATCCGGCTTCGGGGGCCGCATCCGCGGCCACCCTCGCCCGACCGGGCGCCTTAACCGGGCGTGATAGACTCCCCGCCATGATTCGCGAGGGCATGATTCGCGCAGACTATGGCACCGAGCATGGCCCAAGGACCCACCGATGGCCGTGGATGATCTGACCGCACCGCTTGGCCGCGAACGGAATAGACGCCGGCGGACGTTTAAGCTTCCGGTACCGCAAATCGTGGCCGGGGCGCTCGCCGCGTTCCTCGGCCTGTTCGTGCTCTGGGCGATCGTCGCCGACGATCCGTACGGGGGCGAGCCGATGGCCGTTGTGTCGGCGAATCTGCGCCTACCCGCGAAAACTTCCGATATTTCGCCGCCACAGCCGGGCGCGCCTGCAGGCGACAACCACCATGACGGTCAGGTCATGAGTCCGGCGTCACAGCCGGCGCTTGGCGCGCCGCCCAATACCACCACCGTCACGATCATTGACGGCAAAACCGGCGCCAAGCAGGAGGTCGTGGTTCCGGCGCCAGCCGGCGGCCCGGCGCCAGCCAAGGCCCCTCCGGTGGACCCGAAATTCATCGAGATGACGCCGCACGGCGCCATCCCGAGAATCGCCGCCGACGGGACGCGGCCTGCGGACGCATTTGCCCGGCCGGTGCAGCCTTTGCCTGGCAAGCCGGACGCTCCGCGCATAGCCCTGATCGTCGAAGGCCTAGGGGTCAGCGCAAACGCGACGTCCGACGCAATCGCCAAGCTGCCGGGCCAGGTCACCCTCGGCTTTGTGCCCTATGGCGCTCAGGTCGCTCCACTGGCCGCTCAGGCGCGCGCCGTCGGTCACGAGATCCTGCTGCAAGTGCCGATGGAACCGTTCGACTATCCGGACAACGATCCCGGTCCGCAGACGCTGCTCACCTCGCTCACGCCGGCGCAGAATATCGACCGCCTGCACTGGGTGATGAGCCAGTTTCAAGGCTATGTCGGGCTCGCCAATTCGATGGGCGCACGCTTCACCGCCTCCGAGACGAGCTTCGCCCCGATCCTGAGCGAGACCGCAAAACGTGGGCTGATCTTTGTCGACGACGGCTCGAACCCCAGAAGCGTGGCCGGCCAGATCGCAGGCGCCAACAATCTGCCGTTCGCACGGGTCGACGTAATCATCGATGCGGTGCCGACGCCAAGTGAAATCGACCGCGCGCTGGGTCGCCTGGAAATGGCGGCGCGCGAGCGCAGCGTCGCGGTCGGCGTCGCGTCCGCGCTCCCGGTATCGATCGAGCAAATCGCCAAGTGGACGAAATCGGCGGCAAGCCGCGGGCTGCTATTGGTCCCGATCACCGCGGCAATCAAAGGCAAGCAGTCGACCGCGAGCGAATAGCGAAGCTAGGCAATAGCCAATAGAATTAACTACACTGACGCTCGCCGTCCCCCGGTCGCCGTTTCCAGAATAAAATTTTGCAAATGCGCTTCGAAGACCTCCCTTATCGTCCCTGCGTCGGCGTCGTGTTGTTTAACCGCGAGGGCATGGTCTTCATCGGCCGGCGCATCGACGGACCGGAACATATTGACCTCACGCACTCCTGGCAGATGCCGCAGGGCGGCATCGATCAAGGCGAAGAGCCGTGGCCGGCGGCGGTGCGCGAATTGCGCGAAGAAACCAATATCCGCTCAGTGGAACGCCTCGGCGAAATTTCGGACTGGCTGAAATACGACATTCCGCGCGAAATCGTGGGCCAGGCATGGAAAGGCAAATATCGCGGCCAGACGCAAAAATGGTTCGCCATGCGTTTTACCGGCAATGACCCCGAGATCGACGTGGAACATCCCGCCGGACATGAGCCGGAATTCAGCTCCTGGCGCTGGGAGCGCCTGCAGAATGTCCCGGACCTCGTCGTGCCGTTCAAGCGCACGGTCTACGAGCGGGTGGTCGCGGAATTCGCCAAATACGCAAAAATCGTCGGATGAATCGCTGAGGTGGCCGTCCCGACGCCAGTCGTCGCGGGCGTTGCTATTGCGTCAATGCCGTCTGCAGCGCTTTCAATTGCTCGAGATGACGCGCCAGCTTGTCGCGTAACGCATCGTCCTTGCTGTCGGCGACGTCTTCCTCGGCATCCCTGATTTCGTCGGCAAGGAGCGCGATATCGAAATCGGCGCGGGCTACGGCCTTGTCGGCGAGCACGGTCAACCCCTTCGGGCTCACCTCGGCAAAGCCGCCGATGACGACGACCGGCTCGCGCTGGCCGCCGCGGAAGATGGTCACGATACCGGGCCGCAACGTGGTCACCAGCGGTGCATGACCGGGGAGGATGCCCATGTCGCCTTCGCTGCCGGGCAAATCCACTTGGTCGACGTCGCCGGAGAACAGCACGCTCTCGGGCGATACAAATTCGAAATGAAGTCCAGCCATGGTAGTTACGCCTCGGCGGCGAGTTTCTTGCCCTTCTCGACCGCTTCCTCGATGGTGCCGACCATGTAGAAGGCCGCCTCTGGCAGGTGGTCGTATTTGCCGTCGACCAGATCGCGGAAGCCCTTGATCGTATCCTGCAAGTCGACCAGCTTGCCCGGCGAGCCGGTGAACACCTCGGCGACGAAGAACGGCTGCGACAGGAAGCGCTCGATCTTTCGGGCGCGCGCCACCGTGAGCTTGTCCTCTTCCGACAACTCATCCATGCCGAGAATAGCGATAATGTCCTGCAGCGCCTTGTAGCGCTGCAAAACCTGCTGCACCCGGCGTGCGACCGTATAATGCTCCTCGCCAACGATCATCGGCGACAGCATGCGCGACGTCGAATCCAGCGGATCGACCGCCGGATAGATGCCCTTGGCAGCGATGTCGCGCGACAGCACGGTCGTCGCGTCGAGATGCGCGAAGGAAGTTGCCGGCGCCGGATCGGTGAGGTCGTCTGCCGGGACGTAAATGGCCTGCACCGACGTCACCGAACCTTTGTTGGTCGTCGTGATGCGCTCCTGCAACGCGCCCATATCGGTGGCGAGCGTCGGCTGATAGCCGACCGCCGAAGGAATGCGGCCGAGCAGCGCCGACACTTCTGAACCTGCTTGGGTAAAGCGGAAGATATTGTCGACGAAGAACAGCACGTCCTGGCCCTGGTCGCGGAAATGCTCGGCGACCGTCAGCCCGGTCAGCCCGACGCGGGCGCGGGCGCCGGGCGGCTCATTCATCTGGCCGTAGACCAGCGCGCATTTGGAGCCTTCCACCGAGCCCTTGTGCGGGTCCTTGTTGACGCCGGACTCGATCATCTCGTGATAGAGGTCATTGCCTTCGCGGGTGCGCTCGCCGACGCCGGCGAACACGGAATAACCGCCGTGCGCCTTGGCGACGTTGTTGATCAGTTCCATGATCAGCACCGTCTTGCCGACGCCGGCGCCGCCAAACAATCCGATCTTGCCGCCCTTTGCATAGGGCGCCAGCAGATCGACGACCTTGATGCCGGTGACCAGAATGGCCGCTTCGGTCGACTGATCGGTATAGGCCGGTGCCTCCTGGTGAATCGCCCGCTTCGCCTCGGCATTGACCGGACCGGCTTCGTCAACCGGATCGCCGATTACGTTGATGATACGACCGAGCAATCCCTGGCCGACCGGAACCGAGATCGGCGCTCCGGTGTCGGTAACCTGCTGGCCGCGCACCAGTCCCTCGCTGGTATCCATGGCAACCGTGCGCACGGTGTTTTCGCCAAGCTGTTGCGCGACCTCGAGCACGAGCCGACGGCCCTGGTTGGTGGTTTCCAGGGCATTGAGGATCGGCGGCAAGTGGTCCTCGAAGTGCACGTCGACCACGGGGCCGATGACTTGGGTGATACGTCCAACGGATTGAGCCATGAGGTCGTCCTTACTGATGTTGCCGCGCGCCAATCGTCACAGCGCTTCGGCTCCGGAGATAATTTCGATCAGTTCCTTGGTAATCATCGCCTGACGCGTGCGATTGTAGGTGAGCGTTTGCCGGCGGATCATGTCGCCGGCATTGCGAGTCGCATTGTCCATCGCCGACATTTGCGCGCCGTAGAACGAGGCGGCGTTCTCCAGAAGCGCGCGGAAAATCTGCACGGCGACGTTGCGCGGCAATAGCTCATGAAGGATATCTTCGGCGTCCGGCTCGAACTCATAGGCGGCGCCGCCCAAGGCATCGGCCGCCTTCGCATCGAACACCGGCGGGATGACCTGCTGCGCAGTCGGTATCTGGGCGATCACCGAGCGGAAGCGCGAATAGAACAGGGTGCAGACGTCGAACTCGAATTTGTCGAACAGCGCGATGATTTTTTCCGCGATCATCTTCGCATTTTCGAAACGCAGCACGCGCACCGAGCGCAGATCGACCAGTTCGACGATCTGGCGGGCGTAGAGCCGGCGCAATTGATCGTAGCCTTTACGGCCGACGCAGAAAAACTTGACTTCCTTGCCCTCCGCCGTCAGCGCCGCGGCCCGCTCGCGCGCGAGCCGCACGATCGCGGTGTTGAACGGACCGCACAAACCGCGTTCGGCGGTGCAAACAAGAAGAAGATGCCGCTGGTCGCTGCCGGTGCCGCGCAACAGTCGCGGCGCGGTGTCGACGCCCGCGACCGAAGCCGCGATATTGCCGAGCACGGTATCCATGTGGTCGGCATAAGGACGCGCCGCTTCGGCCGCGGCTTGGGCGCGACGCAGCTTCGACGCCGCGACCATCTGCATGGCCTTGGTGATCTTCTGCGTCGCCTTGGTAGCGGCGATGCGGTTACGCAGATCTTTAAGCGAGGGCATCCGAAGCTCGATCTATTCCCGCGCGCTCACGCAAACGTCTTGGCGTAATCGTTGACGACGCCCTTGAGCTTTTCCGCGGTCGCGTCGTCGAGATCGCGCGATTCGCGGATCGTCTTGAGGATGTCGCCATGCTTGGTGTGCAACAGACTGAGCAGACCATCCTCGAAAGCGCGAATGCGATCGACCGGCAGCGGATCGAGATAGCCGTTGACGCCGGCATAGATGACGCAGACCTGCTCCTCCATGGCGAGCGGCGAGAATTGCGGCTGCTTAAGCAGCTCGGTAAGCCGCGAACCGCGATTGAGGAGCCGCTGCGTGGTGGCATCGAGGTCGGAGCCGAACTGCGCGAAGGCCGCCATTTCGCGGTATTGCGCCAGTTCGCCCTTGATGCGGCCGGCGACTTTTTTCATCGCCTTGGTCTGCGCCGCGGAGCCGACCCGAGAGACCGAAAGTCCGACATTCACTGCCGGTCGGATGCCTTGATAGAACAAATCGGTCTCGAGAAAGATTTGGCCGTCGGTGATGGAGATGACGTTGGTCGGAATATAGGCCGACACGTCGTTGGCTTGCGTTTCGATGACCGGCAGCGCGGTGAGCGAGCCGGCCTTATTGTCGTCGTTCATCTTCGCCGCGCGCTCGAGCAAGCGCGAATGCAGATAGAACACGTCGCCCGGATAGGCCTCGCGCCCCGGCGGCCGCCGCAGCAACAGCGACATCTGGCGATAGGCGACGGCCTGTTTGGACAGGTCGTCGTAGATGATCACGGCGTGCATGCCGTTATCGCGGAAATATTCGCCCATGGCGCAGCCGGCAAACGGCGCTAGAAACTGCATCGGCGCCGGATCCGACGCTGTCGCTGCGACGACGATCGAGTAATCGAGCGCGCCGTTTTCCTCCAAAACCTTGACGAATTGCGCGACGGTGGACCGCTTCTGTCCGACTGCGACATAGACGCAGTAGAGCTTGATCTTCTCGTCGCCGGACTGATTGAGCGATTTCTGATTGAGGATGGTGTCGAGCGCGATCGCGGTCTTGCCGGTCTGACGGTCGCCGATGATCAATTCGCGCTGGCCGCGGCCGATTGGAATCAACGCGTCGATCGCTTTCAGTCCCGTCGCCATCGGCTCATGCACGGATTTGCGCGGGATGATGCCTGGCGCTTTGACGTCGACGCGTGCCTTGTGGTCGGCCTTGATCGGCCCCTTGCCGTCAATCGGATCGCCAAGTGCGTCGACGACGCGGCCAAGCAAACCCTTGCCGACCGGCACCTCGACGATGGCTCGGGTACGCTTGACGGTCTGGCCTTCCGCGATGTCGCGGTCGCTGCCGAAAATCACGATGCCGACATTGTCGCTTTCGAGATTGAGCGTCATGCCTTTGATGCCGCTTTCGAATTCGACCATTTCGCCGGCCTGGACGTTGTCGAGGCCGTAGACACGGGCAATGCCGTCGCCGACCGATAGCACCTGGCCGACTTCCGAGACTTCGGCCTCCTGGCCGAAATTCTTGATCTGCTCTTTGAGAATGGCGGAGATTTCCGCGGCACGGATGTCCATTAGCGAGCCTCTTTCATGGCGTGCTTGATCGCATTGAGCTTGGTGCGCAGCGAGGTATCGACCATACGGCTACCGAGCTTGACCACGAGCCCGCCGATGATGGCGGGATCGATCTTGATGTCGAGGTCGACGTTCTTGCCGCTGACTGCTTTGAGCGCGGCGCGCAACGCCTCGATGTGTTCTTCCTTGAGCTTTTCCGCCACAGTGACTTGAGCGGTCGTCTCACCCTTGTGTTGGGCGACCCGCTCGCGGAACGCCCGGATCATGTCGCGCACCGCGAACAGCCGGCGATTTGACGTCACGAGCTTGAGGAAACGCGCCGCAAGTCCGCCGATCTCGGCGCGGTCGAGCACGGCGCCCAGCGCCTGTAATTGCTCGTCGGCGGAAAATACCGGGCTGCGCACCAGGCGCATGAGATCTGCGCTTTCGCCGATGAGCACGTCAAAGCGGTCGAGATCGGCTTTGACCGCGTCGATCGCATTCATCTCGCGGGCGAGATCGAACAGGGCGGTCGCATAGCGGCCGGCCATTCCGGATACGAGAGGTTCTTCGCCTGCCACTTCGCGTGCTCGTCTAGGCGCTCTTTGGAGCTATTTCCGCAAGACTCACACCCGGCGCGAATGGTCGGTGCAAGCCCTTCGGATTCAAGCGGGACTTGGATAGCGCGGGCGCAGCGGAAAAAGCCCGCGATCCCGCGTAAATCGCGGGTTTGCTAACATAGAGCCGAATGCGGTGCAACAACGGGGAACCCCCGATGAAAGGGGCTTGGATTGCGGGCAAAAGGCTGGCTCGCAGAGATCCGCTGCGGCCTTTCTTGCGCCGCGGCGGCGGCTCATGCACGGTAATGGCCACGCCGGGATCCCTTCCATGACGTCCCCCGCAAGCCGAGACGGCCTCTCAACCGGCCGTCTGATCAAGCTCATGTCGCTGCTTTGGCTTGCCGGAGTGGCGATGCGCATGACGATTCTCGCTATGCCGCCGGTGATTCCGCTGGTGCACAGCGAACTGCACATGTCGGAGACGCAGGTCGGGCTGTTGATTGGATTGCCGCTGGCGCTTTTTGCCGTTGCCGCCGTTCCGGGATCGCTGCTCATCGTCCGGGTCGGCGCCCGCAATGCCGCCGTACTGGGCATGATTATCGCGGCGTTCGCTGGCGCCGCGCGCAGCGCCGCAATCGACGTCTGGACGCTTTACGCCGCCGCCATCGCGACTGGCTTCGGCGTCGCGATCATGCAGCCTGGAATGCCGACGCTGGTCGGCGAATGGCTGCCGGACCGCATCGCGCACGGCACCATCGCATATACCAGCGGCATGCTGATAGGCGCACTGTTTGCGACCGGCCTGACCATTCCCTTTGTATTGCCGCTGGTCGGCGGCTCCTGGCGGCTCGATCTTCTGGTATGGGCGGTGCCTGCGCTCCTCATCGCGCCGGTGTTTTTTATCCTCAGCCCGAAAACGGATAACGTGTCCACGATCGCCAACAAGGTCGGCGCGCTGTGGTGGCCGAATTTCAAGGATCCGCTGGTCTGGCTCCTGGGCCTCACCTTCGGCAGCAACAATAGCCCGTTCTTCGGCACCAACGCATTTCTCGGCGACTACCTCGCCAGCCAGGGCAAGGCGGATCTCCTCGGCGCGGCGCTGGGATGGCTCAACGGCGCACAGATCGTCGCTCCACTCATTCTGCTCCTGCTGGCCAATCGGCTGCAGGGGCGCGCCTGGCCGTTCTCGCTGTTCGGTCCGGTTCTCTTGGCGGCTTTCCTCGGACTGATCTTCGGGCATTCCGCCGCGGTAATTCTCGTTTGCGCGGCACTGGTCGGCTTCACCACGGCAATTACGCTGACGGCAACGCTGGCTTTGCCGCCGCTTCTGAGTTCGCCCGCCGACCTGGCGCGCACCTCCGCCGGCATGTTTACCGTCAGCTACGCTACGGCGATCATCATCCCGACCATCAGCGGCGCGCTGTGGGATGCAACAGGAAGACCGTGGACGGCGTTCGTGCCGCTATGCGTTTGCGCGGTGACGTTGACTGTGTTTGGCACGGTGGCGACCCGCTATCCACCCGCCACTGGCGGTTGAGTGGACCGCCAGTCCGTCCATGCTATCGCTGCCGCCGAAAGGCATGATTCCGCAAATGACCACACGACCGAAAAAACCTGCCCGACAAAAGACTTCCGCTAGGCGGCCGATGCTGCCGCCCGACCGCGTTCCCTATTCGGCGATCACCGAGCGCGCGCCCCTTCGCTTGCCCAATGGCGCCCGCATGGCGGTATGGGCGGTCATCAATGTCGAGGACTGGGACCCGACGCAGCCGATGCCGCGCACGGTGCTGACGCCGCCGGCCGGCGGCTCGCCGATGCCCGACGTGCCCAATTGGGCTTGGCATGAATACGGCAATCGCGTCGGCTTTTGGCGGTTCGTCAAAGTGTTCGACGAGTTCGCGATCCCGGCAGTAATCGCCATCAACGGCTCGGCGCTTGCCGCCTATCCGGCCATCGTCCAAGCCGCGGTCGAGCGCAAATGGGAGTTCATTGGCCACGGCTTTACGCAACGTAATCTGCAAAAAGTGGAGAACGAGCGCGCCGATATCCGCAAGGTTCGTGACGCTATCGCCAAGACCGCCGGAAAGCCACCGCGCGGCTGGCTCGGCCCCGGCCTCACCGAAACCTGGCAGACGCCGGACGTGCTCGTCGAGGAAGGCTACGACTACGTCGCCGATTGGGTGCTCGACGATCAGCCGGTGTGGCTGAAAACCCGCAGCAAGCCGATCCTCAATTTGCCCTACACGCAGGAATGCAACGACGTCGCCATGATGCTGATCCAACATCACAAGGCTTCTGAATATTGCGACCGCGCGCTCGACCAGTTCGAGCAGATTTACGCGGATGCCGCCGATTCGGCGCGCGTCATGGCGCTCTCGGTTCACCCGTACATCATGGGCGCGCCGCATCGCGTGAAATATCTGCGCCGCGTCTTCGAGGTCATTCGCAAAAAGTCCGACGTGCTATTCTGGACCGGCGCGCAGATCGCCGACTGGTTCCTCGGCGCCGGGCCAAAAGCGCCGTGATGACCTTGCCGTGACCCATCAGTGAGAAATCCCGACCTCGCACGCGATGCTTCGAGTGACGCCGACGTCGGCGCGCGGCTGATGCTCGTCATGTTATGCGTCATCTGGGGCGCGACTTGGCCGATCATGCGGATCGCGCTCTACGAAATTCCGCCGCTGAGCATGCGAACTGTCACTGCGGCGCTCGGTTCATTGACGCTGTATCTGGCGTGCCGCCTCCAAGGTCGTAGCTTGCGGGTTGCGATCACGCGGGATTGGCTGCATCTCACCATCGCGTCGTTGCTTAATATCGTCGCCTTCACCGTGTTCGGCTCCTTCGCCCAGCTTACTGCCGCAACATCGCGCGTCACCATCCTCGCCTACACGATGCCGATTTGGTCGGTGTTATTCGCCTGGCTGTTGTTGCGCGAATGGCCAAATCGCATGCAGGCGACGGCGTTGCTTCTATGTGCGGCGGGGCTCGGCATCCTGATCTATCCATTGGCCGAAACAAAGATTCCGCCAGGAATCTGGCTGGCGCTCCTGACCGGCGTGTGCTGGGCTGCCGGTACCGTTTATCTGAAGTGGGCGCGGATCAAGGCCGATCCCATGGCCATCGCCAGCTGGCAGGTAACGATCGCCTTCGCGGTCACCACGGCCTTCATGCTGATATTCGAGGGCCACCTGCATTTCGCGCATGCCAGTCCGCTCGCATTGCTTTGTACGGCGTCGACCGGTTTCCTCGCCAACGGCGTCGCCTATGGACTGTGGTTCGCGATCGTGCGCCGCCTGCCGGCCATGACGGCGTCGCTCGGTGTCCTTGGCAGTCCGGCGATCGGCGTCGTCGCCTCGATCCTGCTCCTCGGCGAACGGCCCACCGCCGCCGATCTTGTCGGATTCGCCTTGATTTTCGCCGCCTCCACCTGCGTTCTGCTGGCGCGGCAGCCGACGATAAGAGCTAACGCTTGATTTGCTGTGCCAATGCGGCGACACGCGCAGTTAACGCGCTTTGCGGGTCGGCCAGCAATTCAATGACGGTGAAGTGATTGGTGCCGGCAATTTCCTCGTAGCGGGTTTTCGCACCGGCCTGCTGCCAAGTCTGCGCGATGAGCCGGCTCTGGCGCTTGAACTCGCTCGATTCGAGCCCGCCGACAACGGCATCGAAGCTTCGGCCGGATTGAACCGGCCAGAACGCCGGCGACATATCGCGTGCTTTCGCGGCATCGAGCCGCAAATCCTGGTTGACGCTGATGCCGACAAGCGGAGCAAGATCGAATACGCCGGAAATCGAATAGCCGGCCGGGATGAGATCGGCCGGCGCCTTGGGATAGAGCGAAGCCCAGTCGGTGCCGACCATCGCCGCCGAGAGATGGCCGCCGGCGGAATGTCCGCAGACCAGCATGCGTCGGCCGAACCGCTGCCATAAAAACGCGCAGGCGCGCCGCATCTGCTCGATAATCTCCGCGATCGAGACGTTGGGGCAAAGGTCATAACCCACGACCGCGACGCCTACGCCCCGCGCATTCGGACCGCGCGCCACATGGCTGTAAAACGAAGGATCGAGCGACCGCCACCAGCCGCCATGGATGAAAATCGCCAGCGGCGCATCCTCGCCGGCCGCCGGCAGAAACAGGTCAAAATATTGGCGCGGCGTATCGCCATAGGACATGCCGAGCTCGGCGCGACCGCTCTTGAGTGCTTCGGCGCGAAACAGCTCGGCGTCGCGCGTCCAGCGAGCGAATATCTCCGGATGTTCCGGCACACGGGCGCGGTTGTTGTATTCGGCTTCGTAGTCGATGTCGGCCACCGGCGCCTCCTGGCAGAGGAAGCGAATTTGCTGCATGCCGCGTGGGCTGGCAAGTTGCCGCGTCATACGGCATCGACAGCGTGCCGAAATCTGCTAGTTGAGCATTATGAAAGTCGACGGCAAGGCAATGCGCAGCATCTGGCTCGAGCCGGATGGCTGGTCGATCGGCGTGATCAATCAGACGGCGTTGCCGCATCGGCTCGTGACTGCCCGCCTCACCACGCTCGACGAGGCCGCGCACGCCATCCGCGCCATGCTGATCCGCGGCGCGCCGCTGATCGGCGCCACTGCGGCCTACGGGATGTGCTTGGCGTTGCGCGCCGATGCCTCCGACGAGGCGCTTGATCGCGCCTATGCGATTCTACTCGCCACGCGCCCAACGGCAATCAATCTGCGCTGGGCGCTCGACGAGACGTTGGCGGCAGTGCGCAACCGTCCCCGCAGCGAGCGAGCGGCCGCAGCCTATCGCCGTGCCGGCGAAATCTGCGAGCAAGACGTGGCCATCAATACCGCGATTGGCCGCAATGGGTTGCCGTTGATCGAAGCCATCGCGCAGCGCAAGAAACCGGGCGAACGGGTGAACGTGCTCACCCATTGCAATGCCGGTTGGCTTGCGGCGGTGGACGTTGGTACCGCGACGGCGCCCATTTACCTGGCCCACGATAACGGCATCGCCGTGCACGTCTTCGCCGACGAAACCCGGCCGCGCAATCAAGGCGCCTCGCTCACCGCCTGGGAGCTCGGTCAGCACGGCGTGCCGCACACGGTCATCGCCGACAACACCGGCGGTCATCTGATGCAGCACGGGCTCGTCGATATCGTGATTGTCGGCACCGACCGCGTCGCCGCCAATGGCGACGTGTGCAACAAGATCGGAACCTATTTGAAGGCGCTTGCCGCACGGGACAACAGTATTCCATTCTATGTCGCTCTGCCCTCCCCGACCATCGATTTCACCGTCGCCAATGGCGTCGCCGATATTCCAATCGAAGAACGCGACGCCGATGAGGTTGCGACCATGACCGGCCGCGCCGTGGATGGGCGCATTGAAACCGTGCGCATCGTCCCCGAGCATTCGCCGGTGGCGAATTACGCCTTCGACGTGACGCCGGCCCGATTAGTGACGGGTTTGATCACCGAGCGCGGGATCATCGCGGCATCGCGCACCGCCTTGGCGGGGGCTTTCCCGGACCGCGCCGGCACGGCACAATGACCGCCTTTGCCTCCCCTGCCGGCGGGGGAGCGAATGGCGAAGAGCCTCAGTCGGAGTGCGTGGCGTGCGTAAGCTTGCGTGCCGTCCGCTATCGAACCTGCCGCTGCCCGGGATGCTGGCCATGAGTCTCGCCTCGCTTGCGTCCTCAGTACCGGTTGACGGTCGGCAGTCGCAGACCGCCCTGGCCATTGCCCGCGGCGCGACGCGCTACCTTCACGCGCTCGGCTACTGCGTCGTGTCGGAATTGCCGCTGCCGTCAGGCCGTCGCGCCGATCTGGTCGCGCTCGGCGGCGACGGCGAGATCATTATCGTCGAAATCAAATCCTCGGTGGCCGATTTCCGTGCCGATCAGAAATGGATGGAGTACCGGCTGCATTGCGACCGGCTGTTCTTCGCCACGATCACGGACGTGCCGGGCGAGATTTTTCCGCCGGATGCTGGCCTGATCGTTGCCGATGCCTTCGGCGCGGCGATCCTGTGCGAGGCGCCCGAGCACCGACTGTCCGCAGCAACGCGCAAGGCGGTGATGCTGCGCTTTGCCCACACCGCGGCGCATCGCCTGCAGGCACTGGCCGATCCGCAGGGCCTGTTTGCCCGGGAGACGTGACTCCGACGCGCTAAGCAGCGAGCCGCGTGCCTCTCAGGCGCTCGAGAAAATTACGCAGCATCGCCAAATCGACCGGCTTTGGGATGCATTCCCAGACATTCAGCTTAAGCATTCCGGCGACCCTTACGGCTTCCTTGCAGGTCGCGGCGTCACATCCGCTGACGACGATGATCGGCGCGGCGCAGCCGACATTTGACAGATGATGCAACATTTCACTGCCGGCGTGATCGCCAAGACCCAGATCCAACGTGATGCAATCAAACACGGTCTCTCGCGTCAGCCTTGTCGCTTCGTCATAGGTAGCCGCCCCGGCCGGGAGATAACCGGCTTTGGCCGCCGCGCGGCAGATGACCATGCGATGAAGGCTGTCGTCGTCGATGACGAGAAGCCGCAGCGCGGTTTTGCCGGCATCCGCAGCGGCCGATCCTTCTCGGACCAAATCGAACGGGTTCGACTCTTCAAGCATCCAGGTCCGCGGCGATCAGTGGTTCAGGCTGCTTCCGAGTGGTAGCTCGCCGGCGCAAAATTTAACCTAATAAATCGCGTAAAATTGTCCGTACATCGGTTGCGACAATGCAAGCCGGGCGATGCGGTTATCCGCGCGTAAACGGAATTGAATAATCGGCGGCGTCTTTTACTTCGGCGCGCGTTTGGCCAGGATCCGCTGCAGAGTGCGGCGATGCATATTGAGGCGCCGCGCGGTTTCCGAGACGTTGCGACCGCACAGTTCGTAAATGCGCTGGATGTGCTCCCAGCGGACGCGATCGGCCGACATCGGGTTTTCCGGCGGATCGATTTTCTTATTGTCGAGTGCGAGCAGCGCAGCGGCGACATCATCGGCATCGACCGGCTTGGCAAGATAATCGACGGCGCCGAGTTTGACGGCGTTGACCGCGGTTGCGATGTTGCCATAGCCGGTCAGAATGATGGCGCGGGCTTCGGGCCGGCGCTTCTTCATCGCTGAAATGACATCGAGTCCGTTGCCGTCGCCGAGCCGCATATCGACGACGGCGAAGGCTGGGGCTGCTTTCTCGACCTGCAATAGACCGTCGGCGACGGATTCAGCGGTCGTTACCGCAAAGCCGCGGCCTTCCATGGCGCGGGCAAGGCGCTGCAGGAAGGACTTGTCGTCCTCGACGATCAGAAGCGTCCGCTCTGTCGGAAGGGGGACGGCGGCGTTAATCATGGCAATTTCACTCCGTCAAAGCGAATGTATAGCGCTTGATGACGATCACTCGAGCCCGCCCCTCCAGGGCACCGTTATAACCGATGACCAGCGCAATCTGGAGGGTCTGATCTCAAAAGTCACGCCGAATCAACAAGCAGCGTCAATTGGGCCGATCGTCCCAAACAGCTAAGAAGCCCGGGCCGGAGCCTCAAGAGGAGGCGCCACGAGCGGGCGCTCGAAATCGGCGCGGCTCCAGGTCACCGTCACCGTGGCGCCGTGCAGCGGCGGCGCCTGGTTAATCAGGGCGAGCCTGGCGCCGGAACGCTCCAACAAGGTCTTGGCGATGAAGAAGCCCAATCCCAGGCCGAACACCGCGTCCTCGTCGCCGTCTGGGCCGCGGCCGCCGGGCCGCCGATGGGTCACATATGGCGCGCCGATGCGATCGACGACCTCAGCAGCGAAGCCGGGCCCGTCGTCGCTGATGGAAATGCTGACTTCGTCACTGGTCCATTTTGCGAATATCTCGACCCGGCTGTGGGCGAAATCGACGGCGTTCTCGATCAGATTGCCGAGCCCGTAGCGGATCGCCGGATTGCGCGCGCCGGCCGGCTCCGTGGCGCGATTGGCGGGATAGGTGACGCCGATCGAGATGCCGAAGTTGCGGTGTGGCGCCACCGCCTCTTCGATGAGCGCGGACAGCGGCGTGCGGTCGAACGGCTCGCCGGTGGGCAGTTCGGTGATCTTCGCTAAAATCTCGCGGCAACGCTGCGCCTGCTCGCGCAACAGCTTCACGTCGTCGGCGTAAGGAGAATTGGCTTCGAGCGCGCGCTCGATTTCGCGCACGACCACAGTGATGGTGGCGAGCGGCGTGCCAAGCTCGTGCGCCGCGGCGGCCGCCAGGCCGTCAAGCTGCGACAGATGCTGCTCGCGCGCCAGCACAAGCTCGGTGGCCGCCAGCGCGTCGGATAGCTGGCGCGCCTCTTCCGCGACCTGCCAGGTATAGACGCCGATATAGCCGATCGCGAGCAAGATCGAGAGCCACACGCCGACCATATAGATTTCCGGCAGCTCGAGCGGGTTCTCGGCATCCCACGGCAAATCGTAATGCAAAAAGACCAGCACCGTGGCACAGAACATGGCGAACGTGCCGATCAGCAAAGTCATCCGCGGCGGCAGCGCGGTGGCCGATATCAGCACCGGGCCGAGAAGCAAGAATGAAAACGGATTTTCCAGGCCGCCGGTGAGATAAAGCAATGCCGCGAGTTCGGCGATGTCAAAGGTAAGAAGCCAAGCCGCCCGGTCGGGCTCGAGCCACTGCGTCTGATGAAAGCTGACGCGCAACGCCACATTGAGCAAAGCCGCAAGCGCAATGACGGCGAGACAGGGCCAGATCGGAACCTCGAATTCGAGGCCGAAATGCACGACCAGTACCGCGGCGAGTTGACCGAAAACCGCAAGCCACCGCAGACGGATCAGGGTGTCGAGCCGCACGTTGCGCGGACGCTCGTAAGTCCGTGGCAGACCAAACATAACGGGTAATGTAGCGGGTGGCAGAGCCATATCCAAACGCCCAGCCACGAGCCCCCTGGCGCCGGCCGCGCGGATGAGCGAAATTGTCCGAAATTGATCTAGCCATGGGAGTGAAAACAATGGCGTATCAACTCGATCAGTTCATATCGGATTGTCATTCCATCCTATCGCGCGACCCGGGACCGAAAGGCCGCGAAGACGTGCGCACGCGCCTTGAGCAGCTCCTGCAAAATCCCGCGTTCGTCCGCGAGCATTGTGAGGAAGCGCCGCAAGGCTTGCACGTGCTTTACGAGGACCCCGAGCTTGGCTTTCAGATCCTGGCGCATATCAACGACAAGGCGCGCGTCTCGCCGCCGCACGATCACGGCGACTCCTGGGCAATCTATGGCCAAGCGACGCATTACACCGACATGACCGAATGGGAGCGTGACGACGATGGCGCTGATCCGGAGCACGCCAAGCTCAAACCAACGAAGAAATACCGACTGACCCCGGGGCAGGCCGGCATCTATCAAGACGGCAAGATCCATTCGATCGATTATCCGGACAATTCCCGCTTTGTCCGCGTTACCGGAACCAATCTCGATCAGATCCATCGCGTCCGCTTCGACTTGAAAACCGGCGAAGTTAAACGCATGACGCCGCAGCAGGCGACGTGACGCGGGTCAGCCCTGCCGCTCTGCGGGAAATGCTCGGCGACGGCGGCGAGCTTGCACTCGTCGATGTGCGCGAGGAGTTGATTTTTTCGCAACGTCATCTGCTGCTGGCGCGTTCGGTGCCGTTAAGCCGATTCGAGCTGAAGTTCGCGCAATTGGTGCCGCGCCGCACGGCACCCATCGTGCTGTGCGACGACGGCGATGGCCTTGCGGAGGAGGCCGCGGCGATCCTGTCACGGAACGGCTATAGCGATGTGCGCATTCTTATCGGCGGCGCCGACGCCTGGGCGGCGGCGGGCTTCGAGCTGTTCTCCGGCGTCAATGTCCCGAGCAAGGCCTTTGGCGAATATGTCGAGCACGTCAGGGGCACGCCGAATATTGTCGCCGCCGAACTCGAAAAACTCCTGCGCGACGGCGCTGATCTGGTCGTGCTCGACAGCCGGCCGTTCGACGAATATGTGCGCGTCTCGATTCCGACCGCGACGAACGTGCCAGGCGCGGAACTGGTGCTGCGCGCGCGCGAAATCGCGCCTTCACCGCAAACGACAGTGGTCGTCAATTGTGCCGGCCGCACGCGGAGCATCATCGGCGCGCAGTCGCTGATCAATGCCGGACTGCCGAACAAGGTCGTGGCGCTGCGCAACGGCACGATGGGCTGGAGCCTGGCCGGCTTCGCCTGCGACAAAGGCAAGAACCGGCGTGCGCCGGCTGTATCGCCGACGACGTTGGAATGGGCGCGCGGCGCGGCAGCGCGCGTGGCGCAAAGTTGCGGCGTCGAGCGCATCGATCGCAAGACGCTCGATGCATGGCGCGCCGATGCCGAACGTACGCTTTACGTCTTCGACGTGCGCGACCCAGCCGAATACGAGGCGGGGCATTTTCCCGGCGCGATCTCGGCACCCGGCGGCCAGCTCGTGCAAGCGACCGATCAATATGTCGGCACGCTCGGTGCGCGGATCGTTCTGGCTGACGACCTGGACGTGCGCGCCGCGATGACGGCGTCATGGCTGCGGCAGATGGGGTGGCGCGACGTTTTCATCCTGAGGGAGAAAGGCACCGAGACCGGTTCGCCCGCCACGCCGGTACTCGACAGCGATACTGGATCGGTCTCCGCCATTGATTCTGAGAAACTTGGCGAACTTCTGTTACGCGACGCCGCAACGGTCGTCGACCTTTCGCTTAGCCGGAATTATCTCGCACGACATATTCCGAGTGCCTGGTTCGCCATCAGGACCCGGCTCGCACGCGCGCTTGAGAAGATAGCGTTGCACGGCACGCTGGTACTCACCTCGGAAGATGGCGCGCTGGCGAAGCTGGCAGTCGCCGAAGCGAGCGGTTTGGTGGACAGCCCGGTGCGCTTCCTCGAAGGCGGCAATGCGGCATGGCAGGCCGCCGGCAATGCATTTTCCGACGAAGCCCAAATGGCCGACGACATTGTCGATCAATGGCGCAAACCCTATGAACGCGGCGGCGACACCAGAGCGGCGATGGCCGAATACCTGGCGTGGGAAACGGATTTGCTGCCACGCATCGAGCGCGACCGCTCGTTGAAGTTTTTCTGTGTCGGCGCGTGAGCCGGCCCTATATGGGATGCCAGGCAGTATCCTGAGCGCTCGGCGCGGACGCCTCATGGCGCGCTTGGTCGATCACTTTGAGCAGCGCCCGCAAGACCTCCGCTACGCCGTCGCCGCTGACCGCGGAAATCACCAGGGGATTTTTCTTGATCACGCGCCGCAAGGCGTTCACTTGCCGTTTGATCTCATCCGGCGTGAGCGCATCGGCTTTGTTAAGCGCAACGATCTCCGGCTTGTCGGCGAGGCCGTGGCCGTAAGCGGAAAGTTCCGCCCGCACCGTGTCATACGCCGTGCCGGCATCACCAGCCGTCCCATCGACGAGGTGCAACAACACGCGGCAGCGCTCGACGTGGCCGAGGAAACGATCGCCGAGACCCACGCCTTGGTGGGCGCCTTCGATCAAGCCGGGGATATCCGCCAGCACGAATTCGCGGCCGTCGGCGTTCGCCACACCGAGCTGGGGATGCAGCGTGGTGAAGGGATAATCGGCGATTTTCGGCTTGGCGGCGCTGACCGCGGCAAGCAATGTCGACTTGCCGGCATTGGGTCGCCCGACGATTCCGGCGTCGGCGATCAGCTTGAGTCGCAGCCGGATCGTGAGTTCACCGCCCGGTTGGCCGGGATTGGCATGACGCGGCGCACGGTTGGTCGACGACTTGAAATGCGCATTGCCAAAGCCGCCATTGCCGCCGCGCAGCAGCACGGCGTGCTGTCCGGCCGCCGTGAGATCGGCGAGCAGCGTTTCGCCGTCCTCTTCGTATATTTGCGTGCCGACCGGCACTTTGAGCACGACGTCGGGGCCGTTGGCGCCGTGGCGGTCCTTGCCCATGCCGGCCCTGCCGTTCTTGGCCGTGAAATGCTGCTGATAGCGGTAGTCGATCAGCGTGTTGAGGCCTTCGACGGCCTCCGCGACAACGTCGCCGCCTTTGCCGCCGTCGCCGCCATTCGGTCCGCCGAACTCGATAAACTTTTCACGCCGGAACGACACGCAGCCGTTACCGCCGTCGCCCGAGCGAATATAGACCTTGGCTTCGTCGAGAAATTTCATCGGTCAGCTTCGTAAAGCGCCAACGGCTGTCGGACAATGCACGACCGCCCCGTTGGCCGGTATGGTAGACGTGATATAGGGTGAAACGCGGCAGAGCGGCACTCGATTTGGCCGGTATTTTTCGGAGAGCGTTAAGCGTGTGGCGTGTTCTGAACTTTGCGGCGCGGGCGGCCCTGTGGCGGACGACGCCCGAGTCGCCGCTCGTCGGGCTGCCGGTCCTCCTTGGTTTCGCGGTCGCGACGGCCATCGTCCGGGTCGCCATGCAACTGCTCGCGGCCGACTCCTGGCACGCTTTCAATCCTTACGGCCTCAATGCGGTCATTGCTTGGCTCGCGCTTGAGCTTGCCGTCGCTGCCTTGTTTGTACGCCCGGCGGGTCGCTCGACTGCGCTTTCGGCAATGTTCATTCTCTCGATGCTGGCCGAGGTCGTCACCACCGGCCTTACGCTTTCCATGCCGCTTTTGGCGGCTACCGCGCAGAGCACGTGGACCGGACCGGCCGCGAGTTACGCCATCTATGCCGCCGCCGTCGCTTGGTGGGTTGGCGCCATGGCGAGCGTCCTCGGCAGCCTCGAACCGCGGTTGCGGCTGCGGATGATTGGACGAGCCGCGGCGCTATGGGCGGCATTGTTCCTCGCCAATGCACTGGTGCCTCAGGCCCCGGTATTCCTGCCGCCAGACTTCGACGCCCGCAACGCCAATTGGTGGGAATTCCTCTACGCTCTCGAACAAGAGAAGACCGGCAAGGCGCGTGCCACGCCAGCGCAAATTGCGCGGCTCAAAAAAGCGCAGCCCGCGCTGCTTCAGGCGGAAGTCGCTCGGCTGGCGCCGCCGCGTAAAGGCGCTACCGACGTCTATGCGCTCGGCATTGCCGGCTGGGGCGAACAGGGCGTTTTTGTCAAGGAGCTCGACGGTGGATTGCAGGCGATCGCCAGCGTGCTGCCGATCAAGGATCGCACGGTCCGCCTTATCAATCGTCGCGATACGCTCGAAGCTTTTCCGCTCGCGGATTTGCAGAACTTTCAAGCCGCCGTGTACGCCATCGGCGATGTCATGGACAAGGACAATGACATCCTGGTCCTGTTCATGACTTCGCACGGCGAGAAAACCGGCTTTGCGCTGGAATTGCCCGGCGCTGTCGCCGAGTTGACGCCGCAACAGGTCGCTTCGACGCTTGACGGCGCCGGCATCAAGAACCGGATCGTGATTGTTTCGGCCTGTTATTCGGGAATTTTCGTGCCGCCGCTCAAAAACGCCAACACCATCGTGCTGACGGCCTCCGACGCGATAAACACGTCATTCGGCTGCGCCGCCGAACGCGACTGGACCTATTTCGGCGATGCTTTCTTTCGCCAGAGCCTGCAGCAGGGAACGGATCTCGAAAACGCCTTTGATCATGCCCGTATCCTGATCCAAGGCTGGGAGTTGATGGACCATGCACCGCCATCGAACCCCCAAGGCGTGTTCGGGCGGGCATTGGTCGACAAGCTCGCGCCGTTTTTCGCCGCCGCGCAAAGCGCCGCGCGGTAGGTTCATTGCGCACGGCGGCGATCACGCCACTTCTCGGGCCCGTCCCCAGGCCTTGAGCGACGCCCACAAGCCGCGATCGAGACGGAAGCGATCAAGCGGTGCGGACGAATTGATGGCGCGGATGCGATAGAGGCCGACGCCGGTCCACTGGAAGCCGCACTTCTCCAGCACCCGCCGCGAGGCCGGGTTGCCAACCCGCGCGCCTGCTTGCAGTGCGTCGTGGCCGAGCGCACCGAAGGCGTGATCGATGAGCGCTCGAACCGCTTCGGTGGCGTAACCACGGCCCCAAAAAGGCGCGCCGAGCCAATAGCCGATCTCTGGCGCGTTCTCGCGCGGTTCGATGCCGCAGACACCGATCAGATCGCCGTCACGGATAATGGCGAATGTTGCTTCGCCGTCCTGACGGTTGACTGCCGCGATGAAGCGCCCGGCGTCGTCGACGCCGTAAGGATGCGGAATGCGCGCGGTATTCTCCGCGACGCGGCGGTCATTGACGAGGCGCGTGATGACTTTGATGTCGCCATGCTGTGGCGCGCGCAATACGAGTCGCTCGGTTTCGAGCACGGACACGCCGCGCTCCTCCGGCTGCTGCGCGAGGACCGGCTTTGCTGTTTGGCTTGCTAGAGTCATCGCTTGGGCTCCTGCAGAAAAACCGAAAGGGGAGCCGGCATCCCGGTCTCCCCTTTTCGAAGCCCATTCGGGCCCGCCGGTTCGACTGGATGCCGGCGGACCTCATATGATCCACCGTATTACTGCGCCGCTGCCTCCGACGCACGTACCGAGACGAACACGCGGCCTTTGGTTTTGGTACGGAACTCGACTTTCCCGTTGATCAACGCAAACAGCGTATGGTCTTTGCCGACGCCGACATTGCGGCCCGCATGCCATTTGGTACCGCGCTGACGCGCGATGATATTCCCGGCGAGTACCTCGGTACCGCCAAAAATCTTCAGCCCCAGCCGCTGACCGGCCGAATCGCGGCCGTTGCGTGAGGATCCGCCTGCTTTCTTGTGCGCCACTACTGGCCTCCGAACCTACTAGTTAGAAACACCTATACCGGATTCGTGACAAGAGCATCACTCCCCGGCATCACTTCTTTTTGCCCTTTGTTGCCGGCTTTTTTGCTCCGGCCGGCGCCTTGGCTTTCGGCTTGGTGGGCTTCTTTGCCGCAGCCTTGCCGGATTTTGCGGCTTTCCCTTCGGCAGCTTGCGGCTCGCCTTCAGAGGCCGTCCCCACCGCATCGGCATCCGGTGCCGCCGCAGGCCTCGGAGCCGACCTCTTTCTCGGCTGGACCTCTTTGTTCGGCTTCTTGCCGTCGGTCAGGATTTCGGTGATGCGAAGCAGCGTGAATTCCTGACGATGCCCGATCTTACGCCGCGAATTCTTCCGCCGGCGCTTCTTGAATGCGATGATTTTCGCGCCGCGGCCCTGCTCGAGGACTTCGGCTGCGACCGTGGCGCCGGCAATGGTGGGAGCGCCCAGGGTTACGCTGTCGCCGCCCACGACCAGAACCTCGCCGAACTCGACGATCTCGCCCGGTTCGCCCTTGACCTTGTCGACCTTGAGCACGTCCTCGGCGGCCACCCGGTACTGCTTGCCGCCCGTTTTAAAGACCGCGAACATCTCACTTCCTCGTAATGCCGCTGCTCGGATTCGCGTCCGGACCGGCTCTTTCAGTCGATTCTGCTGATGGTTAGCGGACAATGGGCTTAATGCCGCATCGGACCCGCGCCGACCGGCGTCCTTATGACGGTACGATAAGTGCCTGTCAAGAAATGCAAAGCGCAACGCATTCCGGGCCCCTCGCATTCACGGCAAATTAGTGACGTTTCCGGCGCGGCCGTGTTAAAGCCCCAAGGACAAAAGCGAAAAAGCCGACCACGAAGAGGAAGCGGCCGATGACCATAAAGACGGCCATAGCTTTTTCCCGCCGCGCCTTGCTGGCGACAGCTTTTCCCGCAATGGCAGTCACAGTGGCCCGAGCGCAAAACGGTACCCCTACGCCGGCCGATTATCCCAACCACCAAGTGACGTTCATCGTGCCCTTCGCCCCGTCCGGCGGCACCGACGTGCTGGCGCGGCTTCTTGCCGAGAAGCTCGAACAAGCGCTTGGCGAGACTTTTGTCGTCGAAAATCGTCCGGGCGCCGGAACCGTTATTGCCACCAACTTCGTCGCCAAATCGCCGCCTGACGGCTACACCATCATGATGGACGTCTCCTCGCTGGCGATCGACGTCACCCTCTACAAATCGCTCCCTTACGATCCGGCCAAGGACCTGACGCTGATTGCGCTCATCGCCAAGGTGCCGTTCGTGCTGGTCGTCAATCCGTCGCTTCCGATCAATACCGTCGACGATCTCATCAAGCTCGCCAAACAGCGGCCGCTCAGCTATGGCTCCGGCGGTATCGGCGCGTTTCATCATTTGGCCGCCGCGCTGTTTTGCAGCATGACTGGCATCAAGATGACCCACGTGCCGTACCGCGGCACGGCCCCGGCGCTCAACGATTTGATGGGCGGCTATATCCAGCTGATGTTCAGCGATCTCGGCCCGGCGCTGCCGCTGATCAACGCAGGCAAAATACGTCCGCTGGCGGTGACGACCAAAGAGCGGTTTGCCGCCTTGCCGAACGTTCCGCCGCTCGCCGATGTCGGCGTCCCCGGCTTCGATGCCGCTGCATGGCAGGGCGTTGTCGCGCCGGCGAAGACCCCGCAACCGATCCTCGCCAAGCTCAATTCGGAGCTCAACGCCATCGTGGCCATGGATGACGTGCGTACGCGCATGACCGATTTCGGCATGATCCCGGTGGGCACCGGCTCGCTCGACGATCTGCATCAATTCTTCCAGTCCGAGATCGTGCGCTGGGCTAAAGTGGTCGAGGAAGCCGGCATCGCCCACTCCGAATGACCGACCTGCCAGCCCAAGCCGCGCCGGACGAGTTAGCCCGCCGCCTTCCTGCCGGTGACGAGATCTTCCTCGATCATGTCGGTCATTTCGTGCGCGATGGTGAGGCCGCGAGCCGGGCGCTGGCGCGCTGCGGCTTCGCACCGACGCCGATTTCGATTCAGGTCATTCCCGATGCGGCGGGCGGCACGCGCCCGACCGGAACGGGCAACATCACCGCGATGCTGGAGCGCGGCTATCTCGAAATCTTATTCAAGACCTCAGACACACCGCTTAGTCGCGAATTTGAAGCAGCGCTGAACCGTCACGCGGGGTTGCATCTCGCAGCTTTTGCCGTCGCCGATGCAGAAAAGGCGCATCGGCGGCTTGCAATGGACGGTTTCGCGGTTCGCGACCTGGCGCATATGCGGCGGCCGGTCGTAACCAGGGCCGGTCCCGATACGGCAGCCTTCACAATCGCCCGAGTCGAGCCCGGCGTGATGCCCGAAGGCCGCATTCAGTTTTTGACGCATCATACGGAGCACACGGTGTGGCAGGAGCGGTGGCTGTCGCAGCCGAACGGCGCGGTTGGTCTGATCGATGTCATGATCGCGGTCGCCGACGTCGCGGAAGCGGCGGATCGCTTTGAACGCTTCCTTGGCCGCGCGGCAACGTCGACCCCGGGCGGGGCCCTCATCCGTCTGGACCGTGGCGGCGTCTATCTCCTCACTCACGAGCGCGCGACCGAGAAGCTGCCGGAGGTGGCGTTCGGCGCGCCCCCGTTCATGATCGGCTACGCGTTGCGCGTGACGTCGCTCGCCACCGCCGAAGCGGCGGTCGATAATGCCGGGCTCGAATGGCACGCCTTCGAGTACGGCATCGCCGCGGCGTTTCCAGCCGAGCTTGGCGAAGGCGCGTGGTTATTCGTCGAGCGAGAGTCCGGGCTGCCGTGGCGGCGCTAGGCGTCGGCAGATTCAGCCGGCACCACTTCCTTGACTGCGCCGCGCCAGCCGGTGTGGGTGAGATCAAACACGACACCGTCAGGGTCGCGATATTTCGCTTCGTAGAAGGACAGGGCTGAGGTCGGGCGCCCGGCAAGATAGGTTCCGCCAGCTTCCTTGACCTTCTTCTCGGCCTCATCGAGATCGTCGACCCACATGCCGAAGTGGTAAAGGCCGGGTTTTTCGTCGCCCTCGGTCTTCAGCAGCGCTACGTTCATCACACCGTCCGACATATACACGCCACGGCGCGCAGTGCCGGCCCGCGTCATGCCGAAGGCCTGCTCGAAAAATGTCGCGGCTTTCTCGGGATCGGGAACAATGATTGCGATGTGGCGAAGTCTGGTTGCCATCGGCCATCTCCGATCTGTTGCGCTTGGGGGATGGCGTAGCTTAGTCGGCGGTGCGATATTTGCAAACCTGATTTGACGTAACCTTCCTTACCGGTAACGGACTGAGAATCCCTTGCATACGCCGGCGAACATCCAAACGTCTTGGCCGGACGCCATTTACGCGCAGTTTCGTCGCGTCGGCATTCGTCAGGTCGGTTATGTGCCCGATGCCGGCCACAGCCGCCTCATTGCGCTGTGCCGCGACGATCCGAGCATCGCCGACGTCGTGCTGACGACCGAGGAGGAAGGCGTCGGGCTCGTTGCCGGCGCCGCGCTCGGCGGCCAGCGCGCGGCGCTGCTCATGCAGTCGAGCGGCGTCGGCAACTGCGTCAATATGTTTTCGCTGTTGCGCAATTGCGGCTTCGGCTGCGTCCTCGCTGTGACCATGCGCGGCGAGTTCGGCGAATTCAATCCGTGGCAAGTGCCGATGGGCATGATCACCGAGGAGCTCCTTCGGCTCTGTGGATTTCTCACCTATCGGATCGACAGTGCCGACGCCGTCGATGAGACCGTCGGCGCCGGCTGCGACATGGCGTTCAACGGCGATCTCCAGGTCGCGTTTCTGCTGTCGCAGCGCTTGATCGGACCGAAAGTATGGACGCGATGATGCTCGACCGGCGCGATTTCACGCGGCGACTCTTGATCGACCGCGGCGATCTTCTGGTTGTCCCGGGGCTCGGCTCGGCGACCTACGACGTCGCCGCAGCCGGCGATCATCCGCTCAATTTCTATCTCTGGGGCGCCATGGGCGGCACCGCCATGATCGGGCTGGGACTCGCATTGGCGCGGCCGGATCGGCGCGTCGCGGTGCTGACCGGCGACGGCGATATGCTCATGGGTCTCGGCAGCCTCGCCACCATCGGCGTCAAGCAGCCGAATAATCTCGTCATCGTGGTGCTGGACAACGCCCATTACGGCGAGACCGGCATGCAACCGAGCGCGACCAAGAACGGAATCGATCTCGTCGCCATGGCGTTGGCCTGCCGCTTTAAGCACGCGCGTTCGGTTTCGCGGATCGAGGAAGCGGCGGACGTACGCGCCCTATTGCACGGCGGCGACGGCCCAATCCTGATCAATGCGCGGATCAGAGAAGAGGACGTGCCGCGGGTATTGCCGCTGCGCGATGGCCACGCCATCAAGCAGCGATTTATCGAGGCGCTCAATCCAGTCTAATGCCAGACGCGGCGATCATCATCCGCGATCCGTCAGCAGCCGATGAGATGGCATGGCGGGAGCTGTGGTCCGGCTACAACGCGTTCTACGAAGCAAGCATTGCGGAAGCCGTCACGGCGCACACCTGGCAACGCTTGCTCGATCCGGCGTCGCCCATGTTCGGCCGGCTGGCCGTCACCAACGGAGAAGTCGCGGGCTTCAGCCTTTGCATCGTGCACGATAGTTCGTGGACGATTGGGTCGTACTGTTATCTGGAAGACCTTTTCGTTGCGCCAAAACTTCGCGGCCGCGGCTGCGGACGCGCGCTAATTCAGGATTTGGTGGATCGCGCCAAAGCGAACGGCTGGTCGCGGCTTTATTGGCATACCAAGGCCGGCAACCCGGCGCGGCGGCTATATGACGAATTCGACAAGGCCGACGATTTCGTGCGCTACCGGCTGTTTTTCCCGGACGTCACGTAGCTTTCGCCGCGCGCCGCACCGCTTCGACGATTTCCGGGTAGGCGGCGCAACGGCAGAGATTACCCGAGAAATAATGGCGGATGTCGTCTTCGCTGGGGTCGGAATTTTCCTTGAGCAATTGATGCGCCATCATCACAAAGCCCGGCGTGCAGAAGCCGCATTGAAACGCGCCGCATTCGATAAAGGCCTGTTGGACATTGGAGAGCGTACCATGGCCGTCGAAATGCTCGACGGTGGTGACCGATTTGCCGTCGACCCAGACCGCGAAATAAAGGCAGCCGGACACCGCCTTGCCGTCGACCAGCACCGTGCAGCAACCACACAGGCCCTGGCCGCAGCTTTCGCGGGCGCCGAACAAATCGAAGCGCTGCAACAGCTCGACGAGGTTGCGATGCGGTTCGATGGTGGTTGAAACCGCCTCGCCATTAAGCGTGAAATTGATGGTGCGCGCGCTCATGGTCCGTCCGATCATTCGTCGTCCAGCGGCTGGCCGGCCTTGACGCGCAACGCGCGCAGCACCGCCTCGGCGGTGATCGGCAACTCCGTGATCCGCACCCCGACGGCATCGTGGATCGCGTTGGCGATCGCCGGCGACACGCCGAATGTGCCTGACTCGCCGAGCCCTTTGGCGCCGAACGGCCCCGAATGTTGCTCGGCCGCAACGAGCTCGTTCTCCATCGGCGGAATGTCGCCGATGCCGGGAATCTTGTAATCGGCAAGCGAGGCGTTGGTAATCTGGCCGCCGTCGAGATGCATCGCTTCGGACATCGTAAAGCCAAGCTGCATGATCGCGGCGCCGGACAGCTGCGTGCGCGCGACGCCCGGATTGATCGGCTTGCCGCAATCGGCGGCGTTGACCAGCCGCAAGATGCGCACGTGGCCCGTCTCGGTATCCACCTCAACCTCGGCGGCGGCGCCGCCGACCATCCAGAACGGCGTAACATTATCTGACAGACCGGTCTGCGGATCGGGCGGCTTATAGTTCGGCACGTAACTCGCCGTGCCGATGACGTTGCCGGCCTGCATGCCGTAGCGTTTCTTGAATATTTCCGCCGGTGGATAATTGGTGCCTTGCGGCAGCCCGGCCTCGGTCGCCAGGGCGCGTAATTTGGCGCGCGCATCCTCGGCAGCGAGCCGCACTGCAGTGCCCATATGAAACAACGAGCGCGAGCCGAGCGTGCCCATGTCGTAGGGCGTGATGTCGGTATCCGGGGCGACGACACGCACATCCTCGGCCTTCACGTCGAGCACTTCGCCAACGATCTGCGCAAAAGCCGTGTCGGAGCCCTGGCCCATGTCGACCGTGCTCTTGTAGAGATAAACGCTGCCGTCGGCGGAGACGTTGACGACGGCGACCGACGTGGTCGGCGAGATCGAAGCTTTGAAGCCGATGGCGATGCCGCGACCGCGGCGCAGCGTTCCTGAACCGCGATCGAACGGCTTGTTCCAGCCGATGCGCACCGCCAGCGCATCGAGCACTTCGCCGATGGCGGCGTCCTGCAACACGGTGCCGCTCGCTTGCGGCCGACCGTCGCGCAACAGGTTCTTGCGGCGGAACTCGACCGGATCGACGCCAAGCTCGCGCGCGATCAGGTCGGTGTGGCTTTCGTAAGCCCAGACCAATTGCGGAACGCCGAAGCCGCGCAGTGCGCCGGCCGGCGTGCGATTGGTATAGAGCGCATAGGAATCGATACTGACGTTGTCGATGTCGTACGGCCCCGCGGCAGTGAATCCCGATTTCTGCGTCACCCGCGGGCCGATGTCGGCATAGGCGCCGCCGTTCCAATACACCGCGCAGGATCGCGCCACCAAACGCCCCTCTTTGTCGACGCCGCTTTTGATGCGGAACGTCGTCGGGTGTTTGGTGATCATATAAAATTGCTCTTCCATCGTCAGTGCGATCTTCACCGGACGGCGGACGAGCATTGCCAGCGCCGCGACGAGAGCTTCGAGCTTGACGTAGACTTTGGAGCCATATCCTCCGCCCAGATACGGTACCTTGACGCGCACGTGATTTTCCGGCCAGCCGAACAGCCGCGCGATCTCGATGCGTACAAAGGACGGCGTCTGGTTCGAGGTATAGATCGTTAATCGGTCGTCGCCCGGTTCGGCGATCGCGACATGCGGTTCGAACGGCAGATGCAGGCACTGCTGAGTCTTGAACGTGTGCTCGATCACGCGGTCGGCGGCCGCGAAGGCTTTGTCGGCGTCGCCGCGCCGTAAGTGATAATCGAGCGCGACATTGGTGCCCTTACGGCCTTGCAGATGCTTTAGATCGGCGAAAGTGCCGGCAGGCCGCAGCACGTCGTGAACCAGGGTGTCGGGCTGCATCGCCGCGACTTCGTCGTACACCGCAGGCAATTCGTCATATTCGGCCAAGATCAGCTGCACAGCCAGTTCGGCGACATGCGGGTCACCTGCCAGGACAGCCGCGACCGGCTCGCCGACGTAGCGCACCTTGTCGAGCGCCAGGATCGGCTGGTCGTGGAAGGCGGGGCCGTAATAAGGCTCGGGGATCAGCTTGCGGATATCCTCGCCGGTGACGACGCGATACACGCCGGGCAGTTCCCGCGCCGCTTGCGTATCGATGCTGCGAATGCGCCCATGCGGTACGGTTGCACGAAACACCTTGCCGTAGAGCATGCCGGGCAGACGCAGATTATGCGTATAGTCGGCGCGGCCGGTGACCTTGGCGCGGACTTCAAGCCGCGGAATATCGCGTCCGACCTGGTTCATGACTGCACCCGCTGCGCGTCATCGGCCAGCGCCTGACGCACGGCGCGGCGCATATAGACGCGTAGCAGTTCGCGCTTATAGGCCGCCGAGCCGTGGGCATCGGCGAGGATCGAAGCCTCGGCGACCGCAGCATCACCGGCACGCGCGAGCGTCGCATCGTCCGGCGCCGCGCCTTGCAGTACTTTCTCGGTACTTGTCATGCGCGTGACTTTTTCCGTCGCCGCGCTGACCACAATGACCGGATCGCGGATTGCGCCATTTTGCAGCTTAAACGACACTGCAACGCCGAGCGCGGGCCAGTCGTCGGCGGACCGCAACGTGACTTTCATGTAAGCGGACTTTCGTCCATTCAACGACGGGACCGTCGCCGTGGTAATGAGCTCGTTTTTCTCCAACACCGTCTCGTAATAGCCGGAATAGAGCCGCTCAAGCGGCAACACACGCTCGCCCTTCGGACCGACGATGGTGACGCGCGCGCCGAGCGCGGTGAGCACCGGCGGCAAATCCATGTGCGGATCGCCATGCGCCAGCGCGCCGCCGACGCGAGCGACATTGCGCACCCGCGGATTCGACAGGCGGCGCAGCGCGCGCTTTAGGGCGGGTAGCCGCGCGGCGACGTTCGCGTCGTGCTCGACTTCGCTTAACGTCGCCATAGCGCCGATCTGCAATTCTCCGCTGCCGGTCAGCGCGATGCGAGAATAACGCGGCTCGATGCGATGCAGGCAGACCAGGCGGCTGGGCGCAAACACGCCGGCCTTCATCATCAGCATCAGCGCGGTGCCGCCAGCGACGGGACGGATCGCCGGGTCTTGCGGATCGAGCATGCCGACCGCTTCTTGCAGCGAACTCGGCTCGACCATTTCGAACGGAATCACGGAACGTTACTCCCGGCAGGTATCCAGATGTTTCAGACGGCGGCTACGCCAAGCACATGATCGGCGATTTGGGCGCGCGTGCCGACCCAGATGTCCGGCGACGACATCGCCTGCTCGATGATCTTCTCATAGAAATACGCGCCACGATGATGGCCGAAGATATGGGCATGGCTGGTGATATCGATGATGCGAAGCTCGCCGTCGCCCGCACGCGCGATCTCGATCACCTCGTTGTACGATTCGAGCATCATGCGTGGCGGGTGGCCGTATTTCATCGAGGGCATGTCGTTGACGTCGTAAGACAACGGAATGGCGACGATTCTTTTATTGCCATGGCTGACGACGTAAGGCAGGTCGGTGTTGAAGACATCGCCGTACCAGCGGTAGCCGGCCTCGGCGAGCAACTTGGGCGTGGACAGTTTTGAAGTGCCGCGCGGCGACAGCCAGCCGACCACTTTCTGACCCGAGGCCTGTTCGAGCAGCTTGGTGCAGCGCGCGATATTGGCGCGCTCGTCTTCGTCTGACAGCAGCGCCGGAATGACGTCCATGGCGTAGGAATGCGACAGCACCTCGTGGCCGTTGTCTGCGATCGCCTTGACGGTCGTCGGCGCGCGCTCGGCGATGACGGCGTTGGTCATCACGCTTGCCTTGGCGCCGTGGCGCGCAAAAGCCTCCATCAGCCGGTGGATGCCGACCTCGACGCCGTAGGCGGCCCAGGAAATCGCCATGGTGTCGAGCACGCCGGCCGGCAGCGGATTGCCCATCGGACTGATGCCGGGCGCTTTGCCGTCCGACCACGCTTCCAGACAGACATTGAACACGACGGCAATGCGCTTGCCGTTCGGCCACTCCCAATGCGGCTTATTCTTCATTCACTGCCCCGGACACGGAACTCGGTCGGTGCCGGTGTTAAATCACAGGAGGGTTCGCCGCGTCGAGAGCAGGATCAGGCGCGTTGCGGGCGCGGGCTCATCAACCATGTGCCCGCAACCACGAGCAACGCCAGCACGGCCGGCGCGATGGCGAGCGACAGACTGGCCGCAGCGACCGCCGCCGTAGCAGCCCAACCGATCGAGGAGAATGCCTCGGCAAAGGTGGCCAATCGCGAGGAGACCTGACGGCGGCGGAATTGGCTGCGTTTGGCTTGGCTGCGGAACCAGAGCTGGATCGAAGTTGCCGCGGTCGCAGCAATGGCGATGCCGGCGGTTGTGACCAAGGCATGCCAGGGTGAGGCGATGGCCAGCACCGCGACCAGCGGAGTAAAAATAACGGCGATAATGCCGAGGACGGCCTCGATCTTGGCCCGAACGATGAAGCTGCCCGATATCGGCGCGGCGGCGACGAGGTCGGGCGAATCCTCGCCCGAGATCGCAAGCCAGGCGAGCCCGCCGGCTAGCTGACCCGCCGCCATGACAAGCACCGGGACCAGGAGCTGGTAGGCACCGTTGCCGCCGTTGAAACTCCGCCACAACAAGACCGCGGGAGGAATGAGATAAAGCATCTGCATCAAAGTTTGCGACACCAGCCAAGGATCGCGCCTTAGTAGTGTCCATTCCTTGCTCCGCAGCGCCCGGCTCGGCGACGTCGCCTGGAACGCCGTCGTGCGCCGCACCTCGACCACCGAGGATGCGTCGACGCCGGCCGCAGTGACGGCGTATTCGCCAAAGCGCGGCGCCACGATGGCGATCACCGCGGCGAGCATGGCTAGGCTGACCGCGAGCACGCTAAGAAGCGCCGCGCCGTCGCCCAGCGCCGCACGCGCCGGCCACCAGATCAGGCTTTCAGGACTCGGCATGTCGGCGATCAGACTTCGGGATTGCAGCAGTGAGACCCGCGAGATGGTGCCAAAAGACAAAATCGCCGCGATTTGCAGACCGATGACAAAAGCGGCGCCGATCACGGCCGCAACGACCTGCGCGACGAAGCGCGTGCGCCGCGCGCCGACGACGCGAAACAGCGCAACGGAAAGACCGACCGCCAGTGCCGTCGCGGTGGCGCCCATCGCTGCGATCAGTCCATACGCGCCGAGCCAGCGCCAACTGCCGCGCGCGATCAAAATGTCGATGAACGGCGCCGCGAGCGGCAGCGCCATCATCGCCATCGAAGCCGCCACCGCGGCGATGCGCACCGCGAAGATTTTTTCCGCGGCAACGGGTGAAGCCAGAATCAGGTCGAGATCGGAACGCGCATAGAAGGCGCGCGTCGTCGATTCCATCGCCTGCGAGATCATCAACAGCCACGACAGCAATATGCTGCCGGTGATCGCGACCAAAGTCGCCTTGTCGGGGGCGGCATCGGCGTAGGGGCCAACCATCCAATAGGCTACGAAATGCATGAACAAGACAAAGATCGCTATGGCGATGACGGCGCGGCGCAAGCGCTTGCGCCGGCCGCCGCTCATCATGGCGAGCCAGTCGCGCCAGGCGAGGCGCCACTCATGCCGGGCGAACCACAGGGTCGTTCCGGGCGCCGCGATCATGCTGCTTCCGCCGGCTGGGCCAGAAGCGCCAGAAAGGTGTCTTCAAGGCTTGCCTGCTCACCGCTCGCCTCGGCGCACGGCGCTTCGTCCGTGCCGGCCTTAAGCCGCAATTCGTCGAGGGTGCCTTCGGCGATAAGCCTGCCACGGGCGATGACGCCGATGCGATCGGCCATGCGCTCGGCAACTTCGAGAATATGCGTGGTCATGATGACGGTGCCGCCAGCGCGCACGCGCTCGCGCAAAACGCTTTTGACCTGACGGGCCGAGCCGGCGTCGAGCCCGGTCAGCGGCTCGTCGAGAATGATCAGCGTCGGCTCGTGAATGAGCGCGCCGGCGAGCGCAACTTTTTGCCGCATGCCCTTGGAAAAGCCTTCACAGCGTTCCTGCGCATGCGGCGCCAAGTCGAGCCAGCTCAGAAGCTCTTGTGCGCGCGGCTCGGCAAACGCCGGCGCCAAGCTCCACAGTCCGGCGACGAATTCGAGATATTCTCGCGGCGTGAGCTTGTCGTAAATCATCGGCTCATCGGAAATCCACGCCATCAGCCGCTTTGCCGCGATCGGGTCGGCGAGTGCGTCAATCCCGGCAACGCGGATGCTGCCGGCGTCCGGCCGCAGTAAGCCGGCGATCATGCGCAATGTCGTCGTCTTGCCCGCGCCGTTGGGACCGAGCAGCGCATAGAACTCGCCGCTGCGAACACTCAAGTTCAAGCCGTCTACCGCAGGACGGTCGAAGCGCTTGACGAGATCACGGATTTCCAGAGCGAACGGCGGCGTGAGGTCATGCATGACCGGCAAATTTAAGCGACAGAGGTTTCGGCCCCGTGAATCAGACGCCTCGAATTTCGTAAGTCAATTCAAACGGTAATGCCGTCGACCTCAGCGAGCTCTGCCGGCGACAGCGACCAGCCGACAGCGGCGACGTTCTGTTCGACCTGTTCCGGCGTGGTGGCGCCGGCGATGATGCTGGAGATAAGCGGCCGGCTAGCAAGCCAGCTCATGGCCAGTTCAAGGAGCGAATGCCCCCGCCGCGCGGCGAATGCGCGGAGTTTCTCCACGATGTCCCAATTATGCGCGTTGAGAAGGTCGTCGGCATGGTGCGCGCTGTAGGAAAGGCGGGAACCCGCCGGCATCGGCGCGCCGCTTTTGTATTTGCCCGTCAACAGCCCGCTGGCCAACGGAAAGTAGGGAAGCAGACCCAGGCCGTGCTGGCGCATCAGGGCGAGGCGATCTTTTTCGATGTCGCGGTCGAGCAGATTGTATTCGTCCTGACACGTCAGGAAGGACGGCAACTTATGTCGTGCCGCGACTGCCTGCGCCTCTTCAATCTGCGCTGCCGAGAGGTTGGAGCAGCCGATGAACCGTATCTTTCCCGCCTTCACCAGATCGTCGAGCGCCCGCAGCGTTTCCTCGATCGGTGTTTTTGGATCGGGACGGTGCAGCTGATAAAGATCAATCCAGTCGGTGTTGAGCCGACGCAAGCTCGCTTCGACCGCCTGCATGATATAGCGCCGCGATGCGCCGCGCAGTCCGTCGGAGCCGTCCATCGGCAATCCGAATTTGGTCGCCAGCACAATGTCCTTGCGCCGGGCGCCAAGCGAATTCCCCAGGATTTCCTCGGAGCCGCCCTTGTTGCCGTAGACATCGGCGGTATCGATCAGCGTGACGCCGAGATCGAGTGCTTTGTGCACGACCAGCCGCGCAGCCTCGCGATCAATGCGGCCGCCGAAATTATTGGTGCCGAGGCCGACAAGAGATACCTCCGGTCCCGACGTTCCAAGCCTGCGTTTCTGCATGCGTCGAATCGCGCGCGGCGCATTCAACCGCTGACATTGTAAGCAGCGAGCGCCGCCATATTGACGAGCTGGGCGTCATTTGCGGACAGCGGCACGATCTGCACCGAACGATCAAGGCCGACCAACATCGGGCCGATGACATTGGCGCCACCGAGCTCCATCAACAACTTGGTCGAGATCGAAGCCGAGTGGAACGCCGGCATGACCAGAACATTGGCGGGGCCGGACAGCCGGCAGAACGGATAGGCTTCGCGCAGCTCCATGTTCAACGCCACGTCGGCGGCCATATCGCCATCATATTCGAAATCGACATGGCGCTCATCGAGAAGCCGTACCGCTTCTTGCACGCGCTCCGAACGTTCGCCCGCGGGATGGCCGAACGTCGAGAAAGCGAGCAGAGCGACCTTCGGATCATAGCCGAGCGAGCGGGCGACGCGCGCCGCTTCCACCGCGATCTCGGCGAGGTCCTGCGCCGTCGGCATCTCGGTCACCGCGGTATCGGCGACCAGGACGGTGCGGCCCCGCGCCAGCACCAGCGAGACGCCCATGACCCGATGTCCTGGTTTTGGGTCGATGCAGCGGCGGACGTCCTCCAGCGCGACGGAGAAATTCCGGGTGACGCCGGTAACCAGAGCATCGGCATCGCCGAGCGCGACCATGCAGGAGGCGAAGTGGTTGCGGTCCTGGTTTACCAGACGCTGACAGTCGCGCTGCAGGAAACCATGGCGTTGCAGCCGCTCGTAGAGATAGGCGGCATAAGCCGAATTGCGCGACGATATCGCGGCATTGATGATTTCGATATTGCCGCCAAGCTCGACGCCGAGGGCTTGCGCGGTCTCGCGCACGGCCCGTTCGCGGCCGACCAGAAGCGCCGAGCCCAGCCCCTGGTGCACGAAGGTGGCCGCGGCGCGGATGACCTGCTCCTCTTCGCCCTCGGCGAACACCACGCGCCGCGGCCGCCGGCGCAGCCGTTCGTAAACGCCGGTCAGCACGCCGGCGATCGGATCGCGCCGGGTGCGCAATTGCTGTCGATAGGATTCCATGTCGGCGATGGGCTTGCGCGCGACTTTGGTATCCATCGCCGCCTTGGCGACCGCCGGCGGAATGTCGGAAATCAGCCGCGGATCAAATGGTACCGGAATGATGTAGTCCGGTCCGTATTTCGGCCGCGCCCCGTAGGCCACTGCGACTTCGTCGGGCACGTCCTCCCGCGCCAGCGCGGCAAGCGCGTGCGCCGCGGCGATCTTCATCTCCATATTGATGGCGCGTGCACGCACATCGAGCGCGCCGCGGAAAATGTAGGGAAAGCCGAGAACGTTGTTGATCTGGTTCGGATAATCGGAGCGGCCGGTGGCCATGATGGCGTCCGAGCGTACTTCGGCGACCTCCTCCACCGTGATTTCCGGATCGGGATTGGCCATAGCGAAAATGATCGGCCGCTCCGCCATTGCCTTCACCATAGTCTGGGTCACCGCGCCCTTCACCGAAAGCCCGAAGAACACATCGGCGCCGTTGAGCGCATCGGCGAGGCTGCGCGCCTTGGTCTTTGCCGCAAAGGCCGACTTCCACTGGTTCATGCCCTCGGTGCGGCCTTCGTAGATGACACCTTTGGTGTCGCAGAGGACGAGGTTCTCCGGGCGGAAGCCGATGGCGCGCAGCAATTCGAGGCAAGCGATGCCGGCGGCCCCGGCGCCGTTGCAGACAAGCTTGGTCGTTGCGATTTCGCGGCCGGTGAGCTCGAGCGCGTTGATCAGACCGGCGGCCGCGATAATGGCAGTACCATGCTGGTCGTCATGGAAGACTGGAATGTCGAGTAGCTCACGCAGCTTTTGCTCGATAATAAAGCATTCCGGTGCCTTGATATCTTCGAGATTGATGCCGCCCCAGCCCTTGCCGAGGAATTTGACGCAATTGATGAACTCGTCCGAATCTTCGGTGGACACTTCGAGATCGATGGAATCGATATCGGCAAAGCGCTTGAATAATACCGCTTTGCCTTCCATGACCGGCTTAGCCGCTAGCGCACCGCGATTGCCGAGACCCAGAATGGCGGTGCCGTTGGTCACGACCGCGACGAAATTGCCCTTGGTCGTGTAATCGAAGGCCTTAGCTTCGTCCTCGGCGATGGCGAGAACCGGAACGGCGACGCCGGGGGAATAAGCCAGCGAGAGATCGCGCTGCGTCGCCATCGGCTTGGTTGCGACGACTTCGAGCTTCCCTGGCCGGCCTTGGCTGTGAAACAGCAGGGCTTCCTGGTCGGTAAAGGTCGGCCGGTTCGCATGACTGCCGTTTTTGCCGCCGTTTTTCAAAGCCATATCAATTCTCTGCTGATGCGCCGAAGCCGTCTCGGGCGAAGGATGGAACCTTAGCGAACCGGGCAGCCTGTACTCAAGGCAGGCTAGCGGGGAGCCGGCAGGTCGCATTGAACAAGCCGGCCGGTAAGGGTAATGCCTGCGAAAGAGCTCTGACCATCATCCGCCCTCCCCAGCGGCAGCACGGCAGCGTCATGATCAAATTCCTGCTTCGCTTTATCGGCCTCTGCCTGCTTGCTACCGGCTTTGTGTTCCTGGTCTATGACGGGACCAAATCCATCGCCAACCACGACGTCATCTACACCAAGGTCGTCGATGTGTGGGCCATAATCGACCAGAACAGCCTCAACTTGGTTCAAAGTTGGCTGAAGCAGAAGGCCGCCTGGGCCTGGGACCCTTACCTGCAGCGGGCTTTCGATCTCCCGGCCTGGGTTGTCATCGGAATTGTCGCTATCATCCTGACCCTGCTCGGCCGCAAGAAGAAGCCGCTCATCGGTTACGCGCGCGACTAAAATCCGCCATGTGCCGCGTCAGGATGTGGGAGTGAAATGCCAGACTCAGGTTACGACTACATCATTGTCGGCGCCGGTTCGGCCGGCTGCATCTTGGCCAACCGGCTGAGCGATGACGCCGCAGCTCGCGTCCTGCTCATCGAGGCCGGCGGCCGTGACTGGCATCCCTATATTCACATCCCGCTCGGTCTCGGCCGCATGCATGATCGCCGCATGTTCGACTGGGGCTACGAGACGGATCCCGAGCCGAATCTCAACAACCGGCGCATCGAGGCGATGCGCGGCAAGGTTTTGGGCGGCTCCTCCTCCATCAATGTGATGGCCTATACCCGCGGCAATCCCGGCGACTACGATCGCTGGGCGCAGAAGGGCGCGCACGGCTGGTCCTATGCCGACGTGCTGCCCTATTTCCGGCGCTGCGAGACTTGGCGGGAGGGCGAAGATAGCTGGCGCGGCGGCACGGGGCCGCTCGGCACCGAGTTCGCACGCAGCCAAGACCCGCTCTACCAAGCTTGGCTGGAGGCAGCCAAAGCCTGCGGCTATCCCCTTACTTCGGACTATAACGGCCAGCAGCAGGAAGGTTTCGGCCGCGGCCAATTCACCATTCGCGATGGTCGGCGCTCGTCCTCCGCCAATGCGTTTCTCAAGCCGGCAGGCAGGCGAAAAAATCTGACGGTCGCGATTAACGCTCACACCACCCGCGTCATGCTCGACGGCACTCGCGCGACGGGCATCGAGTACGTCCAGGCGAGGTCGAAGCTATGCGCGAGCGCGACGCGAGAGGTGATCCTGGCGGCCGGCACTTTCAACACGCCGCAAATTTTGATGCTCTCGGGCATCGGCCCAGCGCAGCACTTGCGTGACTTCGGCATCGGCGCCGTCGTCGACTTGCCGGTTGGCAAAAACCTGCAGGACCATCTCGGCGCCTACATCACTTACACCCGCAAGCAGCCGGGCAGCTTTCACCGCGAAATGCGCTTCGACCGCATGGCGGCAAGCATGATCCGCGCCTACCTGTTCGGGCGGGGGCCGGCGACTGTCGTGCCGGGCGGGCTGCATGCCTTCATCAAGACGCGTCCCGAACTTGCCGTGCCCGATATCGAGTTCATGTTTCGCGGCACCTCGCACGCGCCGCATCTGTGGTTTCCATTCGTCCGTCCGGCCTTCCAGGACGGCTATGGCATTCGACCGACGCTGTTGCATCCCGACAGCCGGGGCGAACTGCTGCTCGGCTCGGCCGATCCCTTGGCGCCGCCGCGCATTGTCTATCGCTTTTTCACGGCACCCAACGATCTGCCGACGCTACGCGAAGGGTTTAAGCGCGCGCGCGAGCTCGCCTTCAACAAAGCGCTCGATCCTTATCGCGGCGAGGAAATCGGGCCCGGGCTGAAAGTCAAAACTGACGACGAAATCGACGGCTGGCTGAAGAAGGTCGTCATCACCGCGCACCATCCCGCCGGCACCTGCGCGATCGGCCAGGATGGCGTTCTCGATTCCGATCTGAAAGTTCGCGGTATCGAGAACTTGCGCGTCTGCGATGCCTCGGCGATGCCCGATCTCGTCTCCGCCCATATCAATGCCTGCGTACTGATGATGGCCGAAAAGGGCGCCGACCTTATTCGCGGCCGAACGCCGCTGCCGCAAGCGGAGGCGGCCTGACCGTCAGCCGCGCAAACAGCATGCCCTTGCGACGCCTCGCTGTAATTTTGGCATTCGTCGCCGCCGTCCTGGTCCTCATCCCCTACGCGATCGCCCCATTTTACCGGTTCATCGATCCGGTCTCGATGCCGGTGCTGTGGCGCTACGCCACCGGCGCACGCGTCGAACGAACCGATGTCCCACTCGCGCGCATTTCGCCCGCGTTACGTCTCGCCGTGATCGTCGCCGAGGACGGCAGCTTTTGCCGCAACCCTGGCATCGACCTCGGCGAAATCCGCGCCGCCCTGGAGCAATCCCACGACAACCTCGACGAGTCTCGCGGCGCCTCCACCATCACCCAGCAGACCGCCAAGAATCTATTCCTCTGGCAGGGGCGCAGCTTTATCCGCAAGGCGATGGAGATTCCGCTCGCCCTTTGGATGACCCTGGTCTTGCCGAAACGTCGGATATTGGAAATCTATCTCAACATCGCCGAATGGGGCCCGGACGGCGAGTTCGGCGCCGAAGCCGGCGCGCGCTGGGCGTTCGGAAAATCGGCGCACAATCTAACCGCCTATCAGGCGGCGGAACTTGCCGCGATCCTGCCGAACCCGATGCTGCGTAGCGCCCGCAGCCCAAGCGTGCTGGTGCACAGGCTTGCGGGCATTTATGAGCGCCGCGCCGCCGAATTCAGCGGGCTCGACGCTTGCGTCCGGGGCCCCTAAGCATTGCCCCTAGCCTAGCATCGATCATTCTTCTATAAGCCCGCCATTCCGAGCAAGATGAGCCAACCGAGAGGAGAGCGATCCCATGGCCGTGCCGAAACGAAAGACGTCACCGTCCAAGCGCGGCATGCGCCGGTCCGCCGATGCACTGAAGGCGCCGACTTATGTCGAAGATAAGGATTCCGGAGAATTGCGCCGTCCGCACCACGTCGATCTTAAGACCGGGATGTATCGCGGCCGGCAAATCTTGAGTAAGAAGTCGGAAGCCTAAGGCCTTCGGCCCTATCACCCATCCCACGGTTTTTTGGAATCGGTCTGAACGAGCGAGCTATGTGACGAAAGATTTGCGTCATGTTCGTGCTTGGCTTTCCGCTGCTGCTGGTTCCCTTCGCCATCTACAACATGATTGCGTTTCTCACCCCGGGCGTCAGCTGGACCTCGCCGGTGACCACCGTGCACATGATGTCCGGGCAAGATTGGGTTCTGACCTGGGAAGATACCTTGATTGCCTTCGCGATTTTTTTGCTCTGGGTCGAAATCATCAAGTCGACGCGAATTGGGACGCGAAGCGTCATGGACCATATCCTGGCGATGGCGTTGTTCATCACCATGCTGGTCGAATTCCTGCTGGTGCCGCGGGCCGCCACCTCGACATTTTTCTTGCTGATGGCCATCGCTCTGGTCGACGTGCTCGCGGGCTTCATCGTTGGCATGCGTAGCGCGCAGCGTCAGATCGAAGTTGAAGGTCCGGGGCACGTCTGAGGAGCGGATGTTCCGAACCGCGATCTTACGCTACAGCGACCGGGAGAGCGCCCCACCCGGCGGGGTCGGCCACTGGCCGAGCGCGCGATAAGCTGCCGTCGCCGCTTGCGGTTCGACCCGGCGGCGGGCGCGGGTCTGCGGCGCCTGCGCCGCGGTGGCGATCAGGTGGGCGATAAAATCGGCATTCGGCCGTTGACCCATTCGCGAAGGCCCGCTGTCGCGATCCGTCGATCCGAGTGGGACGAGAGCCGTGCTCACTTGCGTCTCCTGTCCCGAAACGGGACGTTGATGGCCTTCAGCCGGGAAATCGCAAGCGCCGTGCCGCGGTCGGCGGTGCAATTCTTCGTGCCGCATTACCGAATCGCTTAAGGTCTTGCCGATATGGTGGCGGCAAACCCGCCGTCTGCTCTCGCCATCCGCGGACTGCACCCATTCCTCATGAGGCGACCGTGACCGAGAGCGGTCCGCGCGATTCATTTCCTACCGGCAATGCCGGTGGGGCCATAACCAATCCTGCTCCGCGGCCCGCCGCCGCTCCTCTTGATGCTGCCGAAATCCTCGCCGCCGTCGGCGAAGTCGCCTACGACTGGCGCATCGACAGCGACGAACTGCTTTGGAGCGGCAATGCCGGCAAAGCCCTGCTGATCCCAGATATCGCGGCGATTTCGAGCGGCCGCGCCTATGCGCAGCTCCTCGAAGCGGAGAACGCACAAGCCCGCTTCGACATCGTGGCCAAATCCGACAAGCGCGATGACGGCCACGGCGTCGCCTATGAAATTCAATACCGTATCCGCCCCGATCCCGCGTCCGAGACCAAACTATGGGTCGAAGATAGCGGCCGCTGGTTTGCCGGTCCCGACGGTCGACCGGCGCGTGCACAGGGTGTGCTGCGCGTCATCAATGAGCGCTATGAGCATGAACGCCGGCTCACGTTTCTCGCCCGTCACGACGGCCTCACCGGCGAATTGAACCGTCACCACTTGAGCGAAGCTCTCGAAGATACGATCGATGAAGCCTTGCGCTTCCGCTCATCCTGCGGCTTTCTCTTGGTCGGCATCGACAATCTGGCGCGCATCAACGAGTCCTACGGCTTCGACATCGCGGATCAGGTGATCGCTGCGGTGGCCAAGCGATTGCGCAGCCGGATGCGCGGCAAGGATACGCTCGGCCGCTTTTCCGGCAACAAATTCGGTCTCGTGCTGCGCGACTGCACCCCGGACGACATGGCGGTTGCCGCCGAACGCATGCTCGCCGCGGTTCGCGATGAGATGGTGCCAACCAGCGCCGGACCGATTTCGGTCACCGTCACCATTGGCGGCGTCACGGCACCGCGTCACGCCCGCAGCGTCGCCGAGGTTCTTGCCCGGGCGCAGGAGAGCCTTGATGCCGCCAAGGTCCGGCACCGCGGCTCGTTCCAGGCGTACCGGCCCAATGTCGAGCGCGAAGCCATGCGCCGGGACAATGTTCGCGCGACCGACGAGATCGTCGCCGCGCTCAATGAGCGGCGCATTTTTCTCGCCTACGAAACCGTGGCCGCAGCGGCTGACCGACAGCCTGCGTTCTATGAATGCCTGATGCGGATTCGACGTACCGACGGCAGCCTGATCGCCGCGAACGATATTGTCCCGGTGGCGGAACGGCTCGGTCTGGTACGTTTACTTGATTTCCGTGTCCTCGAACTCGTCATTGATGAGATGGCGGCTGCGCCCACCTTGCAAACAAGCTTCAATGTTTCGCCGGCCTCCACCACCGATCCCGATTGGTGGGCGGGACTGGGTTCACTGCTGCGCCAGAAGGCCGGTGTCGCCGAACGTCTCACCGTCGAAATCACCGAAAGCGCGGCGATTCAGGACATCGACGAGACGCGCGGCTTCGTCACCCGCGTCAAAGATCTCGGTTGCCGCATCGCCATCGACGACTTCGGCGCCGGCTATACCTCGTTTCGCAATCTTCGCAAGCTCGGCGTGGACGTCGTCAAGATCGACGGCGCTTTCGTGCAGCACATCATGCGTTCGGATGATGATCGCGCTTTCGTGCGCACGCTGATCGATCTCGCCAAATGCCTCAAACTCAAGACGGTTGCCGAATGGGTCCAGGACGAAGCCGCGGCCCAGACGCTGGCGGCGTGGGGCTGCGATTATCTGCAAGGCGCGCTGCTCGGTCTGGCCGCAACCGACCGGCCCTGGCTCGCGAGCCTCGCCAAGGCCATCTGAACCGGTTCGAAGCGATTTATTCGGCGCCGGGCTCTTTCTCGGTCAGTCGATCGACTTTGCGTTTCATCTCGTCGAGCTGACGCTTAAGGTCGTCGATATCGCCGGATTTCGGCGGCGATTTTTCTGGTTCCGCGGCCGCTTCGCCGCCGGCAGTCTCGCGTCGCGCGAAAGGCGCGAACATGGCAAAGGCGCGCTCGAACATTTCCATGTTCCGCCGCACCTGCTCCTCGAGCGATGTGAAAGCGCCGACGCCGAAAGCTTGCGCCATCTGATTGCGGAACTTTTCCTGTTCGCGGGTCAGCGACTCGATGGAGACTTCGAGGTATCGCGGCACCAGCATCTGCATGCTGTCGCCATAAAAGCGGATCAGCTGACGCAGGAAAGCGATCGGCAGTAGATTCTGACCTTCCTTGTTCTCCTGCTCAAAAATGATCTGGGTGAGGACAGACCGGGTAATCTCCTCGCCGGTCTTGGCATCGTAAACGACGAAGTCCTCGCCTTTCTTGACCATGGCTGCGAGGTCTTCAAGCGTGACATAAGTGCTCGTCCCGGTGTTGTAGAGCCGCCGGTTGGCGTATTTCTTGATCGTGACCGGCTCTGCGGCCTTGGTTGTCGTTTCAGTCATGAGACGGGACCATGCAATTTTGCCGCTAAACTAGGCGGTTTCAGCCGGCGCGGCTACCTTTTTGTGACGACCCGCGCGCCGGCGTCAGCGGCACGGGGCATGCCAGCAATGCGCCGGCGATTTGCCCCTTTGCGCCTTGTCGAGGGCCTGTCGCGTCCTTATGACATAGGGCAAGGACCCCGCGGCTAGCCGCATCTGGAATAGCCCAACAGCGCGGAAGGAAATCCCCATGAAAGACGATGTCGTCATTGTCAGCGCGACGCGCACCCCGGTCGGAGCGTTCAACGGTGCCTTCGCGACAGTGCCAGCCCACGAGCTCGGCAAGACCGCGATCAAGGGAGCGCTCGACCGCGCCGGCGTCGAACCGGCGCGCGTCTCGGAAGTCATCATGGGCCAGATCCTCACCGCCGGACAGGGTCAGAATCCCGCCCGCCAGGCCTCGATTGCGGCTGGCGTGCCGGTCGAGACACCGGCCTGGGGCGTCAATCAGCTTTGCGGCTCGGGCCTGCGCTCGGTCGCCCTTGGCTATCAGGGCATCGTCAACGGCGACAGCGAGATCGTGGTCGCCGGTGGACAGGAGTCCATGAGTGTCGCGCCGCACTGCGCGTATCTGCGCAGCGGCGTCAAGATGGGCAATTTCGAGATGATCGATACGATGATCAAGGACGGCCTGTGGGACGCCTTCAATGGCTATCACATGGGCAACACCGCGGAGAACGTGGCGCGGCAGTGGCAGATCACGCGGGCGCAGCAGGACGAGTTCGCGGTGAAGTCCCAGAACAAGGCCGAGGCGGCGCAGAAGGCCGGCAAGTTCAAGGACGAGATCACGCCGGTAACGGTCAAGAGCCGCAAGGGCGACATTGTCGTCGACACCGACGAATATCCCAAGCATGGCACCACGCTTGACGCGATCGGCAAATTGCGGCCGGCTTTCGATAAGGACGGCACGGTCACCGCGGGCAACGCCTCCGGCATCAATGACGGGGCTGCGGCCGTGGTATTGATGAAAGCGAGCGAAGCAGCCAAGCTCGGCAAGACGCCGCTCGCCCGCATCGTCTCCTGGGCACAGGCCGGCGTCGACCCGAAGATCATGGGCACCGGCCCGATTCCGGCCTCGCGCGCCGCGCTGAAAAAGGCCGGCTGGAATGTCGGCGATCTCGATTTGATCGAAGCCAACGAGGCGTTTGCCGCCCAGGCCTGCGCGGTGAACAAGGATCTCGGCTGGGACACCGGCAAGGTCAACGTCAATGGCGGCGCCATTGCCATCGGCCACCCGATCGGCGCATCGGGGACCCGCGTGCTGGTGACGCTGCTTTACGAGATGCAAAAGCGCAATGCCAAGAAGGGTCTCGCCACGCTATGTATCGGCGGCGGCATGGGCATCGCGATGTGCGTGGAACGTTAGACCGGGCCTGCAATTGATCCAGGTCATGGCCGGGCTTGTCCCGGCCATGCTATTTGGAAATTCAACCGGCCCGGCGCCGGTCAAGCACCTTGAGAGACGAGATCAGGGAGGACTTTATGCCCCGCGTCGCGTTGGTCACTGGGGGGACGCGCGGCATTGGCGCCGCCATCTGCAAGGCGCTCAAAGCCGCAGGTTACACGGTCGCCGCCAATTACGGCGGCAACGACGAGGCGGCACAAAAATTCAAAGCCGAAACCGGCATCAACGTCTACAAATGGGACGTCTCGTCGTTTGAAGCCTGCGCCGCCGGCGTCAAGCAGGTCGAGGCCGACCTCGGACCGATCGACGTGCTGGTCAACAATGCCGGTATCACGCGCGATGCCCAGCTGCACCGCATGAAGCTGGAGCAATGGACAGCGGTCATCAACACCAATCTAGGCTCGCTGTTCAACATGTGCCGCAACGTCATCGAGGGCATGCGCGAGCGAAAATTCGGCCGTATCGTCAATATCTCTTCGATCAACGGTCAAAAGGGACAATTCGGCCAGGTAAATTATTCGGCCTCCAAGGCCGGCGAAGTCGGCTTCACCAAGGCGCTGGCGCAAGAGGGTGCGCGGGTCGGCATCACCGTAAACGCGATTTGCCCGGGCTACATCGCGACCGACATGGTCAAGGCGATGTCGCAGGAGGTGCTGCAAAAAAACGTGCTGCCGCAGATCCCGATTGGCCGGCTCGGCGAGCCGGAAGAGATCGCGCGCTGCGTGGTGTTTCTCGCTTCCGACGATGCCGGCTTGATCACGGGCTCGACTCTGACGGCCAACGGCGGGCAATATTTCGCCTGAGCGGCCTGAGCCCTATATATCCGCGGGGGCGCAGTTCATTTTTTGGCAGCGGATGTCATGGCGTCATCGGCACCATCGATTCTGGAAAAGCGCCAGGATCAGGCGCTTCCGGTTCTGGATCACGCGGAGATCGAACGCGTGCGCCGCTTCGGCGAGCGCCACTCATACCCGTCGGGTGCGGCCATCTATACGATCGGCCGGGCCGGTCCCGGATTGATGGTCGTTCTCTCCGGCAGCATCGAGGTCACCTATGCCGACAAAACGGGCCAACGCACCGCGATTGTGACGCACGAGGCCGGTCACTTTCTTGGCGAGTTGGCGCAGCTTGCCGGCCGACCGTCGCTCGCGGATGCAAGCGCCAAGGGACCGGTCGAGGTTCTCATCATCCCGCCGGATCGGTTGCGCGCCTTGTTCGTCGGCGAGGCCGAGCTCGGCGAGCGCATTATGCGAGCCTTGATCCTCCGCCGCGTGGGAATTCTTGAAACCGGTTCCGGCGGACCGATTATCGTCGGCCGCGCCGATAACGGCGACGTGCTGCGGCTGCAAGTCTTCCTCCGCCGCAACGGCCAGCCACATCAACTGCTCAATCCCGAGACCGACGCGCAAGCAAAAACTCTGATCGAGCGGTTTCACGTCGATCCGGGACAGTTGCCGGTCGTGCTTTGTCCGGGTGGACAGCTGTTGCGCAATCCCGGCGAGGATGAGCTTGCGCGTTGCGTCGGTCTTGTTGGGCCGATCGATCCCAACCGCGTCTATGACGTCGTCATCGTAGGAGCAGGTCCCGCCGGCTTGGCCACCGCGGTCTATGCCGCCTCCGAAGGGCTTTCCGCTCTTGTGCTCGATTGCCGCGCTTTCGGCGGCCAGGCCGGCGCTTCGGCCAGGATCGAGAACTATCTCGGCTTCCCTACCGGCATCACCGGCATGGCCTTGATGGCGCGCGCCTATAATCAGGCGCAGAAGTTCGGCGCCGAAATGGCGATACCCGATCAAGCCGACGGGCTCATCGCTCCGACGGACATATCCGGCCGTTTCGTCGTGAAGTTGGCGAGCAATGAACACGTCACCGCCCGTTCCATCGTCATCGCCAGCGGCGCCCGCTACCGCCAGCTTCCGGTCGCCAATCTGCACGAGTTCGAAGGATCGAGCGTGCATTACTGGGCCTCGCAGTTCGAGGCAAAGCTCTGCAGCGGCCAGGACATTGCGCTGGTCGGTGGCGGCAACTCGGCCGGCCAGGCGGCGGTGTTTCTGGCGAGCCAAGGCGCAAAAGTGTCCATGCTTATCCGCGGGTCGGGACTAGCCGACTCGATGTCGAGTTATCTGGTCAATCGCATCGCCGGGCTTGGCAATATTCAATTGATCCCGGGAGCGCAGGTCAGTGCGTTGGAAGGCAGCAATGGTGCGCTGGAAGCAGTGCGCTGGCGTCTGAGCGCAACCGGACAGGAAGTGCGCAAACCGATGCACCACCTGTTTCTGTTCATCGGCGCGCAACCGAACACCGATTGGCTCGCCGGTTCAGGTATTGCGCTCGATCCCAAAGGCTTCGTATTGACCGGCGAAGATGCCGGCCACGGTGGTCACGTTTTGGAGACAAGCCGTCCGGGCGTCTTCGCCATCGGCGATGTCCGGGCCAAATCGATCAAGCGCGTCGCCGCGGCGGTGGGCGAAGGTGCGCAGGTGGTCGCCGCCTTGCACGGTTACCTATCGTCGCGTGCCGGCGAGCCGACCGCCGCGGCTATGGTGTCCAGTCCTTCGGCGCAAGTTCGAAGCCGCTGAATTCGAAGCCCGGCGCCACGGTACAGCCGCACAGCGTCCAATCGCCGAGCGATTGGGCCGCCTGCCAGGCACGCGCCGCCACAATGGCCTGGGGCTGTTCGCCGCCGCCCAGATCGGCGCCGAGCGTGACCCGCTCGATACGGCCGGGTGCTGCCGCAATTTCAAGCGCGAGCGGCGCTCCGGCGTACCAATGCCACACCTCCACCGCGTCGATGCGGTGCCAATGCGAGCGTTCGCCGCGGGCGAGCAGAAAATAAATCGCGGTCGAAGCGGCGCGCAGTACCCCCACCCTGCCCTGCCCCGCCTGTGGGCGAGGGTAGGGTGGGGGCGCGTCGCGAAAGGTTTCGCGGAAATGTCCGCCTTCCGGATGCGGCTCGAGAGCAAGTAGCCGGATCACATCCGCCGCGGTGAGGCGATCGATCAAAATCGGTTCTTGCGCTCGCGGATTTCCGCGAACACTTTCCAGGCCGGACTGCCGGCAAGCCCAACCGATTTTGCCACCTCCGCCACGTCCGCCCGCAAGAACGGATTCTGCGCTTTTTCCGCGCCGATCGTCGCCGGGATCGTCGGCTTGCCGGCCGCTGAAAGCTTCGCCACTTCGTCAGCGCGCGCGGCAAGCGCCTTGTTGTTCGGCTCGATGGTCTTGGCGAAACGGATATTGGCCTCGGTATATTCGTGACCGCAATAAAACTGCGTGTCGTCGGGCAGCGCGCGCAATTTCAGGAGCGAATGCCACATCATCTCCGGATTGCCTTCGATGACGCGGCCGCAGCCAATCGAGAATAGCGTGTCGCCGACAAAGGCGAGCTTGTCCGCGGGGAAGAAATATGAAATGTGCCCCGACGTGTGGCCCGGCGTCTCGATGACGCGTCCTTCGAGCGCGCCCACGCGCACCTTGTCGCCCTCGGCCACTGTTTCGTCGACATGGGCAACGCGCGCCGCCTCGGCGCGCGGTGCGACCACCCGGCATTTATGGCGCGCCTTGAGCTCGCCGATACCGGCGGTGTGATCGCCATGGTGGTGGGTCACCAGGATCTCTGAAAGCCGCCAGCCGGTCTTTTGCAGCGCCGCTTCGATCGGAGCCGCTTCCGGCGCGTCGATCGACGCGGTGGCGCCGCTCGCCGGGTCGTGGATCAGAACGCCGAAGTTATCCTTCAGGCAGGGGAACAGATAGATTTCAGCCGCCATGTCGCTTTTCCCGATGCATGTCATTTTCCCAGTCGAGAAATACCAAGCATGGATCATCCGCCTCCAGGGGAAATCACGCAATAAGGCACGGTTAACCCCGATGCGGCGCACGGAATAGCAACCCGATCCGTGCTATTTTGGCACCATGGATGTCGTCGACCTGCGGAATTTCTATGGCCAACAGCTAGGCGTCGTGGCGCGACGCTTCGTCGGGCAAGGTATCCGGAGCCGCTGGAGCGACACCCGCGGGTTGCGGGTCTTGGGCATCGGTTATCCCACGCCCTACCTTGGCCTGTTCCGCGAGGAGGCCGAGCGCTGTCTTGCCATGATGCCGGCGACACAGGGCGTCATTCGCTGGCCCTCGGCACGCCCGGGATTGGCCGCGCTGGTCGAAGAGGACGAGCTGCCGCTAACCGACTCCGCAGTCGACCGCGTGCTGTTGGTCCATGCGCTCGAAATGTCGTCCGATGCGACGGAACTGTTGCGCGAAGCCTGGCGGGTGCTGGCAGCCGGCGGCAGGCTGCTTGCGGTAGTGCCCAATCGGCGCGGGGTATGGGCGCGCATGGACACGACGCCGTTCGGCCACGGCCGGCCGTATTCGCGCAGCCAGATCACGCAGCTGTTGCGCGATGCTTGGTTCACCCCGACCGGCTGGAACGAGGCGCTCTACGTGCCGCCCATTTCGCGGAACTGGTTCTTGCGTTCGGCAATTGCCTGGGAACGCACCGGCGCGACGCTATCGGCGCCATTTGCCGGCGTGCATATCGTCGAAGCGACCAAACAGGTCTACCGCGCTATCCCGGCGCGGCGCGAAAAACGCCGGCTCGTGCCGGCGCTGCAGCCGGTGCTGGCACCCTCGCCGGGCGCCGCCGCGATGCGGTGACTGCTGCATGCTCCGACGTTAAGCCGGAAACGGTCCCCACGCCCGCTGCACCGCCGGACGCGCCGCGATGGCGTCGTGCCAGCGTTTCACGTGGGAATAATCATTGAGCCCGATGTCCTTGACGCCGTGCAGATGGACGTCGGAATACATCGTCATGTCGGCGATCGAATAGTCGCCGCCGAAATATTCGTTGGCGGCAAGATGCCGGTCGAGGATGCCGAGCATGTCGCGCAAGTTTGCCTCGTAGTGCTCTTGCGCTGGCGGCGCTTTCACCGGCGAACGTAGCGTCCAATGCCCGAACTGCTGCGCCAGCGTGGTGAACGTCGCCGAGCCGTAGAACAGCCATTGGTCCACTTTGGCGCGGGCGACGGCATCGCTCGGATAGAATTTGCCGGATTTTTCCGCCAGATATTTGAGGATCGCGCCGGACTCGCAAAGCGTCACGCGTGCGCCGCCGGGCCCATCGTCGTCGACAATCGCCGGTATTTTGTGGCCTGGGCTGATCTTCATGAATTCCGGCGACATCTGCGCTTTCTCCCGCAGATTGACCGGGACGATGCGATGCGGAAGCCCGGTTTCCTCCAGCATCATGCGCGGCTTGTAGCCGTTATCGGTCATCCACGTGTAACAGTCGATCATCCCATCCTCCTGAACGCGGCCGTTTTTTCGGCCTTAAGTGCTTTTGTAGTGCGGCAGAGACGCTATTGAGAAGCGAGCAGGAATTGCAATTGTCTCATCCGGTTGCGCTCTTCACTCCGGCCACGGCTCGGCGGTAACGGACGCCGCATCGGCGCCAACATAGTCGAGGAGGCTCGTTTGCTGGTCGCGTTCGAGCGCCGCGACAAGGGTGGTTTTGATCTCGGCAACAAGACTCAAGCCGCGGAACACCAGGCCCGAATAGACTTGAACGAGGCTGGCGCCGGCGCGGATTTTGCCGAGCGCGGTGGCGCCGGAGTCGATGCCGCCGGCGCCAATGAGCGGGAACACGCCTTCGACCCGGACATACGTCTCCGCCAGCATGCGGTTGGCGAGCGGCAAGAGCGGCCGGCCCGACAGGCCGCCGGCCTCCTTGGCCGTGTCGATGTCGTGCAGGTCTTTCGGTCGTGTCACCGTGGTATTGCCGACGATCATGCCGTTGACCCGGCGCGAGCGCGCTATCCCGACGACGTCGTCGAGATCGGGCAAGGAAAGATCGGGCGCGATCTTGAGCAGCACTGGAGTCGGTCCGGCCTTCGGCGCGACGCGCTCGCGCGCGTCGATCACGCGCGCCAACAGATCATCGAGCACGGCGGCCTGCTGCATGGCGCGCAAGCCGGGCGTATTGGGCGACGAGATGTTCACCGTGACATAGCTTGCCACCGCGGCGAAGCGTTCGATCAACTGCACGTAGTCGGCAATACGGTCGGGCGTGTCCTTGTTGGCGCCGACATTGATGCCGACCACGCCGCCGGATTGCGCCCGCGCGGCGAGCCGGCGCAGCACGACGTCGGCGCCTTGCGAATTAAAGCCAAGCCGATTGATCACGCCCGCATCGGCGTCGAGCCGGAACAATCGCGGCCGCGGATTGCCGGCTTGGGGCTTCGGCGTGATGGTGCCAACTTCGACGAAGCCGAACCCGAGCCGCAATAGCGCATCCGGTACTTCGGCGTTTTTGTCGAAACCGGCGGCGATCCCGACCGGATTGGGAAAATTGAGCCCGAACACCCGCATCGCGAGCCGCTCGTCGTCGACAGCGGCAGGCGGCAGCGGAGCAAACTTCAGCAGCCTGATCGCCAAGCCATGCGCATCTTCGGGATCGAGCGCATGCAAGAACGGCCGTGCCAGGCGGTCGAACAGGCCGATCACGGTTTTAGCCCCGGCAGCGCGCGCCGCCCCTCGACCTCGTCCGGCAGCGGCTGCGCCCAAAGCACTGCGTTGACCGGCAGCGCGGCGTAAAGGTGCGGAAACAGGTCGCCGCCGCGCGAGCGTTCCCATTTGAGCGCCGTGCCGAGCGTCTCGTCATTGATCGCAACCAGCATCAGATTCCTTTGCCCCGCAAAATGCTTTGCCGCCGTCTCGGCGACCTGCGCGGCGGTGGACAAGTGGATGAAGCCATCGCGCCGGTCGACCTCCGAGCCGTCATAGATTCCGGCGCGCGCCGCTTCTTGCCATGCCGCGCGCTCGCAGATCTTGTAAATCGTCGTCACGCGCAGCCGCCTTCGCGATCCGGTTTCGGCGGGACCCTATCGGCCCTTGAGCATTCAGGCAATAATTCCTATCATGCAGCTCCTTCGTAGAGGTCTGTATGCTCAGCCACGCGCAGGTCTGGTCGGCCATCGATCGCCTCGCTGCGCGCGCCGGTCTATCCGCTTCGGGGCTCGCCCGTCGCGCCGGACTCGATCCGACGACCTTCAATAAATCAAAGCGCGTCACACCGGCCGGCCGCGCACGCTGGCCCTCGACCGAATCGCTTGCCAAAGCCTTGGCCGCTACCGGCACCTCATTCGACACTTTCGTCACCCTGATCGAACCCAGCACCGCGGCTGCGGCACGCGCGGTGCCGCTTCTCGGTTTTGCCGAGGCCGGCGCCGGCGGCTATTTCGACGATGGCGGCTTCCCGGCCGGCGAAGGCTGGGACGAGATCGCCTTCCCCGCCGTCACCGACGAGCATGCCTATGCGCTCGAAGTCTCCGGCCAGTCGATGGAGCCGGCCTACCGCGACGGCGATGTCATCCTGGTGTCGCCGGCGGCGCCGATCCGCCGCGGCGACCGCGTCGTGGTGCGGACCAAGGACGGCGAAGTACTGGCCAAGGAGCTCAAGCGCAGGACGGCAAAATCGATCGAGCTGAAATCGCTCAATGCCCAGCATGCCGACCGCACGCTTGCGACCTCCGACGTGCTGTGGATCGCGCGGATTTTGTGGGCGAGCCAGTGATTAGGCCGAGCGCGCCAGCGCGCCGTCAATCATGTCGACGGTATTGTTGACGCCGTAGGCGGCTACGAAGGAGCCGAAGCGCGGCCCCCGCTCCTGGCCGAGCAGCACCTGATAGAGCATGTTGAACCAGTCGAGCGAAACGCCCGGCTTGCCGTCCTTGCCCTTCTTCTTGCGATCGAGGAACGGCTCGCGGCGTCCGACCTCATAGACCACGTCCTGGATCGCTTCCGCCGCGGCGTCCGCCGGCAATTGCGACAGCGCATCGCGCAGATCGATCAATGCCGCGCGCTCGGCACTCGCGGGCTCGCGGTACTTTTTGGTCGGCGCGACAAAATCGCGATAGTAATTGACCGCGTAGTCGACGAGCGCCGCAAGCTTCGGATGCGTTTGCCGGGTCACTCCGGGCCGGTAGCGGCCGACAAAGCCCCATAGCGTCTCGGCATTGGCGGCGTTTGACGCGGTGACCAGCGACAGCAGCATAGCGAAAGGCACCGGATTATCGGGCGGTGGCGGCGCGCCGCCATGAATATGCCAGACCGGATTGCCGAGCCGTTCCTTGGCCGCCTGCCGCGGATAAGCGTCGAGAAATTGCAGGTACTCGTCGACGTGGCGCGGGATGACGTCGAAATAGAGCCGCTTCGCCGCTTTCGGCTCGCGATACATGAACAGCGACAGGCTCTCCGGGCTAGCGTAACGCAGCCATTCCTCGATGGTGAGCCCGTTGCCCTTCGACTTTGAAATTTTCTGGCCGTTTTCGTCGAGGAAAAGCTCGTAGTTGAACCCTTCCGGCGGCGCTCCGCCGAGCACGCGGCAGATTTCGCCCGACAGCTTGACCGAGTCGATCAAATCCTTCCCCGCCATCTCGTAGTCGACGCCGAGCGCCACCCAGCGCATGGCCCAATCCGGCTTCCATTGCAGCTTGCAGCGCCCGCCGGTGACCGGCGTCGTGATGCGCTCGCCGCCGTTTTCGTAGGTAATGGTTCCCGCCCTGGCATCATGCGCGACGACCGGAACCTGCAAGACGATTCCGGTCTTTTCGTCGATCGGCAGGAACGGCGAATAGGTTTGCGCGCGCTCTTCGCGCAGCGACGGCAGCATAACCTCCATGACCTGCTCGAAATGCGCCAGCATCTGCAACAGCGCGGCGTCGAACCGCCCCGACGTGTAGCAGGCCGTCGACGACATGAACTCGTAATCGAAGCCGAACTGGTCGAGGAAAGCGCGCAGTCGCGCGTTGTTGTGGGCGGCGAAGCTCGAATGCGTGCCGAACGGATCGGGCACTTGGGTGAGCGGCTTGCCGAGATGCGCCGCCACCATCTCCTTATTTGGTACGTTATCGGGAACTTTGCGTAGCCCGTCCATATCGTCGGAGAACGCGATCAGACGTGTCTTGATCTTGTCGTCGGTCAATACGCGAAAGGCATGGCGCACCATCGAGGTGCGCGCGACCTCGCCGAAGGTGCCGATATGCGGCAGGCCGGACGGGCCATAGCCGGTCTCAAAAATCACCTCGCCCTCAGGCTTGCGCTTCAATCGCGCGACGATCTTGCGGGCCTCCTCGAACGGCCAGGCATGGGAGAGCTCGGCGATTTCGCGAAGCGAAGCGGCGGAGGCTTCTGCACTGGTCATCACAGCGGGCTTTCGTTCAAATTCGCGCGCGGTATAGCGTCAAACAGCACCGGTTCAAAACGGGCTGATCGGAAAGTAGCGCAGCCATAGATCGGTATAGGTGCCCTTCTCCCATTGCCGGAACAAGGCCCAGTTCAAGGCTTGCCGCAACAGATCGTTGCCGCGCTTCACCGCGATGCCGATCCCTTCGCCGAAAAAGCGGCTTTCGAGATAAGGGCCGCCGCGGAACGCGCAGCAGCCGGCCGAATCGGTGCCGTTGAGCCAGAGCGCCAATGAAATGCCGTCGCCGAACAAAAGATCGACATCCTTGTTGCGCAGCGCCGCGCGCGCCACTTCGTCATTGGCATATGGTTTCACCTCGGCTTCCGTGAACATTTCCTTCAGAAACGCCTCGTGCGCCGTGCCGGCGACGACCGCGATCTTCTTGCCCTCGACCAGCTCCGGCCGGACGTCGCCGATCGGGCTGTCGACGCGGGCCACGAAACGCGCCGGCGTGCGGTAGTACGGATCGGTGAAATCGGCGCGCTGGCGTGCCTGCGCGGTCGGCGCAATCGACGCAATCACCGCGTCGCCTTGATTGGCGTTGAGCGCATCGAGCAGCAAATCGAAGCGGCGCGCCTGAATGGTGCAGGTGGTCTTGATCTCGTCGCATAACAGCCGTGCCAAGTCGACGTTTAACCCGGCTGGATTGCCGTCCGTGCCGGCATAGTCGAATGGCGGATAATCGAGGTCGGTGAGAAAGCGGATCGATTGGATGCGCGACAGGTCGGGACGTTCCGGCCGGCGGCGCGGGTCCCAGAATCCGGGGACCGCGGCGCCCCGCGGCAAGGCCACGCCATCCTGCCCCCAGGCGGGGCGTGCGCCGGGGCCGGCAGCCAGAACCGCGCAAAGCAGCACTGCAGGCGCAAGCGCCAATATGGCTCGCGTGAAACTGCGTGATATTGCTATTCCAGGTGGCATAGGCCACCATTGTACCGGTTGCATGTCTGTTTCCGTCTCTCGGCCCGCTTAGCGGGGGCTTGGGGAAAAGTCGAGGCGGTCAACGTTGTGCGTTGTGTGGGGGGCAACGGTGGCGGTCGGTGGCATTGGGGGCGCGGCTGTTCGCCGCGCCAAAGCGAGAGATTGGCTTACGGACGTCGCGCTGCCGACGATCCTGCCGGACCTTGGCCATCACGAGCCTGTCGCGAGCCGACCGAGCGGCTGCCCGGAACTCGATTGCGTCCGCCACCTGTTGCCGCGTCGCATCCTGGCCGCCGCCGAGCGTCGTGCAAGATCGATTGGCGTCGGTGCGGAGCGCGTGCTGATCTGCGCCGACGCCGTCACCGAGGAGGCCTATCTTACGGCGCTGGCGAACGCTCTCGACACCTCCTATGAGCGGTTCGATGGAATTTCGCGCGGCGCCTGCCCGCTTGACGACGATCAACTGCTGCAGGCCGCAGCGGCCGGGCTGCTGCCGCTGCGCGAGGGACGCGGATTGGTGTGGATCGTGGCGCCGCGTGGTCTCACCGCCCGCCGGCTGGCCGATCCTCACCAGCAACGTCCGCCGTGGCTGCAATCGTTCCGCCTGACCTCGGCGGATCGGCTCCGCCATTTCGTTTTCCAGTATAGCCAGCGCGCCCTCGGCCGCCGTGCCGCTGACAGCCTTCGCTTGCAGCGGCCGCTATTCTCAAATGCGCCGCCGGAACGTGGCAGGCCGGCGCTGCGGACCCTCGCCCTGGTGGCCACCGCGTTCGTCTTTTTCGCGCTTGCGCCCCTTTCCGCGATCGAAGGCGTAAGCGGTCTATGCTGCGTGCTGTTTTTGGCGGCAGCGATCCTGCGGCTGCTGAGCGCGTGCTTCGGCGAGACGGCCGCGGACAGACCCACGCATCGCGACGACCGCGAATTGCCGATCTACACCGTCGTCTGCGCACTTTACCGGGAGGCGGCGGTCGTGGAGGAACTTGTCGGCGCCATCCGCGCCCTTGATTATCC
>JASHOX010000193.1 GCA_030038415.1 Xanthobacteraceae bacterium
GCCGCGACCCCGAGGACTGGATGCGCGCCAGGCGCATGCTGGCCCAGGGCGACTTGCGTCTCATCGCGCTGGCGCTGATCGCGGAAGCCCCGCGTCATGGCTACGAGATCATCAAGCTCTTGGAAGAGAAGACCGCCGACTGGTACAGCCCCAGCCCCGGCATCATCTACCCGACGCTGACCTATCTGGAAGAAGCCGGCTACGTCACCGCGGCGAGCGAAGGCTCGAAAAAGCTCTACACCATCACCGAGGAGGGCCGCACCTATCTCGAAACCAATCGCGAGCTCGCCGACGTCGTGCTCGACCGGCTGACCGCGCTTGGCGAACGCGTCAATCGCTGGCGGCGGGCCGCGCGCGGCGAGCGTGAGAACCGGCGTACGCTGCCGCCGCTGCTCGAGGCCGCCTTCGATCATCTGCGCGAAACCGTCGGCAAGCGGCTCGAAGGCGACGCCGAGGCTGAAGCAAGTCTCGTCGAAATTCTCGCCCGCGCCGACGCGGAATTGCGGCACCGGAACTGAAAGGGCGTTCAGGGCGCGGCGATTTCCGGCGTGCGAATATGCTCCGGTCGAATGCCAACGCCCAAAAGCCGCGCCGGAATGCGGCGCAGCACCGGAAAGATATTAAACAGTTTGAAGAACGGCGGCGGCTTCGGCCGCGGCCCGCCGGCGAGCACGCGGCTGATGATTCGCTTCTGAATGGTCAGTTGCAGCGTTTGCGTGAAACGTACCGGTAGCGTCCGCCATTGCTCGACGGCGTGCAGATCGGCGTCCGTTACGGTCCGCGCCTTGAGCGGCGCGGCAAGCCGGTTGGCGGCTGCGACTGCGTCTTGCACCGCCATATTGATGCCGACCCCGCCGATCGGCGACATCGCATGTGCGGCGTCGCCGATGCAGAGCAGACCGGGCCGCCACCATTTTCTCAGCCGATCGACGGTGACGGTCAGGAGTTTGACGTCGTCCCAGCTTTTAAGTTCGCCGATGCGGTCGGCCAGAAACGGCGACATTTCGAGCACGCGTTTGCGGAATGCTTCCAGCCCTTCGGCCTTGATGCGATCGATGCCGCCTTTCGCAATCACATAGGCGCATTGCCAGTACTCGCCGCGGTCCAGCATGATCATCATCTTGCCGGCTTCGACATGGCCGAAGGTCTCCGCGGAATCCGTCGTCTTGCGCGCGAGGCGAAACCACAACACGTCCATCGGTGCGCCATAGTCGTCGCCGACGAGTTGCGCCTTTTGCCGCACCGTCGAATGCCGGCCGTCGCAGCCGACGACGAGATCGGCGCGGATTTCGATCGCACCCTCGCGACTTTGTGCGCGCAGACCGACGACGCGGCCGCCCTCTTCGATCAGTTCAGTCGCCTCCGCCTTCATGCGCAGGTCGAAGGTTTTGTAGCGCTTGCCGTGTTCGGCCAGGAAATTGAGAAAATCCCACTGCGGCATCAAGGCGACGAATTTGCAGTGCGTGGGCAGATGGCGGAAATCGACCATGTTGAGATGTCGTTCGCCAATCTGGGCGCTGAGCGTCTCAAGTTTCTGGTGGGGCAGCTTCAAGAATTGATCGAGCAAGCCCAATTCGTACATCAATTCGAGCGTCGAGGGATGCACGGTGTCGCCGCGAAAATCGCGGAAGAAATCCGCGTGCTTTTCCAGGACAACGACTTCGACCCCGGCGCGCGCCAGGAGAAAGCCGAGCATCATCCCGGCGGGACCGCCGCCGGCGATGGCGCACTTGGTAATAATCGGGGAATCCGGCATTCTGACAACTTGCGTGAGGCGATGGCTTGCGACAAGACAGGAGCGAATCCTTGGCGTTCTTGATGCCATCCTCACATTTCCGCCGCAAGCTGGGTGCTAGAAGGACTACCGCTCGCCTCCTGTCACAAAAATGCGCCTCTCCTTCATTCTGGTTGTGCTGTTGGCCGTAGCGCCGCTCGGCGTAGCCCTGGCGCAGGCTCCGGGGACGGTTGCGCCGTCCCCCGGAACGGCTACGCCGCCTCTCGGAGCGGAGCCGGCGGCGCCGGCGGCACCGCTTGCGGGAACAGGCGATTTCCACATCGTATGGGAAGTCAAAAACCGGTTTCGCCTGTTTCGCAACGAGGCGGATTTCCTGCGGCTCGCGGCAGCAAGCCGGGGCGACGGCGTTCTCGCCGCCGAAGATCGGCTCGAACGCGCCACCGGCGGCCTCGGCTGGGCCAAGGACATCGTCGCCGATCTGTGCCTCGATAATTTCGGCAACCTTCTGGAGACCTGCGAACGCGACGGCGTACGCGAGAATTACCTGACGCCGGCCGACCATCCGATCGGCGTGACGCTTTCCGGGCCGACGCCGCAGGATGCGAACTGCGTCTGGAGCTTCGACGCCGGCAACGGAGCCTCGCAGCAGACCACCGCGCCGTGCGATCAGGAAATCAAACTGCGCGTGCCATCGGGTCGCACCACCATCGCCTCCGTCGATATTCCGCTCGGTGACGGCACTGCCCAGCGCGTCTCGACCGAGATGGCCGTGCGCGACGTGCTCGTCGCCGGGCTTGGCGATTCCATCGCCGCCGGCGAAGGCAACCCGGACAGAGCGGTGGAGCTCGATGGCGGCTTCTGTTTCAGGCGGTTCCTCAGCGGCGGCTTCAGCCAGTATTTCCGGCCAAGCCGCGCCGGCTACGGCGACGATCGATCCTGCGAAAACGGGCCATCGAGTCCCACTGCGGCAAGAGACTGGGACCGCCATGGGGCGCGCTGGATGAATCCGGCCTGCCATCGGTCGTTGTACAGTTATCAGGTACGCACCATGCTAGCGCTGGCGATTGAGCAACCGCATATCGCTGTGACTTTGGTCCCGCTGGCCTGCACCGGCGCGACCATCGGTGCCGGCATGTTCGCGGGTCAGCGCGCCGACGATTGCCCGTGGGTGGTCGGCATCGAAACCTGCTCGGGCACCGCGCCGGCGCAATTCGCCGAGATCCGAGACGTGATGGCGGCGGTGCGCCGCCAGGACCCCAAGCGCAACCTCGACATGGTGCTGTTGACGATAGGGGCCAACGACGTGAATTTCGCCGGGCTGGTCGCCAACGTCATCGTCGAAGCGACGACGGAACGGATTCTGCTCAAGCAGGGCGGCGCCATCGCCAGCGTCGCCGACGCCACAAAATCCCTGGAGCAGGATTTGCCGGACGAATTCGCGCAAATGCGTGCGGCGCTAAAACCGTTCGTCGGCGGCAATCTCGACCGGGTGGTGTTTGTCTCGTACCCCAATCCGGCAATGGAAACGCAAGACAAGCCGTGCCCCGGCGGTCGCGACGGCCTGGACGTGCACCCGGCCTTCGGTGCCGACGCCGAGCGGTTGCGCGCCGCCGCGCAGTTCGTCGACACCAAATTCTTGCCCGGCATCCGAGCGCTGGCGACCTGCGAAGGCAACAAGACGTGTCGCAATCCGACCACCGACGGCATGACGTTCGTCGACGGCCATCAGGCGGAATTCGTCCGGCACGGCATGTGCGTGCGCGCCCCGAGCGATCCGGAATTCGACCGCAATTGCTTTTTGACCAACGGGAACAGCTTCCAAACCGATCCGAACGTCGCCCCCGACAATCCGATGGCCTGCGGCGAACCGCCGAGCGATTATCAACCCTATGCTTCGCGAGCACGTTGGATCAGAACGGCCAATGACAGTTATTTCACCGCCATGACATACCCCGAGGGTATGCCCGCGATCTTGAAACCGAGCGACATCCACGATGCGTTATGGGGTGTGCTCAGCGCGGTCTATGGCGGCGCGGTGCATCCCACCGCCGAAGGCTACGCCGCCATGGCCGATGCCGCATTGCCGGCCGTGCGCGGGGTGCTGGGATTGCGGACGCCGCCCACAGTTCAAGCCGAACCGCTGCCGCCGCCGAGCGGGCCGGCACCTGCGGTCCTTCCAGCGCCTCAGCCGGCCGCCACGGCACCGCCAGCGCGAACGCCGTAGTCAGGTCGCAGCGCGAGCAGGCGCAGCGGGCCGTTCCGGCGCAACGCCGAGCTTCTTCTGCAAGCTCGTCGACGATGTCGTGTACTGAAATACCAGCCGCTTTTCCGGATAGACGTAGCGATAGGCCTTCTGCGCCATCAGCGCCGCCTCGTGAAAACCGGAAAGAATGAGTTTGAGCTTGCCCGGATACCAGTTGATGTCACCGATGGCGAAAATGCCGGGGATTGAAGTCTCGAAAGCTGCGCTATCGACGGGGATCAATTCGTTGTTCTTGAGCTCAAATCCCCAATTGGCGACCGGCCCGAGCTTCATCGTCAGGCCGAAGAACGGCAGCAGCGCGTCGCAGGCGATCTCGAATGCCGAGCCGTCGTTGGTTTTGACCATGGCCTTGCTGATTTGACCGTCTCCGCCGGACAATGCGGTGACTTGCCCGACGACGAGATCGATTTTGCCGTCGCCGACCAGCGCCATCATCTTGTTGACGCTGTCGGGCGCGGCGCGAAATTCGCTGCGCCGATGCAGCAGCGTCAGATGACTGGCGATTGGTGCGAGATTAAGCGTCCAGTCGAGCGCGCTGTCGCCACCGCCGACGACCAAAACGCGCTTGTCGCGGAACGACTCCATCTTACGGACCGCATAGTGCACGGATTTGCCTTCATAGGCTTCGATGCCCGGAATCGGCGGACGCTTGGGCTGGAACGAGCCGCCGCCGGCGGCGATCACGACGATCTTGGCCTCAAAGACCTTGCCTTGATCGGTCGTGACGCGAAACAGCGGATCGCCGATCTTCTCCACCGTCTCCACCATTTCGTTCAAATGATATAGCGGGTTGAACGGCTTGATCTGCTGCAACAGAGCGTCGACCAGGCCCTGCGCGCTGGTAAAGGGGATGCCGGGAATGTCGTAGATCGGCTTCTCCGGATAGAGCTCGGCGCATTGACCGCCGATCTTGTCGAGAATGTCGATGAGGTGACACTTCATGTCGAGCAAGCCGAGTTCGAACACCGCGAACAGGCCGATCGGGCCGGCGCCGACGATGACAACGTCGGTCTTGATAGGTTCACTCATAGCGTATCCGTAATTTCGCTTAATCGATGGGTTGATGAGGTGGCGAGTGTCTAGCCTGCGCCACGCGGCAGGGGAAGGCTCAATTCGGCGGCCCGGGATCTGGGCCAGCAGAGCCTTGATTGTTCCGGCTTAGGCTTGCCGATCCGGCGTGCGCACGATCAGCCCGTCGAGGTCCTCCCGGACCTTGATCTGACAGGACAGGCGCGAATTCGGCTGCACATTGTAGGCGAAATCGAGCATGTCCTCCTCCATCGGCGAAGGCTCGCCGACCTTCTCGCGCCAAGCTTCTTCGATATAGACATGGCATGTCGAACAGGCGCAGGCGCCGCCGCATTCCGCCTCGATTTCTGGAACGCCGTTCTTGATCGCGGTCTCCATGACCGTTGAACCGGCCTCGCCTTCGACGGTGCGGGCAGTGCCGCGGGAGTCGATGAAAGTGATCTGAACCATGTCGGAAAGCGCGAATGACGGAGGGCAGCTTGGTCGGACAGACAACTGGCAAGCGGTTCTGCCGCCCTGTTCTATCGGCTCAGGCGGCGGTGCGCCAGTACGGCAGCTTCGGGCCGCAATCAGAGTCGGCGGCCGAATTCCACCAGCAGCATCGTCAGGCGAGCGCCGATTGCAGCGCTGGCTTCGAGGCTTGCGGCCTTTAGTTCTTCGATCGCATCAGTCAAATCACGCCCCGTTTCGTCGCATTTGGCCTCTTCGCCCTCCTCTTCTGCAGCCGCATGCTCCAGAAGCTCGGCCGCGCGCGCCACGCGCCATGCACCGATGCCGCGTGCCGAACCCTTCAGCGTATGGGCGGCTGCGGCAGCCAAAGGTGGGGGGGCATTGACGATGCGATCGAGCATGATCGTCGTTTGCCGCAGGAAAAGTTCGAGGACCTCCCGTTCCAGCCGGCGATCGCCGAGCGTCATCCTCTCAAGGTGGGTCTCATCGATGGCGGCGACCTTGCGGTCGTCCGCTGCCGCGGTCATCGAACGCGACGTCGTCATAACGTTCTCCCCGCCGAACCTGCATTCTTGGTTCGGTCCGATTTTTCACACGCGGCGACGACAACAGCACAAATGGCTTACGGAACAGGGAAATGAGCCGTGTTCTTTCATGCCGACAGTAAGCAAATTCTTACCGGAAGCAGGGCCTGACCGGCGCACCATCCGATAGGCGCTTGGCCCAACGGCGGCCGCATTGTTGGCACAACAATGGCTAGGGTGAACAACCCGTTAACGATGATTAAAGGGACGTTGCCGAACCAGTTTTCTTCGATCTGCCAGATCGATAGGATAGGTGTTCCTAGGGCAACATGACGGCTTGCTGGGGACGCCCAGGAACTGGCGAGGATTCAACGATCACGCGCTCGTGGCGCGGCCTGAACATTATGCCGAGCGCTAGGCTCGGCGTTCTTGGCCCGTCCTAGTCAAGCGTAACACGCGAGGCGACGACCGATATGGCCAACTACCCGAAGAAGATGAAGGATCCGACCGAAGCGGCGCTGTCGGCGATCCAAGAAGCCCTCAATCTCCAACAGCAAGAACAGCAGGCCGCAAGCCAGCCCGAGGGCATGGCCGATCTTCTGTCCGGCCCCGCCGAAAGCCGCGCGCAAAGCGCGCCGGCCGCTCCCGCCAGCGACGATCTGTTCGATTCCGACGCGGTCGGTAGCCGCGATCTCGCCGGCCCCGCGGCGCGTGCCGCCAATGACGATCAGCAATCGATCGGCCAAATCCTGCACGCGCTGCAGCGCCGGCCGGCCCGCTCGTCCTATTTCGTCGCCACCGCGTTTTCCGTCGCCTGGATTGTCGGCTGTCTGTCGCTGTCGCTTGCCTATCTGTCGGACATCAATGCCGCGCTCGGGGGCGGCCGCTCGCCGATTGCGCTGATGATCGGCCTTGGCGCCGCCGCGCTGCTGCCGATCATTTTCTTCTTCGGCGTCGCGCACATGGCTTGGCGCGCCCAGGAGCTGCGCTTGATCGCCCAGTCGATGGCGCGGGTCGCCATGCGGCTCGCTGAGCCCGAGAGCGTTGCGCGGGATTCGATCGTCACCGTCGGCCAGGCCATCCGTCGCGAAGTGGCCGCCATGGGCGATGGCGTCGAGCGGGCACTGGCGCGCGCGAGCGAGCTCGAAGCTTTGGTGCAGAACGAGGTTGCGGCGCTCGAACGCACCTACAGCGACAACGAAGTACGGATCCGCGGGTTGCTGCAGGATCTCGCCAGCCAGCGCGACACGCTGGTCGGCCAAGCCGAGCAGGTTCGCTCTGCGATCAACAACGTCCACATCGATCTGACGCAGGATCTTTCCACGATCAGCGATTTGGTCGGCCAGCAAGTCAACGAGGCTGCGCAACGCATCACGCACGCCCTGGCGGAACGTGGCGAGCACATCACGCTGACGCTTGATCAGATCGGCGACAATATGATCACGCAGCTGAGCGAGCGCGGCGGCGATCTGTTGGATCGGCTGGAAGCGGCAAGCAGCGAAACGACGCAGGCGATTTCCTCGGCCAGCGAGCGGCTCAGTTCGAGCCTCGATTTCAAGACCAATCACATCGGCGAGGAATTCGCCGAGATCGCGACCGGCCTGGAAGATATGATGACCGCCCGGCTCGACCGGGTCGCCGAATCATTCTCCGAGAAGTCGCTCGCCGTCGTCGACCTGATGGTCGGACGATCGCAGGAACTGACCGACGCCATTGTCGAAACCTCGAATCAACTCGCGGAGACGATCGCGATCCGCGCCGAAGAGGTCAACAGCACGCTTAAATCCTCCGGCGAATCGCTCCTCGTCGATCTCGATCTACGCGGCAGCGAGGTGGCGAACAAGCTGGAGGAGGCCGGCAGTCAGCTTGCCGAGACCCTGATTTCGCGCAGCGCCGCGATGACCGATCAGGTCCGCGAGAGCGCCGAGCACGTCGCCGGCGTTATCGCAACGCGCAACGACGCGGTGAAGGAAATGCTGGCGACGCGCCTTGCCGCCTTCGAGCAGATGTTCAGTCACACCGGCGCGGAGCTCGGCGAACGCATCTCGCGCGACTCCTCGACGCTGGGCAATCTGATCACCCGGCATCTCGCCGAATTCGATCGCACGGTGAAGACCTACGGCTCCGAGCTCGTCGAACGGCTCGGCGCGCGCACGCAGGACGTGTCCGAGTCGATGCGCACTTACGTCGACAGCTTCGACAATCGCGTTACCGCAAAGGCCAACGAGGTCACCACCGCTCTCGATCAGCGGCTAGGGCGGTTCCAGGAGGCGCTGGACGGCCGTTCGCAGACCCTCACCGACGCACTGTCGGCGCGCATGGTCGATATCGCCAAGGTGCTCGCCGACGGCGGCAAGGAGGTCGCCGCCGCCGTCGACAAGCGCATCAGCGACGTTACGGCGCTGATCGACTCGCGCGCCGTCAAACTGGGCGAGACTCTGAGCGAACGGATCGCAAAAATCGATTCGACGCTCGGCCAGGGGGCGCTTGACGTCGCCAACACGCTCGACGGCCGGATCGGCCAGTTGGAGCAGCTTTTGGTCGGTCGCGCCGAGACCGTCGTGCACCAGCTCGAACTGAGCAGCCGCGCCGCGGCCGATCTGCTCAATTCGCGCATGGAGCAGCTATCGGATTCGATCAAGACGAATTCGAACAGCGCCGAGCGGGCACTCGCGCAGCTGGCGGCCAACACCACCGAAGCGCTCGGCAAGAGCGCGGCGGCAAGCGTCGCGGCGACCGAGGCGCTCAACCGCAGCGCCGCGGAAGCGACCGTCTCGCTCAACCGCAGCGCCGGCGCGCTGAGCAACACGATCACCAAGAGCGCCACCGCCGCCAGCGAAACGATCGGCAAGACCACGACCACGGCGGCCGACGTTCTCGCCAAGAGCACGCAGACCACCGCCGACGCGATCGGCCGCGGCGTCAACGAGGCCGAGCGCAAACTGATCGGCATGAGCACCGAAGTCTCGCGCAATCTGGTCGGCAAGGCCAACGAAATCCATAGCGCGATGACGCAACGCGTCGACGACATGACGCGTGTGCTGGACCAGAATGCCAACGGGCTGATCGTGGCGCTGACCGGAAAAGGCGAACAGTTTGCCGGCGAGGTGTCGCGCGCCACCGATCAAGCGGTGAAGGCGATCGATGCCAAGGGCTTCGTCTTTACCCAGACCATGATGGACAAGAGCGAAGAAATCGCCCGCCTGATCAACGATGCAAGCCTCAACGCCACCGGCGCCATCACCCGAACGCTGGGGCAAATGCAAGAGGGCGCGGTCGGCGTCACTGAGGCCGCCAAGCTGACGATAACCCGGACGCTCGAAGAATTGCATCGGGCGACCAAGGGCGCGATCGAGGAGTCGAAGCAGACTGCCGCGGCGACGGTGGCGGAGATGATGGAGACGCACACCATGCTGCGCTCCGATTCCACCGCTCTGTTTGAGCGCCTGCGCGAAGCCAATATTCTGCTCCAGGAAGTGCTCAGCGGCGCTCAGGAGAACATGAATTCGATCGAGCACACCATGGCCACACGGGTCTCCGAATTCGTCGCCGCCATGAGTGATCTCTCCAGCAAGAGCGGGGCGACGACCGCCAAGGTCGAGCAGCATCTCGGCACGTTCAACTCGGTCACCGCCAAGGTGCTGCACGATCTCGGCGATCTCGCGGATCAGTTCAGCTCGCATGGGCGGACACTCGCCGAGGCGGTCGAACTGCTCGACACCAGCAACCGGCGGACCAACGAGTCGATTGCCGCGCGGCATGCGTCGATTGAGGCATTGGTCTCGACGCTCGATGCGCGAACCGAGGATTTCGGCCAGCGGCTGGAGCGCTTCTCCGGCCTGCTCGACGAATCGCTCGATACCGCGGCGGCGCGGGCGCGCGAAATCGCCGGTATCATCGCCGAGAGCAGCAATGAAAGCGTACAATCGATCGAGCAGCAATACGATCTGGTGCGCAAAACCTCCGACGAGGAACGGCTACGAACCAGCGAGGCGCTCAATTCGATTTACGAAGAGGCCTCCGCCGAAGTGCAGGCCATGTTCACCCAGAGCGCCGGCCGCTTCACCGAGATCATGGAAGGCATGAAGCAGATGGCGGCGGAGATGCAGCGCGAGCTCGAGACCACGCGCAGCGAGTTGCGCCGCGGCATTCTCGAACTGCCGCAGGAGACCGCCGAAAGCACGGCGCAAATGCGTCGCGTGATCGTCGATCAGATCGAAGCATTGGCCGAGCTCAATCGCATTGTCGCGCGGCACGGCCGATCGCTCGATGCCGCCGAACCGGCGCGCCGCGAGGCCGAGCCGCTGTTCGCCGCCGGCGGCGGACGCGGACCCGCC
>JASHOX010000194.1 GCA_030038415.1 Xanthobacteraceae bacterium
CCGATGGTCGTCGGCAATCCATGAACCACCATACCGAGAGTATCGCCAACCAGCATCAGATCTACGATTGGGTCGAGGGCCGCCGCCATAGGCGCGGTGTAGGCCGTCAAGCCCACGATCTTCTCCTTGCCTTTACGGCCCCGAATCTGCGGAACCGTTATCCGCGATGATTTGATGTGTTGAGACACGGGGTCCCTAACTTCAGCTTTTTCGGCGCAAATCATGGCGACGCTCTAATGTCGCTCGGCGAATGACACTTGATTACACTAGCCACAGCGTGGTCGTTAAACTGTGGCGATGAACATACCGACACAAATGATATCGGCTCACATATAATGAAAAATATTCATCTCTGATCTCCATATGGCATTCGCCCCCAAGGCATAATCTCTGAAAAAACCATGCTTTAACCTAACGGAGCCACTTTCGCTGCTCGTTATGCCCGCATGGCAAATAGAGCAGCAACAATAACAAGCGGTAGACTGGATAGATTTGCTGCTGGCCAGCTGTGCGTTGCCGGAGAGCACCGGCCCGGCCGCAGCGGCCCCGAGGATGAGCCAAATTATTGGTAAGGGTAGAAATTTTCGTTTGGGCTACGTTGGTCTGGCTTCTATTTTCAGAGTCCTTATTTGAGATTTGCTCCGTTAGGAGAAAAGTCATGACGAGCACTGACCGCTCCATCGCCCCACAAACCGGAGTCGTGACCGGCACCTGGCGCACGCCGTTCCTGATCATCGGCTTCGGCTGTCTGATCTCACTTATGTCCTTCGGACCACGTTCGTCGCTCGGCTTCTTTCTGACGCCGATGTCAACCGACAATCACTGGGGCCGCGACGTCTTTGCCTTTGCGTTGGCGCTACAGAACCTGCTGTGGGGCATCGGCCAGCCGCTCGCCGGCGCCATCGCAGATCGATTCGGAACCGTTCGAGTGTTCTGCGCCGGCGCGCTGATGTTCGCAGCTGGACTTGCCCTGTCGGCACATGCGACCAGCGCTCCGGTGCTCGATATCTCGGCCGGCGCGCTGATCGGATTCGGACTGTCCGGCACTTCGTTCATGATGATCGTGGCAACGTTCGGAAAGCTGCTGCCGCCAGAGTACCGTATGATCGCCTTTGGGTTCGGCACGGCTGCGGCCTCATTCGGGCAGTTCATATACTCGCCGCTCTCGGTCATGCTGATTGACTCGTACGGCTGGCACCAGACCCTCATGATCTTTGCCGTGAGCATGCTCGCCGTGCTGCCGCTATCGATGGCATTGGCGACACCGAAAGCCGATGGAACCAAAGAGGCCAGCCAACAGTCGTTGCGGCAAGCGCTCTCTGAAGCTTTCGCGCAGCGCTCTTATGTCATGCTGGTCATCGGCTTCTTCACCTGCGGTTTCCAGCTTGCGTTCATCACGGTACATTTGCCGGCATATTTGGTGGATCGCGGCCTCTCCGCCCAGGTCGGAGGCTGGACGCTCGCGACGATCGGTCTGTTCAATATCGTCGGATCGCTCACTTACGGCTGGCTCTGCAACTTCGTGCCGAAGCGCTACCTGCTCTCGTTTAATTACTTCGTGCGTGCGGTCGCTATCTTCGCGTTCATCTCTTTCCCGGTAACGCCGTTCAGCGCTATCGCGTTCGCCGTCGTCATGGGCTTAGTCTGGCTCTCAGTCGTGCCGCCGACTAACGGCATCATCGCCGTCATGTTCGGCACGCGATGGCTGGGAACGTTGGCGGGTTTTGCCTTCCTCAGTCATCAGATCGGGGGCTTCCTCGGCGCATGGCTCGGCGGCATCGTGTACGACCGTTTCGGCTCATACGACCCGGTATGGTACCTATCGATCGCACTCGGTATCTTCTCGGCGCTCATTAACATGCCGATCGTCGAGAAACCGGTTTCGCGCGCCGTCGCTGTCCCGGCGTAATGGAACTGGGTTTGTAGCGTAAAGTGTCGTGCTCTCCCACTCGCACCCGGGTCCCACATTCACGGGCCCGGGTGCAGCTTTTTTGCGGGAGTCGACATCGGAACCGACATGGCATTGGGAACAACCCGATGAGGCGCTCTCAAGAGCCTACATCCACCTTGAATATTCGTGATGCGATCGAGCGCAGAGAAAGGGGTTGGACGGAGTCTATCAACACCATCTATGGAATGAACCAAATGACCGATAACGAGTATCTTGCGTTTCAGGTCGGATTAGTTTGTGTTCTGCTGTTTTTTATTGCCGTGACCGCGGTGACCCAACACCCGGGATGGTTCGGATAGCAAGTTTAGATCATGCGTCTGCGCCGGTAGAGGGGGCGCCCTCGCTTGTCCGAATAGCAAACCGCTCGCGTGTTGTCTGCGTTCGCGGATTCCTCTCGCTGCACGTAACCAATTTTCGCGGCCAACCGCAGTATCGCGTAATTCTCTCGAAGCACCGAGACGCTCAGTGTCTTCAGGCCTCGCCTCGCCGAGCGTGCCAGCATTCCCCTGAGCAAAAATTCACCGATTCCATGCCGTTTTAAATCGGAGCTGACGGCACGACGCAGATAAAGCGCCAAAGCAGAGCGGGTGCACGCGCGATTTTTTCATCCGTGATTGAGTTTGACTTAACGGGAATCGAACGGCCCTCTCAAACAACATGAATGAATATACTTGTCGGATCCTGAAGCTATCGAGGGAGTCGTTGTATGGTGTGCGCGCTTGAATGCGCGGACTTACTATCGGTCTCGATGGCGAGCTCGGACAAAAGCCAACGGCGGAACAGTTTGACTTCGGGCTTCTGAAAGTCGTTCCGGGCCGTGACCAGCCAATAACCGCTGTCGCTGGTAATGGTCTGAGTTGTCAACGGGACCAGCCGGCCGCTCTCGATGTCCTCATCGACCAGCGGCCGCCGTCCCAGCACGATACCGAGACCCAATATGGCGGCGTCAAAACCCATCTGCATGGTGTCGACGCGGAGTCCGCCGATCGAGGACGGCAGCTCCACTCCATTGGCCTGAAACCAGCGGGCCCAGTCGGCGGAAACCGAGGTGACGTGGATAAGCGGCGCGCGCGACAGCAGAGCGGCGTCCGCGACGCCACCAAATTGCTTCTTCAGACCAGGGCTGCAGACTGGCAGCAGCGTCTCCACTCCGAGCAACGTCCAATTCGGCGCGTGCTTCTGCATCGACGTGAACCGAATCGCGATATCAAAATCGTCGAGCGTGAGATCGACCACGCGCTGCGAGGTGTCGATTGTGACCAGGATATCTGGAAACTGAGCCGAGAATTTTTCCAGACGGCGCAACAGAATCTTGCTGGCAAACGTCGGCGCGCTGCTGATCGACAGCGTTCCGGTCGCCTTTCGTCCGGGAATCTGATCGGTCGCCTTGGCGAGCATGCTCAATGCCTGATTGACGACGGGCGCATAGGTTTCGCCGGCCTCCGTCAGCCGCAGGCCGCGCGCTTTGCGGTAAAAAAGCTCGACGCCAAGCCAGCTTTCAAGGTTCTGAATGCCGTGACTGACGGCGCTCGCCGTGAGGTTAAGTTCATCGGCCGCTTTGCCGAAGCTGTTGTGACGGGCAGCAGCCTCGAAGACCCGAAGTGAACTTAACGGTGGAAGCCGAAAGGCCATGTCCCCGATCCCTATTCAATGCGTCGGCGTCGCCATTATAGAACGCGTCCGGTAGTCGGCCAATGCGGCCGGGCAACCAGGCGGCCGGAGCTTGGGCGGAAGCACCGGGAATCAAGAATTTCATCGTCTGGTGATGAGAAAATCTCAGTCAGCGTTGAAATATGCTCATTTCAGACACGCACGACAGTGACGGTGAATGTTTTTCATTTGCCCCCCAAGATTTATCGTTTGTCGACGGAAAACCGCTACCGCACCCTGTTCACAAGAATGGAGGGACGGTGAATGTTGCCGGCTAATCCTCATTCGCGTAACAGCGACGCCAATTGGCGCCAGAAGGAGCGAACACCGGAGTCTCACTCCGTTAGCCGACACAAGGGTGTGTTCCGCATATTGTTCTGTTCGACATTGCAAGCGCTCGAAACTTGGGCCGACGGATCGAAGCAACCTCGAGCCCCGGCGCAGCGATCGGAGCACGAGTTTAGAGAAATGTGGACACGCTGGTGGACGCCGCTATTTTAGCGGTTCGGCGACGCTGCCTGTTATGAAGCGCATGATATTCACCGCGTGGCGATCGTTGCCGATCATAGCTCACCTTGGTGGATTCGAGGCCTTGCGCTCGATGGGACGTCCCGTAGCCATTTTTTTCTATCGCTTTCGGCGATCGCAATCTTTCACCGGCAACGCCACGGCAGGACGGAGTTAGACAGTTTTGCTTTATCTGCTCTGGTCCCTCCCGGTCCTCGCCATCGCCGCCCTGATCGCATCCGGCAGAGTATCATCCATTGCCGCCGGGATTTTGGGCCTCCTTATTTCGATCCCGGTAGCGCTCATTTCGGCACCCAACCATTTCAAGCTGCGGGAAGCAGTCGTGGGTGCCGCCCAGGGCGTTTGGCTCGCTTTGTTCATCGGAGCCGTCATTATTGGCGGGCTCTTCTTCCGCGAAATTGTCGCTGCAGCACCTGTTGCGGATGCATCGGTGCCCATTCCAACCGCCATGCGACGTCGAGAATTATACAACGCGTGTTTTCTTGTAGGACCCTTTGCCGAAGCCGCTACCGGTTACGGCGTAGGCCAGGTAACAATCTCCCCTACCCTCAAGCGCATCGGCCTCGCTCCGATCCACGCCGTGATATTCGGCCTATTCAGCCAAATTTTGGTGCCTTGGGGTGCCATGGCGAACGGTACGATCGTGGGCGCAGAGCTCGCGGGTTTGTCCCCTGCCACTCTTGGCGTCCACAGCGCGCTACTGACACTACCACTGCTGCTGGGCTGGCTGTGTCTATTCTGGCGATTCGCAGCGGTCGCGGGCGTACCTGGCACTTTCCGGACTTTCGTCGCCGAGGTCTTCCTAACTTTGACGATTGCCGGCTTGCTCGTTCTTGCCAATGCCAAACTCGGTCCTGAAATCGCTGGCATGGCGGCGCTCGGGCCGATCATCCTCTTGAGGTTTGCGTTCGCAGATCGACCGAGCAGCGACAAATGGCTATCTGCTATCCATATCGGTTTGCCTTACGCGATTCTGATCGGAGGCCTCGCCACCACCAGGGCCGTTCCGCGGATCAATCATTTCCTCGCCGAGGCCATTGCCATTCGGCCATTTGCCGACGGACCGGCGTTTTACCCCTTGCTTCATCCGGGTTGCTGGTTGGCGGCAGTTGGGCTCATGACGGCATTGGCAACGGCGCGACCGCAATCCATCCCCGGTGCGTTTGATCGCGCATGGAAACAGGGAAAGACTCCGGTAACTGCGATCGCGCTGTTCCTCACCTTGGCGCAAGTGATGACCGTTTCGGGGATGGCCAACGGCCTCGCTGGGGGTTTGCGAGCGGCGCTCGGACCGGGCGCGGCGTTGGCAACGCCACTGTCGGCGGGACTATTCGGATTTTTGACCAGTAGCTGCAATAGTTCGAACGGGCTGTTGATGTCAGCCCAAGTCGCATTTGCGAGAGCCGCGCATCTGAGCGTGCCTTGGCTCGCGGCTGTGCAGAACGTCGCTGCGGCGGCATTGACCATGTTTTCACCGATACGGCTTGCCGTGGGCAGCGCATTGGTCGAGAAGCCAAATATTGAGCGTCAGGTCTACGCGCGGGCGTGGCTATTGGGCGCCATGCCGCTGATCATTCTGATGGCGGTGGCGGCGGGTCTAGCCTTTGCTTAGTAATCCACCCCACTGTCAACTTCGCACGTTAACGGTCGCACTCGCTATGGCGCGGTCCAGACCCGACTCACGCCAAGAGCGCCTCGGCATCTTGCCAAACCCGACGCACAACCTCGCTGGCGGGGTCCGAACGCGCCATGGCTGCGGACTGTCCGGCCCAGGCTTGCATGCGGTGAACGTCGCCCGCTTTGCCGCCGCTTTCCCGCATGGCCGCGGTCAAACCGCGCTGCACCGGATAAGCAGCAGGAGCAGGCGCGTCCGGCGCGGTCGCGGCTCTTACATAATCCGTCGCAATGCTCCGGCCGGCCCTGCCGCTGAAAACACGACTTACGATCGTGCCTTCCGGAGCCGTAACGCTGAGTGCCTCGGCCCAAGCTGGATGCGTCTTCGCCTCCGGGCAGCGCAGGAACCCGGTACCGATCTGCGCCGCGCTCGCGCCGAGCAACAATGCCGCAGCGACACCCCGCCCATCGGCGATGCCGCCGGTGGCAACGACCGGAACGCGCACGGCATCGACGACGGCGGGCAGCAGCGCGAACAGCCCAACCATTTGTTGTTCCGCACGAGTTGCATCGAAACAGCCGCGATGTCCGCCGGCCTCCATGCCCTGCGCAACGATAACATCGGCGCCCGCCGCCTCTGCAGCGCGGGCTTCCGCCACGGTGGAAATGTTGGCGAACCAAACGATCTTCCGCGCCTTGAGCCGTGACACGAACTCGGGCGGATAAAGTCCCATGATCGACGACACGATCGCGGGCGAAGCCACCATCAGCGCTTCGCATTGGGCACTGAAATCCGGTGGCGTGGCGTCCCCCGCCTCGATCGACACCTCCGGTCCCCATTGTCCTAGAAACTTGCGGACTTTCTCTTCGCGTGCGGCATCGCGCTTCGGCGGCGGATCGGGAACCCACAAGTTGAACTGAAATGTTCCGTTGCTGCCCTCGCGCACCGCTGCGGCCCATTCGAGAATGGCTTTCGGCTGCATCAACAGCGCGCCGCACGCACCGAGGCCGCCTGCATTTGCAACGGCGATCGAGAGCGATGGCGGGCAAGCGCCGGCCATTGGCGCCAGAAGTATCGGCAAGCGTAGGCCGAACCGCTCGCAGAAGGCGTAGGCCCGGACAAGGGCAGCGTGCATCTTGACCTCCGTTCGGTTACTTATGCGGGAGATGGCGCAACGACCGATCGTGGCGTCTTAGATGGACCGGCGATGAACAGGACCATCACAGCGGCGATCAAACACATGGCCCCGGATAAGAGGAAGGCTTGTAGATACGTACCAAGATCCATGCGGAGAACGCCGGCGACAAATGCGGCCATCGCGCCGCCGATCTGATGCATGACCATCAGCCAGCCGAACATGATCCCTGTTTTCTCCGTGCCAAAGCGAGTCGCGATGAGTCGTATGGTCGCTGGGATCGTTGCGATCCAATCCAATCCATAGAAAACGGAAAACATCGATAGGCCGTAGAACGAGTCGAACGCGAATGGCAGATAGACTAGGGATAATCCACGCAGTGCATAATAGACGACAAGTAATATGCGCGGGTCCATGCGATCACTGAGCCAGCCAGAGCTGGTGGCGCCAAGGAAGTTGAAGATTGCCATCCCTGCCAACAGACTTGCCCCGGTGACCTCCGGAATTCCGTGGTCGATACAGGCGGGAATAAGATGAGTGCCGATCAGCCCATTCGTCGAGGCGCCGCAGACGAAAAGGCTTCCTGCCATCAGCCAAAAATCGCGGGAGCGCAAGCCGGCACCGAGTGCAGCAAACGCGACTCGCATGGGATTATTTATGGCGGGCTTGGTGTGTCGGTCGCCAATTCCGGCGGTATCGCCATAGGGCGTGAGGCCGAGGTCTTCGGGCCTGTCACGCATCAGTATGGCCACCAGAGGAATAAGGCCGAACGCTACGGCAGCGACGGCGAGTACCATCCAGCGCCAGCCTTCGGATACTGTGATCGCGGCGAGCAGCGGAAGAAAGACGAGCTGTCCAGCTGCCGCCGCCGAGGCGAGCAGTCCGACAACAAGGCCGCGTTGCGCCACAAACCAACGTGTCGCCACCGTGGCGGCCAGCACATTTGCTGTAACGCCGGTGCCAGCGCCGACAATGACGCCCCAGAGCAAGACAAGTTGCCACGGTTGCTGCATAGCGGACGTCATCAGCACCCCGGTGCCGATCGCGGCCAGCGCCCCCAGCATCGTTCGGCGCAAACCGACGCGTTCCATCAGTGCCGCGGCGAACGGACCGATCAGCCCGTAGAGACAAATATTGACACCGATGGCAAATGAGATCGTCGCTCTCGACCAATGAAACTCGGTTTCAAGTGGTACGACGAGAATACCCGGAGCGCCTCGTATTCCTCCCGCCATCAGCAGCGTTGCGAATGTCAACCCGGCAACTACCCAGGCGTAGTGCGGCTTGCGCCATCCGATAATCGCGTCTTTTTCTCTGTTTCGACCGGGCTTCGCAACGATGGACGAGACCGCGACGCGGTGATTTACCATGGCAGTTAGTTTCATTCCGGCAGGGCGAGCGCGCGGCACCTGTTTAGCAAGCGATCTCGGCTTAGCTAACCCAAACGGTCAAGTGAAAAAATGTGCATGGCCGATTAAATGCGATCATCTCGACAGGCGGGATGCGAGTACTTCGCAAAGGAGAATTGAAGAGTATGAGGCAGCAACCTGATCCAAGCGCGGTGAGAGACCATTCATGCTCATCGCACGGCTTCTCTGCCACGCCCGCCAGAAAGGCTTGCGAGTCTCGGCATGAACGTCATAGCGCGTAACGCCGAGATCGTTCAGCTCTCTGTCGTTCCTGGCCATAAGTTCCCTTCGGCCGCACTCCCGGCGACGCCATAGCTCGATCTAGGCAATCCAACGGCAAATCCTATCTGCCGCTCGCAGTGATTTCATGCTGTATGTTCGATATCAGCGATCCATGCACACGCGTCCGCTACTGGTTGTCACAAACCGACAAGAAGGAATCCTGCGCCCTTGCATCGGCCGCATTTCTCTTCGCGATCGCTGTTTGGCGGTTGGCAGCTCTGCCAGCCGTTGCCCTGACAATCGCTGCACGCGAATTTCCCAACAATTCCCTCGATGACCTCCACGCGTGCAAGGCTCTCGCCGGCCTCACTCGCACTGTTAATCACCATACTGTGACAACCTGTCCTTGGAGCTCGGTAACCGCGCCGCGTGTCCATGGCTGAAACCTCAATGCGCAAAACAATCAATGGCGACCACTCGCGAGCCGCGCGATTGCCTTCTCGTCCCATTCGAGGCCGAAACCTGGACCTCTGGCTGTCATCGTCCCGCCGACCGGGCGATATGGATCGGCGAGAATGGCTCCGGCGATATCGAGATGCTCGAGCCAATGAACGGTCGGCGTGACTGCAAGCAGATGGGCGCTTGCCTCGACAAAGATGTGGCTTGAAACCGGGAGCGTGGCGGCCTCAGCTTGACCCATGGCGCTCAGCCATCCCGTGACGCCACCAATTTTCATGACGTCGAGCATCGCCAAGTCCGAGGCGCCGGCCGCGATCGCCTTAGCCATGTCGCGGGGAAACCACCAGTTCTCCCCGGTTTGGATCGGTATGGAAACGGCGGCGCGCACTTGCGCGTGGCCGCGAAGGTCTTCGGCTTTGACCGGTTCCTCGACCCAATGAAGATCAAACTCGGTGAGTCGCAAGATGCGGCGGCATGCCTCGACGGGATCGAGCGACTGGTTGTAGTCAACCATCAGCTTGATTTTTGGGCCGATCATCGACCGCACCGCGCCGACAGTCTTCACATCCTTATCGAGATCGCCGTCGCCAATCTTAATCTTGATCGCGCGGAAGCCCTCGTCGACCGAACGCAAAATCGCCTTTTCATCGACCTTCGGATCGATGATCCCGTAGCTGTCGTATGCAGGTAACGATACCGGCGTCCCGCCAAGGAGACAGACAACGGGCTGATCGAGCGCCCGCGCGATCGCATCCCAGAACGCCATGTCGAGGCCGGCGACAGCCATCCCGATCAGTCCCTGCCATCCGACCAGTCGAAAGCGCCGGTCGAATTCCCGCATACGCTCCATGGGTACGACCGGCTTGCCCTTGAGATCGGAGGCGATCTCATCGATTAGGTAGACCAGAGGAATCAGTGCGGCTGCTGTGTAGCCGAAAATGTATGAGCGCCCAACCTCTCCTTGTTCTGTCGTGACGTCGATCAAAACGAGGGGCGCCGAGGGAATCGTCCCGACTGCGGTGCGGATTGGTTGCTTGAGCGGCGCCAATACGGCGCGCGCCTTGACGTTTCTAATGATGAGCTTCGTCTCCACCATGGCACCTCATTTATTGAGCCGCAGCGTGCAAATACGTTGCCTTCGCAGCTTGTGGGGGGCTAATCGTGCGTACAAATGATTTCGGCTCACGCTAGATGAGCGACGTTCATCTGTGCGACCTCGATCGTACAAATTTGGCTCCTGTAAGCCGCGTGCGGACATCTCGCAACTACGAACCGGCCGTGAACGTCAGTTCGCCTGGGCTAGCCCGGTTATGCGCTTTCGCGGTCTGCGATCGACGCTTAATCAATAAATGTCGCTCGACAATGGTAATAACTCTCCAGACTGGACCTTAGAACTTTCTCCAAGCGTCAGCCGCGCGGTAGGCCGGCCAAGAAGGTCGTGTGCCTGGGACGGTTCATCTCCACTCAACGCTGATCTGAGAGCTGTTCTTCGCGGCGTCCATGCTCCACATAGAGGCTTGTGCCGAAGACCAGGAGTGATGCGACGAACAGCGCACAGGAGGCAAACGCGATACGGTCCAGGCCGAACCCTCGCGCAATGATCAATCCGCCGATCGATGCGCCGACCGCGATCCCAACGTAAATGCAGGAATTGTTGAGCGCGAGCACCACGTCGGAGTGGGTCGGCGACAGTTTGATCAGCCGGCGTTGCTGACCGATGATGAGGAGCCAAAGGTTGAAGTGGAGCATGAAGGTCGTCACCGCGAGCGTTGCCGGAATCGCCAGCGATACCCCGAAGAGGGCGGTGTTAAGAATGCCGACGACCAAAAACAGGGTCAGCAGAGGAATGGGGCCGAAACGATCGATCACGCGGCCGCCGACCTGCGTTCCGATCAAACCACCCATGCCAAAGATAAAGTAGTAAGCCACGATCGTGTCGGCAGGGAACTGATGCGCGCGCAGCAGGGAGCCGAAATAGGTGTAGGTCGATATGGTGCCGGCGGTGAAGAGCAAAGTTGGCAGCAGCGCAAGCAATGTTCGCGCATGGACAAGCGGCGCAAACCGCGCGGCCAGGCTGAGCTTGGACGCCCCAGACTTCAATCCCCGCGGCGGAAGCAGGCCGATAGCGGCAAACGCAATAAGCGAAAAGGCGCTGATCAGCCAAAAGGTCGCGTGCCAGCCAAACTGCCGGCCGACCACTATGCCGAATGGCACACCGGCGACGAACGAGACAGTGATGCCGAGCGCGACGGCGGCCATCGCCGATGCCTTGCGCTCTGGCCGCGCGATCGAGGCGGCGAGTGCATAGGCGGTGGGCGTGTAAAGGCCCGCCGCAAACCCGGTGAGGATGCGCGCGGTGATGAGAGTGGCATAGGTCGGAGCGATGGCGCATAGCGCATTGGCGACGGCGAATAAGGCGATCGCCGTCAGCACGACGCGATCTTTGCGGATGCGTCCCGTTACCGCGGCGAGCAAAGGAGCCGACAGCCCATACGCAAGCGAATAGGAGCTGACGACGTTCCCGGCGGCGTCGAGATCAATCGAAAGATCATGCGCGAGTTGGTTCAGGATGCCGGAAATTACGAAAGAATCGGTGCCGACAGCGAAGGTGCCGAGTGCGAGAAGCCAGACGCGCGGGTCAAAACTGGGAGTGACGGTGGGCGTCGCTGTCGGCTCGGCTATAGCGTTCGTCGTCAACGGAGCCCTCGCGCTTGGTTTTGCAAAATCGATGCAAGCGTCGAACCCGACGGCGAAACTAGTGCGCGATTCGCGTATTGCTGCACCACGGGCATTGCATCGCTATGTCGTCGCGACGGCGCTTACCCGCGCTGCGGCTGTGATGCGCTCAGGCTAAACCGGATCATCGACGTCTCGAATATTCGCGTCGGCAATAGCGAACCTCATCTCCGACACAACTTCCTCGCTCGAGGCGGCATGGCCTGCAAATGCGATTAGTTGGTAGCTTGTTGGGAGCTAGCAGTAAACACAAACGATATTGGCTCACGTAGGATGAGCTGTATTCACCTCAGTGACCAAAGAATCCGTTGGACGCGTTTTCTACCTGACGCGCGCGCCACCCATATACCGTCAAGTGACCCGCGAAGCTCGGTCGTCGTATTCGGCGGAGACATCCTTGGTGGTATGATCCGGCATGTACGCCGTCGCGATCAGGCTGATCACAGCGCATAACGCGAGATAGATGGCGATGGCGTAGCCGGTGTGGTAGGTCGCGAACAACGCAGTCGCGATCAACGGTGCCGGGCCGCCGGCGATCACCGAGGCAAACTGATAGCCCAACGACGCGCCGCTGCATCTGAGCCGCGGCGTAAAGGCTTCGGCGATCAACGCCGCCTGCGGGCCGTACATCATGTCGTGCGGAATGAGCGACAGCACGATGGCGATGAATACCGCCGACGGAATGGCGGTATCCAGAATGCCGAAATAAAGGAACCCGAACAGCCCACAGGCCGCGGTGCCGATGAGGTACATATTCTTCCGACCGATGCGGTCGGAAATGTGGCCGAAGAGCGGGATCGAGATGAATGACACGCTCGATGCGACCAATACAGCGGTGAGGATGAAATTTCGCGACATGTGCAACGTGCCGACGCCATAGGCGAAGACGAAGGCGGTGAAGATGTAGAACGGCGCCTGCTGGCCCACGCGCAGCAGCGCGGAGAGGCAGATCTCCTTTGGTTGCTTCTTGATGACCTCGATAACAGGCGCGCGTTCAATCTTGTTCTGGTCGAGGAGCTTCTGGAAAACCGGCGTCTCGAGGATGCCGAGCCGTATCCAGAGGCCGATCCCGACCAGGACGGCGCTTAAGAAAAACGGCACGCGCCAGCCCCAAGTGAGGAACTGGTCGCCCGACCAGGCGGTAGCGCCGAGCATCACGATCGTCGACAATAACAATCCCGCGGGTGCACCGAATTGGGGCCATGAGGTGAGGAAGCCACGGTTGTGGTGGCCGCTGCGCGACCATTCCATCGACAGCAGCACCGAACCGCCCCATTCGCCACCGACGCCGATGCCCTGAAGCGCGCGTAGCACGGTTAAGATGATACCACCCCAAATGCCGATCAAGTCATAGGCGGGCACGAAGGCGATCAGAAAGGTCGCAATGCCCATCAGCATTAGGGTCGCGATCAGCGTCGCCTTTCGGCCGAGGCGGTCGCCGTAATGGCCGAAGATTGCCGCACCTATCGGTCGGGCTACGAAGCCGATGAAGTAGGTGCTAAATGCCAAGAGCGTCGCGGTGGTCGGATCCGAGTTCGGAAAAAAAAGCTTGCCGAAAACCAATCCCGCTGCGGTTCCGTAGAGGAAGAAGTCGTACCATTCGATGGTGGTGCCGACCGTGGCGGCGATCACCGCCTTGCGCAGTTCCCGGGTATGGTCGGCGGCGGAAAGCGAGCCGCCATCGGCTATCGAAGTCATGTGTATCCCCCCTGCTTGCGTCTCCCGTTAGTACTTTGAACGAAAGGGCGAAAGTGCATGGGGCTTCCCTATACCGACGAAATCTCCTCACTGAAGATGAGTAACTTTCATCCATTCCGTCCTTGCGCAGGTGTGCGGCGGAGGCTTTCTTGGAGTCTCACTATGCTGTCGCATATCCATATTGGTGTTACCAATTTTGAGCGCGCATTCGCCTTTTACCGAGGCGTGATGGATGAGCTTGGTTTTTCATTGAAGTTTTGCGATCCGCAGAAACCGTGGGCCGGGTGGATGCAACCCGGTCGCGACCGGCCGCTTTTCCTTATCGGTCATCCGTTTAATGGCGAATGTGCTAGTCCAGGCAATGGACAGATGGTCGCCCTGCTCGCTCCGACCCGAGACGCTGTGATCCGGAGCTACGCTAAGGCGATTTCGGACGGTGGACGAAGTGAGGGTGAGCCCGGATTGAGACCGCAATATCATGCTAGCTACTATGGCGCATATTTCCGCGATCCCGACGGCAATAAGCTGTGCGTTTGCTGCCACCATCCCACAGCTGAGTGACTCTCGCTCCTATAAACACCAAGGATCGACCACCAACCTGGATTTCGCGACTGACTGTCCTGCAAAAGCGGAGTGTGTTCATGCGGGCATGGTGCGCTAGCTCCCCGGCCACCCGCAGTGCGGTCGGTCATTACGCCGATCTGGTGACTGATTCTGCCGGGTGAATGAAAAATATTCATCACTATTCCCCTTCCGGACAGTGCACTGTGGCACTTGCTGGGACGTCTTATTCAGTAACGAATGAACGCGTGTCTGACATAGGGCTTTATGCGGATTCTAGATTCGCGGGCCGTTATGCAATGTCGGCGTTTGTTACCGTGATGGAGAAACGAATTCCTTTCTAGATCAGAACGATTGATCTGCCGTGGACGAGAATGATGCGGAGCGCTTGGCCGCCTTTTGCGAGGCGACCATCAACACCATTACATTTGGAGGCTTCCGTTGATTATAGAAATCACTTTTATCAACCTACCCATGCGAATTACGCGAGACGAGGTTATGGCAAAATTCCGAACGACTGCTCCGCAATGGGCCGCGAACAAAGACTTAGTTCGGAAATACTACTTCTTCGATCCAGACAAGTCGCCCGGCGGCGGCGTCTACATTTGGAAAAGCCGTGAGGCTGCATCTCAGTGGCATTGCGAAGAATACCACAGAATGGTTCAGAATTTATATGGCTCGCCGCCGCGCATTCAGATCATCGATGCTCTTATGCACATCGATTCTGTGGTCGGTACGATTGAAGAATTCGACGCGTAGTGCGGTCTGGGAATGTCGAGGTCGCCTTGCAAGCGCCACTGCACGTTCTCAACGTTGGCTGTTGGGTAGGCCGGCGCCTTTGACGCGGCTCGGACTTCCCGCGACGTCCGCCTTCGCGCTGCTTTCAAGACCATAGCGAACACCAACCGCACCCTGATCAAGTGGCTTTTTTGCCTTGTGAGTACCGCGCCAGTTATCAAAGGCGGATGTGGATTAGTGTACTGGCCTAATCTTAACTGAGCGCACAGTACGAGCGCCCCACTTTGCAAGAAACCCAACTCGCAATCCCTCTTGCGCTAGTGTCGACGATCGGGTTCGGCACCGCGTTCGTGCTCACCCAATTCGCGTTGAGGTGGATGCCCCCCTCGCTCGGCGCGGCATTCAGCATTCCCACATCGACACTGTTGTTCTGGTGCTTGGCACCATTTTTGATCGATATGACAAAGGCGAACACAGGCGCTGTTGCTCTATTCGCAAGCGTTGGCTTGTTTTTTCCGGCAACCGTCACATTACTAAATTTTGAGTCAAACCGACTATTGGGACCGAACATCGCCGGTGCAATAAGTGGTTTGGCGCCAGTCTTTGCTGTTCTATTGGCATTGATTCTGCTCGCCGAGACCCTGCGCACTCTCCAAATATTCGGCATCGCGGCAATTGTTGGCGGCGTCATACTGATGTCCCAAGGAGACCGGCCTGCATTCCCGCGTCGGTCACTCTGGATGCTGCTTTTGCCGTTGGCTGCGGCCGCCATTCGCGGCGCGGTCCAACCCATCATCAAACTAGGGCTTGAACGCTGGCCTAGTCCGATGGCGGCGGTGGTCGTCGGCTATACGGTTTCGTCGGCGGTGCTTATCGTAGCCGCGCTTATTCGCAATTTCGGTCTTGCACGCAGCATTGATCATCGCGGCGCGCTTTGGTTCGCGGCCGTTGGAGTTTGTAACGGCCTCGCCGTTCTTGCGATGTATTCCGCACTGGGCCGCGGACCGGTCGCCGTCGTCTCGCCCGTTGTCGCCAGCTATCCGCTTATCACGCTTCTGCTCAGCTTTGCATTCCTCAAGCAGGAGCCCATAGGCCTGCAACTTATGATCAGCGTGACCATCACAGTCGGCGGTGTTGTTCTATTGATCATTACGTAACCCGCGCCACCCTAATCAGCACCGGGGTCGGCAAGCAACGCGGTCGTGCGGTCATTGCCGCCAGCGCCAGCGCAACCTTGGCCTTTCTATCTACGCGGCAACTTATGCGCCCATGGCCGGGATCGCGGCCCTACGCAAACCAGCGTAGTCATCGCGTCGCGGTTTGGAATTGCGATCCTCGGCGAGCGATCATGGATCTCGCGCGGTCGCTGCCGGCTCCCCGCTGTCATGCTTGGCGTGCATACGCGTTGGTTCAATGACTGGGCATTGCTTGTCGGTTGGTTGATAGGGACGATCGCAGGAACGGCGATGGCTGTTGCTACGAGCCTTACGCCGACTTATCCGCTGGCATTCGGTGGCTATGTATTTCCAGGCTACACGGCGCATTACACCGTCATCCTCAATCTCGTGTTAGCGGTCGTATTAACGCCGATCCTTAACAGTATCGTGAGGCGAGGCACGCCATATGACGAGACTGTTGCATCCGATTATTTAGTACAGCCGATCCCGGATTATCAGCGGCATGTCAGTTTGATGAAACTCTGAACGCGGGCGGGGATTTGCAGGCTTCCTATGAATTGTAGCAGCGGGCGGAGCGATTAACGTGGACCGTAGGACGACTTCAGCCTTGGCAAGATCAGTCAGGCTGACGAGCATAGCCGCGGATTCACTTCGCAGTACGACTGGTAAAAACAGGAAGATGGTGGGCCGAGTTGGCATCTTTTACCCGCGAGCTGGCCGGCGGCGGCAATCGCCGAGGTAAGCTTCGAGTACCAGCGGGTTACTGAGTAGGTTGCGGCCGGAGTCGGCGAGCACGACCTTACCGGTCTCCAGCACATAGCCGCGCTCGGCGATCTTCAATGCTTGGCGAACGTTCTGCTCGACCAGGAGGATCGTCAGGCCGTCGTTGTTGATCTCGCTCAATGTGCGGAAAATCTTCTGCACGATGATCGGCCCAAGCCCCATCGACGGCTCGTCGAGCAAAAGCAGACGCGGACGGGACATCAAAGCACGGCTGATCGCGAGCATCTGCTGCTCGCCGCCCGATAGATTGCCGGCCATCTGCTCCAGACGCTCGGCGAGAGGCGGAAAGCGCCTGCAACACGCGGTCGAGATCGCCTTTGATGTTAGCGTGGTCGCTGCGGGTGTGGGCGCCCAGCTTCAAGTTTTCGCGCACCGACATTGTCGTCAATGTCGCGCGTCCCTCGGCGACCTGCACAAGGCCGCGCCGCACGATCTGATGCGGTGCCAGCCCTCCGATCTCCTCGCCTGATCTGGCTCGTTCCGCCGGACAAGCTCGAAGTGGCGCAGGATGACGTCATGTTCAGGCGTGCCGGTAACGCCCCGGATGTATTTGTCGAAAGGCAATAAGCAGAGGTGCGTCAGCTTCGCTGTGCCCCGGCTGCGTGAAAGCCCTCATCAATCTTTCCAGTTCCACGTCAACAAGCGGTACGTTATCTCGCGTTCGAGACTATCGGTCATGCGTCCACCCCGACCGGCGACGAAGTTTGCGATTTCCCGATCGGCATGTCTCTGATGGATTTTACAAATGGCACCCAAGATGCGCCGTAATACGCCGACCTTGTTAACGGTCTCGTTGCAATTCGGAAAACCTTGACCAATATGGCAGGTTAGATTCCTGTGAGTTTCTTCGTCGGCGGTCATGAGTTTGGTCGCATTTATCGTCGAACGGTGCCGGAAGTTGACTAGACCCATGCTGCCTCTTGAATAGTGTCACACTCGCCTCTCGCCCATAGCTTTGACAAAGTATGTTATCTCAGGAGTAAGTGAGAAATGTTCACGGATAGGCCGATACCGCCGCGCATCGGAGACTCACGCGGATCCGTGATTGCGGGCGCGTGACAAAGGCGGAGCCTTCTCGTTGGTGTTGCTGAGCACGCCGACGGTCGACGGTGATCTGGTCGCTTGCCGCCGCCGCTGAGAGCTGGGCGGTATGCCGCCCGTCAACGTAGCCGATTTATTTTAGGATTTCGGTTGGGACCGAGCGAGAGAGCTTGGGCCAGCATCCAGAAGTTGAAACTGAATGACCGTCTGCACCGATCGCGGCGTTCGCCACGAGCTCGCATGGGTCTTTCTCTGACTGAATACGATTGGGAGGCAGAGCGCCCGCCGAGTGCAACGATCGGCGCTGCTCGGTATCAGCAGCCTCCCTTGCGTCCGAAGTCTCTCTCACAGCATCCGCTCCGCCGCAAGTGGAAGAGCGTCGTCCACACGATCGTTGCTCCAGAACATTTCTCTCCCAAGGGCGCTCAGCTGATCGGTCCCGGCCGCGCCGCCTCGGCCAGCAACTCGCGCCATTCAAAAGCTAAATTGCGCGCATACAACCTGGCAATTCGTTCTTGTTCCTCGATGGGTTCGCCACTGAACCGCAGAAACGGCAGTCGCCGAACGACATATTCATGAATACTGAGTCGCCACGGAAGTTCATCGTTCATTGATCGAATTTCGTCGGGCGTCCCCTTGAAAAGCATGCTTCGAAGTACAGCGATGAGATAACGCAGGTGAATTCGATCAGCCGTAGGTTACGAGGCACCGGACTTCAATGCTCTCCCTGAGCGGCGCATCAAGCGGGATATTGGGCAGATCGAAGGCTGAATGAGGCGTAAAGCGGGCCACTCCGTTTACGTTCGAGTCATATTGTTTGAAGACCAGCGCTTCGTGGGAATCCATTTCGGAAAAATAGGCCCAATTATGACGTACCGAATGTAGCACGAGATAGATTTCGCCGGAGCGACTGGGATATAGAACGTCCGCGGTCACCAGATCTCCCACCGAGATCGTTCGCGCATCACAAACTGCAAGGGGTGTATCCACAATCTTCCCCCGGATAGAGCGCCAGATATTGACGATCGCAAAGCGATGCACTTGCGAACGATTCTTTTGGTTCGACATGATAAGCTGGAAACGTTTCTGCCCAGACGTTTCGCTGTAGTCATTATGAACGCGTCCCACCGCGGCTGGACAACTACCGTCGCCTTTGCGTCCGAAGCCAAGCGCCGGACGCCCCGCCTCTCGTCGCCGAACAAGATGATCGAAGACATAGGCATGTTCGGCTCCCGTAACGCATCTCGCCAGCTCAGCCGCTTCTGCATAATATCGGCTGCGAACGGCATCCTCGTCGTCAAAATCCACCATTGAGGTTGGGGCATCCCATAACTCAAAACCCTCCGAATGAATGGAGGGAGGCGAGGCCATAGCCCGAGCATCTCCGATCATTACAAAGCTCATCTGATATTCGCAGTTTTGCCAAGCCTGACCGGCTGGTGGTTGGTACATGTAGTTATAGGGACGCACCGTTGTTGGCGTGAGATAACCAACCGCAGCGGTCACACTCGGCATTCTCGGCGCTGTGGGTGAGAAGTTGCAGGAGACGGTTAATTCGCGATTGGTAAGATCAGGGGCGGTCTGCGGCGAATCCAACATCTGAGTTCGCATGCGTCGCTCACGAAATTCTAGCTCTTCAGATTTGGAGAAGACCTGAGCAAGTCGCATCACAGGCGATCTGGAACTGAGACTCAAGTGAGAAAAATTCTTCGATAAACGAGAAAAACTCGCTGAGTTTAAGATCTGTCGTCCAAGATCTAAGGCGGCTTGCTCATGTGGACCAACGAATGGTCTTCGATGAGCGGCTCCCGAGCGCCCGTAGCACCGTGCTTGGTTTAGGAAATTTGCCGGCGAGCGCTGGCGACCAGCGGTGCCGCTGCGGACAGCCAGCTTAATCCGATCGGCAATTCCCAATTTGATCCAATGCGAGACCGGAGCCAACCAAGCGTCACCCAAGAGCGAGTCTCTAAGGTGACCGAATTAGCGGAAAACGCGTACGACGAGCAGTACGACAACTAAGAAACGCTCCCGCTTAATTATCGGAAATCTTATGCTTTCTCCCGAGGGTTTTGCTATCCATCATCGGGGCGACGGAGAAGCGGCGATGAGCTGCAATGTAACATTCCGCTGTTTTGTTTCGCCTATTTAGCGTCTCGGCAGCGAAAAATCGACCGTCGCATAGCTGAGCATTGACGCCCCTTCCCACCACCGTTAACCCGTCCCGACCAAGGGGCCGCAGATGAACGCCAAGGAAAAGGCTGCGCTCGGATCGATCGTCGCGTCGGCGGGGCTGGCGGCGGCGAAGGCCGTGATCGGGCTCCTGACCGGGTCGCTGGCGATTCTCTCGGAAGCCGGTCATTCCTTGATCGATCTCTCGGCAACGCTGCTCACTTATTTTGCTGTACGCATTTCCGGCAAGCCGGCCGATGCCGAGCATCAATTTGGCCACGGCAAGGTCGAGAGCGTCACCGCGCTTGCCGAAACGGCATTGCTGTTCGCGCTCGCCTGCGTGGTGATCTGGGAGGCCGTGCAGCGGCTGATCGGCGCGCAAACGCACGCCGTCGAAGCAACGCCCGCGGCTTTTGTCATCATCAGCGGCTCAATCGCGGTCGATTTTTTCCGCGCTCGCGTCCTGCGCCGTGTCGCCAAGGCGACGTCGAGCGAAGCGCTGGAAGCCGATGCGCTGCATTTTGCTTCGGACATGTGGTCGTCGGTCGCGGTGCTGATCGGGCTTGTCGGCGTAGCGACAGGCTTCAAATGGGCCGATGCGGCGGCCGCTATCGTGGTGGCGGTCTTCATCTGCATTGCCGGCTGGCGACTCGGCCGGCGCACCATCGATACGCTCACGGACACGGCGCCGGCGGGCGTGAGCGAGCGCGTCGCGGCGATTGCGCGCCAGGTTCCGGGCGTGGTCGCCGTCGAGCGAGTACGGGCGCGACCCGCCGGCGCCGTGCTGTTCGTTGAGCTTGGTGTCGGGGTCAGCCGCACGCTGCCGCTGGACCGCGTCACCGCCATCAAGCAACAACTGACCAATGCCATCCGCACCGAACTGCCATCGGCCGAAGTCACCATCACCACCGAGCCGCTCGCGCTCGACACCGAAACGGTCCGCGAGCGCGTCATGGTGATTGCGCGCGATCTCGGCCTCGCCATCCACCACGTCGCGGTGCAAACTATCGCAGCGAACTTGTCCGTGTCGGCCGATCTCGAAATCGAAGGCACCCAATCGCTCTCCGCCGCGCATGAAGTCGCGAGCCGGCTCGAACAGGCGGTACGCGACGAACTCGGCTCCGAGGTCGAGGTCGAAACCCACATCGAGCCGCTGCCCGCCGATGTGCTCTCCGGCCGCGACGCCACCGCCGAGCGCATCAGCGAGGTGGGCGATGTCCTATCGTCGCTTGCGGTCGAAATTCCCGATCTTGCCGAGGTCCACGACGTGCGCGTGCGCGAAACGCCCGACGGTGAGATCGTCAATTTTCACTGCCGCGTCGATCCGACGCTCTCGGTGGCTGCGGTCCACGACATGGTCGATGCCCTGGAGCGCCGGCTGCGCCGGCGCTTCCCGACCATCAGGCGCGTCATCGGCCACGCCGAGCCGCGGCGGTAGGGTCCGGGCTACCAATTCGCCCGCAAAGCCTCTACATCACTGCCCATCATGCGCACCGAAGAACCCCGCCCCGTCCGCCTGCAAGATTACCGCCCGCCCGATTGGCTCATCGAAACCGTTGATCTCGATGTTTCGCTTCACCCCACGGCGACCACGGTTAAGGCCAAGCTCAAGATCAAACCCAACGCCGCCGCAACGCCGGCACCGCTGGTGCTTGACGGCGAGGAATTAAAGCTTCGCTCGCTCGCCCTCGATGGCAAACCGCTTGCGCCGGAAAATTTCGTCGCCACGCCGGACCGGTTGACGGTCGCCCAGGTTCCCAACCGGCCGTTCGAGTTAACAATCGAAACCGTCGTCGATCCGACCAGCAATACGCAACTCATGGGGCTCTATCGCGCCGGGGCGACCTACTGCACCCAATGCGAGGCCGAAGGATTCAGGCGGATCACCTATTTCCTCGACCGGCCGGACGTGATGGCGGTCTACACCACACGCATCGAGGCCGATAAGAAAGAGGCGCGGGTCCTCCTCTCCAACGGCAATCTCGTCGCACAGGGCGAGGTACTGGGCACGTCGCGGCATTTCGCGGCATGGCACGACCCGTTTCCCAAGCCGTCCTATCTGTTCGCGCTGGTCGGCGGCAATCTCGGCTGCGTCGAGGACAGCTTCACCACCATGTCCGGGCGCAAGGTCAAGCTCGCCATTTATGTCGAGCCCGGCAAAGAGGATCGCTGCGGTTATGCCATGGACAGTCTCAAGCGTGCCATGCGCTGGGACGAAACGACGTTCGGCCGCGAATACGATCTCGATATTTTCATGATCGTCGCCGTCTCCGCCTTCAATATGGGCGCGATGGAGAACAAGGGCCTCAACGTCTTCAATGACAAATACGTGCTCGCCTCGCCGACAAGCGCCACCGATACCGACTATGCCGGCATCGAGGCGGTGATCGCACACGAATATTTTCACAACTGGACCGGCGACCGCATCACCTGCCGCGACTGGTTCCAGCTCTGCCTCAAGGAAGGGCTGACGGTGTTCCGCGACCAGGAATTCACGTCCGATCAGCGCTCACGCGCGGTCGAGCGCATCAGCGATGTGCGCGGCTTGCGCGCGCATCAGTTCGTCGAGGATGCCGGCCCCCTCGCCCACCCGGTGCGACCTGAGGTCTATCGCGAGATCAACAACTTCTACACCTCGACGGTTTACGAAAAGGGCGCCGAGGTAGTGCGCATGATCAGGACGCTGCTTGGTCCCGCCACGTTCCGCAAGGGCATGGACCTCTATTTCACGCGTCATGACGGTCAGGCGGCAACGGTAGAGCAATTCGTACAATGTTTCGCCGACGTAAGCCGTCGCGATTCTTTCCCGCAATTCATGCGCTGGTACTCGCAGGCGGGCACGCCGGACATCAAGGTCGCGCCGCATTACAACGTTCAGGCAAAAACCTACCGGCTCGATATCACGCAGACGATTCCGCCGACGCCGGATCAGCCGAAAAAAGAGCCGATGGTGATCCCGCTGGCGCTTGGGCTCGTCGGCAAAAACGGCGATGATCTGCCGCTCATGCTCGACGGCGCGCCGCTCGAGCGCGGTATTCTCGAATTGACGCGGCCGGCGCAGAGTTTCCTGTTCACCGATGTGGCGGAGCAGCCGGTGCCCTCGGTCAACCGCGGCTTTTCCGCACCGATCAAGCTCACGCTGCCGATCGAGCCGGACGATTTGCGCTTTCTCGCCGCGCACGATTGCGACGCCTTCAACCGCTGGCAGGCGGTGCAGACCCTGGCGATGACTTTGCTCAAGACCAATGTTGCGGCGGTGCGCGCCGGCGGCGCAGTGCGCGAGGATGAAGGCTTGATGGCGGCGCTTGGCGCCATCCTCAACGACGCCAAGCTCGAACCGGCCTTCATCGCGTTGAATTTGTCGCCGCCGAGCGAAGCCGACATCGCCCGCGAACTCGGCGGCGACGTTGATCCCGACGCAGTCTTTGTAGCGCGGCGCAAGCTGCGCGCCGCGATCGGCGTGCGGCACGGCGCGGCGCTGGCCGACACCTACCAACGGATGATCACGCCCGGGCCCTATCGGCCGGACGCGCAAAGCGCCGGACGGCGGGCGCTCAAAAACATCTGCCTCGATCTCTTGGCCATCACCGAAGCCGACCAGGCGATAGCGCACGCCTTCGCGCAATACCAAGCCGCCGACAATATGACCGACCGCATGGCCGCGTTGGAAACGCTGGCGCAGCATGACCGACCGGAACGCGCCGCCGCGCTCGAAGACTTCTACGAGCGTTACGCGGACGACCCGCTGATCATCGACAAATGGCTGGCGCTGCAGGCGGCGATCCCGGAGCCGGCGACGCTCGACCGGGTGCGCGCGCTGACCAAGCATCCGGCGTTCTCGATCACGAACCCGAATCGTATCAGGGCGCTGATCGGCTCGTTCGCGCAAGCCAATCATACCCAATTCAACCGCAGCGACGGGGCTGCCTATACTTTCGTTGCCGACTTCGTGCTGGCGCTCGATCCGAAGAACCCGCAAGTCGCGGCGCGGCTGATGGGGGCCTTCCGGTCCTGGCGCGCGTTGGAAGCACAGCGCCGTGCCAAAGCCGAAGCCGCGCTTCGCCGCGTTGCCGCGGCGCCGACGCTGTCGCCCGATCTCCATGATATCGTGGCGCGTACACTGGCGGACAGCTAAATCAGGGGCGTTTGAACCCGCCCCGGCGGCAAAACGACCAATCCGATGGCGATCTCACCCGTGGAAGAGGATTTGTGCGCGACTTTGCTGTCTTCGCTGTCGCAATGCTCGCCATCGCGATCGGGCCGTCCGCCCATGCCGCCGACTGGTTCTATCTCGGCACGTGGAAGCTCGCGTCCGCCGTGGTTGCGCCGTGGGCGGATCCGGATCAAATGCCGAACGTAGCGGAGAGGGACCAGTTGATCGGCAAGACCGTGACGCTTACCCGAACCGCCATCAGCGGGCCAAAGGTCTTTGCCTGCAAGGGACCGCACTACAAAGTATCGGACTTCACCGCCGATCTGCTGTTCCAGGGGGCGTTCGAAGAGATGCGCGAAAACGACAAGTCGGTCGATCCGCTTAAGCTCGCTGCCTCGCTTGGCTTCACCGGCACATCTTTTAAGACCTTGGAGACCGGCTGTGAGATCGATTGGCACTTTGTCGATACGGCCACTGTCGAGGTTGCGCTCGACGATTACGTTTATACTTTGAGAAAGCAGTAGCGCGCCGTTGCTGCTCCCCTGACGCAAGTGATTCAGCGCAAATGATTTTTCCAGATGATGCCGAATTGCGCCGCTGCTGCGCTGCAAAAACCTTGGGACAATTCTTAAAAAAATATTGACTCCAGACTCTCGACAAATCAGCGCGCATCGATTCTATTGAAGACGATTCGGAGAGATGCGGCACACCTCTTCGAGCGCGGGTGGTGGACGGAATAATCCGAACGGAGGCAGGCGATGGCGCGCGCCGATGCGGCGAGTGCGTCTCTACGTTCCGATTCGATCAAGGGGCTTGCGCAATCGATTGCCAACCCCGCATATCGGCGCCTGTTGACGGCCGAGCCGCTTTTGCGCCGCGCCGTTCCGGTCCTCATCATTGCGTTTATGGTGACGATCTGCGTCGGCGCCGCGGTGCAGGTGCTCGAACACCGCCGCCAGGTCATGTTTGAGGCGACGCGTGGAATCGAGGCGCTCGCCGACCATTTCGCCACCGTGCTCGATCGCCCGCCGCGCGACGGTACGCATCTGCCACGCACCTCGGAAGCGCTACAGCAAGCGATACCGGTGTGGGCGGGGGGCGCCGGCCGGCGCATCCTGATCGCCGACGGCGACGGCACGATCATCGCCGCGGCGCCGAATGAGCCGCAGCTTTTGGGGCGGCAAATCCTCGACGTGCTCGGCCCATCGCAACCGCTAACCACGTTCGGCGCCGCGGCAGGCACCATGGAAATCGCGCTACCGGACGGCGAAATCGCCTTCGCCACGGTGCGGGCGCTGAAGAATCCGGTCGGCCTCCTTGCCGTGATCCAGGGCCGCAAGGACGCGTTGGCTGATTGGCGATCGACCACCGCGCTAACAGTGACGCTGTCGGCCACCACCGGCTTTGTGGTGCTGATCCTCGGCTTTGCCTTCCACTGGCAGGCGACGCGGGCGCGCGAAGCGGACCTCATTCATGACACCGTGAGGAGCCGTGTCGACACCGCGCTCAATCGCGGTCGCTGCGGGCTATGGGACTGGGACTTGGCGCGCGGCCGCGTGTTCTGGTCGCATTCGATGTACGACATCCTCGGCCTGCCGCAGAAGGACGACCTTCTCACCTTCGGCGAAGTCAACGCGCTGGTTCATCCGGACGATATCAATCTTTACGAACTGGCCACCCAGCTCGCCGACGCCAAGGTGCAGTCGATCGATCATGCATTTCGCATGCGCCACGCCGACGGCAAATGGCTGTGGCTGCGGGTACGCTGCGAACTGGCGCGCCAGGACGGCGAGGCCGGCCCGCATCTCATCGGCATCGCCGTCGACACCACGGAGCAGAAGAGCCTAGTCGAACGCACCATGGAGGCCGACTTGCGGCTGCGCGACGCCATCGAGACCATTCCCGAAGCCTTCGTGCTGTGGGACGCCGACAATCGCCTGGTGCTGTGCAATTCGAATTTCCAAGAATTGCATCACCTACCCGACGCGGCCGTCGCGGCGGGCACCACCTACGAGGCGATCGTCGCCGCCGGGCGCAAACCGGTTATCCGCACCGCCGTCGCCAATGACGGCGTCGAGCCGCGCGGTGCGCGTACCTTTGAGGCGCAGCTCGACGACGGGCGCTGGATGCATATCAGCGAGCGCCGAACCAAAGACGGCGGCTACGTCTCGGTCGGAACGGACATCACCAAGATCAAGCAGCACGAGCAGAAGCTGATCGAGGGCGAGAAGCGCCAGATCGCCACCATCGTCGACCTGCGCAAATCGAGACAGGCGCTGGAATTGCAGACTGCGGAGCTCGCCGATCTTGCGCAAAAATATGCCGAGGAAAAGACTCGCGCCGAGGA
>JASHOX010000195.1 GCA_030038415.1 Xanthobacteraceae bacterium
TGTCGTGTGGCTGCGCCTGACCTAATCCCCCTTGCTCGGCGCGGTGAGATTGGCCGGCACGTAATTCATGTCCTTGAGCGTCGAGTCGAGAAGATCGCGCGCCAGGAAGCCTTCCGGATCTGGCAATGGCTTGTCCACCGGCCATTGCCGCGCCGCGATCATGGTCTGGCGCCGCGACTCCAGAATATCCGCGAACAGATCCTTCGGCACCTCGGCGCCGTAGGAATCGTGCAGCTGATCCCAGATGGCGCCGGCCTCGGCGTCGCTCTTGATGCTGCCGATGTGATGCTCCATCACCTTGATCGAGCCCTCCTTGTTGGTGCGGAAATACATCACCGCCTTGGCGATGGCGCGGATGATCTTCTTCACCGTATCGGGATGCTGCTCGACGAAGCTTTGCATGCACCAGATGGTGCCGCCGGCGCGCGGGATATAGTCGCCGGTGCGCAACAGCACCTTCAAGCCGGTTTGCTGGGCGACCACCGCGTGCGGAATCGACAGCGCGGCGCCCTGGATGTCGTTATTGACCATGGCGGCGATGCGCTCCGGCTCGCCCTGGAACGAGATGACCTTGTAGTCCTTGCCGGCGTCCATGTGGAAGAAGCGGTGCAGCACCGCCTGCGCCTCGTCGTAGTCGGCGCCGCCGGGCCGGCCCAGGCCCAGTGTTTTGCCCTTGAGGTCTTCCGGCTTGGCGATGTCCTGCCGCGCGGTGATGGTCCATTGCGATTTGAGCGACTCGCCGACGATGTATTCGATCTTGGCGCCGCTCAGCGCCGCCTGCGCTCCGCCGGAGGGGATCGGCGCGCAGTCGAGATTGCCCGACAGCACCGCAGTGACCTGGGCGGCGGCCTGCAGTTCGACCAGCGTGACGTCGAGCCCTTCGGCTTTGAAGAAGCCCTCGTCGAGCGCGACATAGGTCGGTACGTGGAAACCGTCGCCGCCGATGACCTTGCCGATGGTGACTTTGGTCTGCGCGTCGGCGCCGGCCGCCGAGGCAAAAGTGAGCGCAATGGCCGCCGCGACCGTTGCGACGCAGCCGTGCACCGTGCGGGGCATGGGCATAGTGGGTGGTCCTCCCAGTCTTTTTTGGTCTATCGCGGCAACGGCCGCGGTACGAAAACGCCGAGCATGGTAAAGGGGGTAAGCGCCGCGCGATTGAGCGGCAGCTTAGCACAGGAATTGAGTGCGGTTGCCGCGACACGCGAAATTTTGTCGCGGTGACAGCGCTCTCCGCCGCGGTCATCGTGGCCGCCCATAGGCTGCACCGGATGGCCTTTATCACCCGACTATGCAATGCTTCCGGCGATTTGGGAGCTACCCGGGGGACCCGGCCGAGCAACGGCGAGGTCGGACAAATAGCGTGACCGCGATGCCATTAAGGGATCGCACAGGGAGGAACGTATGAAACGGCTTTGCTTATTGGCCGCCGCCGCGACGTTGTTTGCCGCGCCGGCATTCGCGGAAGACACCATCACCGTCGGCTTCACCGACTCGCAGACCGGCCCGCTCAACGTCGATTCCTTGGGCCAGCAGCGCGGCTACGAGTTCTGGCGCGACGAGGTCAATGCCGCCGGCGGCATCAAGGTCGGCGACAAGAAATACACGGTCAAGTTCGTCAGCTATGACGACCAGTCGGTCGGCGGCCGCGTCCAGCAGCTCTACACCCGGCTGATCAATGAGGATCATGCCCAATTTTTGTTCAGCCCTTATTCGTCAGGTCTGACCGCGCCGGCAGCCGTGATCTCCGAGCAGTACGGCAAGATCATGATCGATAGCGGCGGCGCCGAGGAAAAGCCGTTCGAGCTCGGCAACAAATATCTGTTCATGGTGATCACATCGGCCAGCCATTACCTGTCCGGTGCGGTCGAGGCGCTCAAGGCCAAGGACCCGCACGCCAAGATCGCCATGGTCTATTCCGACGATCCGTTTTCGAAGGCGGTGCTGACCGCGGCCAAGCAGCAGGCGCTCGCGGCCGGGCTCCAGGTCGTGATGGATGAATCCTACTCGCCCTCGACCACCGACTTCGGGCCGATCGTCAACAAGATCATTTCGTCGAACGCCGACGCCTTCATGGGCGGCGGCCATTATTCCGACGGCGCCACGCTGGCGCGTCAGATGCACGACCAGAAAGCCGGCATGAAGTGGATCTCGATCCTGGTGGCGCCGGCCGACGACAAGTTCGGCGAGCTTGGCCCCGCGGCGCTCGGCGTGACGGTGCCGTCGCAGTGGGAGCTGCAGGTCAACTACAAGCCGCAATTCGGGCCGACCACGGCGGAATTCGCCAAGGCCTTCCAGGACAAGTTCCACGCCAAGGCGGACTATCACGCAGCGTCCGGCTATACGAGCGGCGTGGTGCTGCAGCACGCCATCGAACAGGCCGGATCGATCGATCCGGAAAAGGTGGCGGCGGCGCTCAATGCGACCGACATCACCACTTTCTTCGGTCACGTCAAATTCATGACCGACCCGGGCCATCATGGGCTGCAGGAAGCGCACAAGATGGTGTTGGCGCAGTGGCAGAACACCGACGGCAAGCTCGGCCGCCAAGTGGTCTGGCCGCTGGAGGCAAAATCCGCCGATCTCATCTATCCGATCTCGGCCAGCCAGTAATCGGCCATAGCACCAGGACCCTGGCCGGCGCATTCGGCGCCGGCCGCGATCCCTTCATCCTATGCTCGGCATCCTCGCTTCGATCATCGACGGCGTGCTGGTGGGGCTGGTCTACGGACTGGCCGCCATGGGGCTGACGTTGATCTGGGGCGTCATGGACGTGATCAACCTCACCCATGGCGCCATGATCGTCGCCGGCATGATGGCGCTGTATCTGCTCGCCAACGCGCTCGGTATTTCGCCTTATCTGACACTGCCGCCGGTCCTGATCGGCGGCTTTTTCGTCGGCGTGGCGCTCTATTGGATCGCCATTCACCGCATGGTCGGCCGGCCGCCGCTGATGAGCCTGCTCTCGACTTTTTCGGTGAATCTGATTCTGATCGGCGTCGGCACCGCTGTTTGGGGCACCGCTCTGTTCAACGTCGAAGTGTCGCTGCCGGGCATCACCGTCGGCCGCTACACCTTTCCCGGCGCGCATATTCTCGCCGCGGTACTCGCCGCGGTGATCGCGGCTTTGCTCTATGTCTTTCTGCACTACACCCGCACCGGCAAGGCGATGCGCGCGGTCGCCAATAATCGCGAGGCGGCCGAGTTGGTCGGCATCCCGACGACAAGGGTTCTCGCCATTTCCGTCGGCGTCGGCGTCGCGCTCGCCGGCGTGTCGGGCATGCTGATCGGCACGCTGTTTCCCTTCACCATCCTTTCCGGCGACGGCTATCAGCTCAAGGGATTTATCGTCACCGTGCTTGGCGGCTTCGGCAATCCGGTCGGCGCGCTGCTTGGCGGCGTCGCGCTCGGCCTGCTCGAAGGCATGGTGACGCCGTTCGTGCCGGTGAGCTGGACGCTGGTGATCGAATTCGCGTTGTTCGTGCTGGTGCTGATCGCGTTTCCAGGCGGCATATTCGCGTCGCGGCGCGGAGCGCTTTAGATGTTGCGGCGGCCGTTCTTCTGGATCATTGCGCTGGTGATCGCCGCTTTTGCGGTGCTGCCCAGCATCGGCAATAACGTGGAATTGCGCGAGAGCCTCGTGCTCGCCGCCGTCTACATCACGCTCGCCAGCAATCTCAACATCATGCTGGGCTATACCGGCTACATCAATTTCGGCAGCATCGTCTTCTTCGGCCTGGGCGGTTATATCTGCATCTGGCTCGTCTATGCGCATAGCTGGCCACTGGCGGCCAGCCTTCTCGCCGCCGGCGTCGGCGTGAGTTTCCTCGCCTTGATTTTCGGTCTTGGCATCCTGCGGCTGCGCGGCGCGTTCTTTGCTTTGTCGACCATCGGCATCGTCGAAGGCGTGCAGGCTTTCGCCGAGAATTTCACGCCGTGGGGCGGCTCGTCCGGCATCTACATCTCGCCGCAAGTATTCCAGCCGCTCGGCGGCTCGGCGCAAGCACTGTGGGTGATCTACTTCCTGCTGATCGCGGTCATGGGCGCTTCGCTTTATCTCTCTTACGCGATCAAGACCTCCAAATTCGGCTTGGGGCTCCTTGCCATCGGCCAGAACGAAGATGCCGCCGCGATTCTTGGCGTGCCGACGCCGCGCTATAAAGCGCTCGCTTATTCGGCGTCGGCGTTTTTGCCCGCCATTGCCGGCGGGCTTTACTTTTTCAAAGGCGCCTTCATTCAGCCCTCCGACGCCTTCGATCTGACGCTGTCCACTGAGGCGATTGTCATCTGCATGCTCGGCGGCCAGGGCACGGTCGCCGGCGTCGCGCTCGGCGCCTATCTCTACGAGGAGCTGCGTGGCTATCTGCTCACCTCGTCGACGTTTGCGAATTTCCAATTGACCATCGCCGGCGTGCTGCTCCTACTCATCGTGCTGTTCTTTCCGTCGGGCCTGATGGGGTTTCTCTACAGCCGGTTCCCGCGGCTCAAGCGGGTGCTCGAATGACGGCGCTGCTCGAGCTCGATCGCGTCAGCAAGCGCTTCGGCGGCTTGCAGGCCGTGAACAATTTGAGCTTTGTCATTCAGCCGGGCGAGATTCTCGGCCTGATCGGGCCGAACGGCGCCGGCAAGTCGACTTTGTTCAATCTGATCAACGGTGTGTTCGCGCCGAACACTGGGAAAATCGTGTTCAACGGCATCGACATTACCGGCGCAAAGCCGTTCGTGGTCGCCCGCCACGGGCTCGCCCGCACCCATCAGATCGTGCAGCCGCTGACCAATATGACGGTGCTGGACAATTGCGCGGTCGGCGCCTGTTTCGGCCGCGAGAATTTGCCGCTTTCCCGCGCCCAGGGCATAGCGCGCGACGCCGTACATTTGACCGGGCTGGACGACCGCATCGACATGCTCGCTTTACATCTGACCATCGCCGGCAAGAAACGGCTTGAGCTCGCGCGTGCGCTCGCCGCGCAGCCGAAGCTGTTGTTGCTCGACGAGGTCCTGGCCGGGCTCAATCCCACCGAGGTCGAGCACATGATTGGCGTCATCCGCCGCATCCGCGATTCCGGCGTCACCATTCTCATCATCGAGCATCTGATGCAGGCGATTATGAGCCTGTCGGACCGCATCGTCGTGCTCAATTACGGCCAAAAACTCGCCGAAGGCCTGCCGGCCGACGTCGCGCGCAATCCGCAGGTCATCGAGGCCTATCTCGGTGATCCGAAGCTCGCCGAACAACTGCACGGGGGCGCGGCCAATGCCTGATGTCGCGAATCTCAATCCTGCCGCTACGTCGCGGGCCGAGGCGCTGCTGACGGTCGAAAGCCTCGAAGCCGGCTACGGCGAGGTGCAGGTGCTGTGGGGTTTGTCGTTAAAGGCCCGGCGCGGCGCGCTGACTGCAATCGTCGGCGCCAACGGCGCCGGCAAGACCACGACGCTGCGCGCGGTGGCCGGCTCAATCGCGCCGTGGCGCGGCAAGGTCAGTTTCGAGGGCGAGGACGTCACGCATCTACCGAGCCACGCCAAGGCGGCGCGCGGTTTCGCCTTGGTGCCGGAAGGCCGGCAATTGTTCGCCACCATGAGCGTCGCCGAAAATCTGGAAATGGGCGCGTTCTCCAAGCGCGCCGCGGGCAAATATGCCGACCGCCTCGATCAGGTGTTCACGCTGTTCCCGCGGCTTGCCGAGCGCAAGCGCCAGCTGGCCGGCACGTTGTCCGGCGGCGAGCAGCAGATGGTGGCGATCGCGCGCGGGCTGATGTCCGATCCCGACATTCTCATCATCGACGAATTGTCGCTCGGCCTCGCCCCGGTCGTCGTCTATCAGTTGCTGGCGACGCTCAAGCAGTTGAAGGAGGCCGGGCTGACCATTTTGCTCGTCGAGCAGAATGTGCATCTCGCGCTCGCTTTGTCCGACTACGCCTATGTCGTCGCCGAAGGCAAAATCTTCATGGAAGGCCTGCCGGCGGAGCTCGCGGCCAAGCCGGAGATCAGGAAGGCGTATTTGGGGCTGTAACTCTAACCGGCGCCGACACCGTCTCGCGTCATGGCCTCCGGCTTGTACCGCGTCGGATCAACTAATCCGGCAGAAGCAAATGCGCATTGCCGGTCGCGGCAGGCGGGACACTGTCCGCAATGCAGTTCGCCGGCGTGCAGGCAGCTCCAGGTCAGGTCGTAGGGCACGCCCATCGCCGCGCCGAGCTTGAAAACCTCGGTCTTGGTCATGGTGTGGAACGGCGCGATGATTTTCGGCGTGTCGTCGCGGTCGATAGCAGCCAGCGCTTCCAGCCGATCCATGGCTCGCCGCGAATAGCCTTCATTGTCTCCCGCGTCGTCGCGATGATAGCCGACATAGATCGCGGTCGCGCGCGCCGTGATCGCGCACAACATCATCAGCGACAGCGCAATCGCATTGCCGAACGGCACGATCGAATGCTCCGAAGGCGTCATCAGGCGATCATTCCGCAGCGCGCGCAGCAGCTCGGGGATATTGACGATTTCAAGCCGGCTGCCGATCCGGCTGGCGATCTTTTCGGCTGCTTCGATCTCCTTGGCATCGGTCCGATGGCCGCTGTTCAGGTAGATCGCGGTCGGCCTGTTTCCGGCGGGCAATTCGGGCGCCACAAAACCCGCCAGCGTCGCGGAATCGGGTCCGCCCGAGAGCATCAGCAGCGCTTTGGCGGCGTCGGCCATGGCGACTGAGCGAAGCGGATAATGCCGCGGCTCGCAATGCTTTTGGGGCCGGGGGCTGTCCCTAATCCGACGACGAACGCTTGACATCCGTCTCCGATATAGCTACATAATGCGACGAATCTCGCCCTCTGGGACGCCGCCGGGTGACGCCGGCGGAGAGGGGCGAGGACGGTTCCCGCGGGCGGGGTTGTCAGCCTCGCTCCCGGGCGGCTCCGGGCCAAAACGCCCGGCCGGCACTACGACCGGCCTGCGGGGCTGAAAACCCCGCTGCACTGGGACGGCCGGGGGTGGGTAACGCCCATCCCTCACTAGTACCGGCCCAGGAAGCGCGTGAACTGGAGCTGAGCGGTGGCGTTCGGTCGCTGCCGCAAGTGCCGTGGTGGAACGCCGGCAGGCGAGCGCGCCCGAGAGCGGAAGGGCGGCGCAAGCCGCCTTACCGTGGCGCGCCCTGTGCGCCGC
>JASHOX010000196.1 GCA_030038415.1 Xanthobacteraceae bacterium
CCATCGACACGCCGCGGCTTTCCGGCAGCATCGATCTCAAGGGCGGCCGCATCGACAATCTGTCGCTGACGCAATACCGCGAAGAGGTCGATCCGAACTCGCCGCCGATCGTGCTGTTCTCGCCGTCGGGCGCGCCGGACGCCTATTACGCCGAATTCGGCTGGGTGCCGGCAACCGGCACCACCGCCGCGCTGCCGAGCCCCGATACGCTGTGGACGCAAGCTGGCTCGGGCGCGCTCGGCGTCGATCATCCGGTGACGCTGAGCTACGACAACGGATCGGGCCTCGTCTTCAGGCGCACCATCGCCGTCGACGACCATTATCTCTTCACCATCAAGGATGAGGTCGCCAACAAAACCGGCGCGCCGGTCACGCTGTTTCCCTATGGGTTGATTTCGCGCCACGGCACGCCGCCGGTGCTCGGCTATTACATTCTGCACGAAGGCCCGATCGGCGTGATGGGTTCCGACGGCGAGAAGGAAGAGACCTATAAGAAGCTCGCCGACATCAAGAGCGAGAGCTGGGATGTCACCAATGCCTGGCTCGGCTTCACCGACAAATACTGGGCCGCGGTGCTGCTGCCCGATACCGACGCCAAGGTGAAAACCCGCTTCTCGGCCACCACCGTCAACGGCCAGGACATCTATCAGACCGATTATCTCGGCCAAGCGCAGACCGTGGCGCCGGGCGCAACCGTGGCCACCGACTCCCGCCTGTTCGCCGGCGCCAAGGAAGTCTCCGTCGTCGGCATCGATTTCCCGTTCGGCCCGGGCGGCTACAACCAGGCGCTCCACCTCAACCATTTCGATCTGTTGATCGACTGGGGCTGGTTCTACTTCATCACCAAGCCGATGTTCCTGGCGATCGACTACTTCTTCCATCTGGTCGGCAATTTCGGCATCGCCATCCTGATCGTCACTGTGCTGGTCAAGCTGTTGTTCTTCCCGCTCGCCAACAAGTCCTACGCCTCGATGGCGAAGATGAAGGCGGTGCAGCCGCAGATGGCGATGATCAAGGAGCGCTTCGCCAACGACAAGATGAAGCAGCAACAGGAGATGATGGAGCTCTACAAGAAGGAGCAGATCAATCCGATTGCCGGCTGCCTGCCGATCGCCATCCAGATTCCGGTGTTCTTCTCGCTGTACAAAGTTCTCTTCATCACCATCGAAATGCGCCACGCGCCGTTCTACGGCTGGATCCACGATCTCTCGGCGCAGGACCCGACCAACATCTTCACGCTGGGCGGTCTCATTCCGTTCGATCCGAGCATCATCCCGATGCTCGGCGGCTTTCTGCACTTGGGCTTCTGGCCGGCGATCATGGGCGTGACCATGTGGGTGCAGATGAAGCTCAACCCGGCGCCGCCGGATCCGACCCAGCAGATGATCTTCAACTGGATGCCGCTGATTTTCACCTTCATGCTGGCGAAATTCCCGGCCGGCCTCGTGATCTACTGGGCCTGGAACAACTCGCTGTCGGTGGCGCAGCAGAGCGTCATCATGCACCGCCACGGCGCCAAGATTCAGCTCTGGGATAATCTGAAGAGTACGTTCTACAAGCCGAAGCCGAAAGCCAAGCAGCCGGCGGAGTAGCGCCCTTTCCTCTCCCCGCGCGCGGGGAGAGGTCGCCCCGCCGAACCCCCGACTTGATCGGGGGGAAGGCGGGCGGGTGAGGGGGCGTTGCCGCTCGCCGTAACCTCTCAGCTCTGCATCGCCGACGCGCCCCCTCACCGGATTTGCTTCGCGCTGGCGCGCTCACAAATCTTTCCTCTCCCCGCACGCGGGGAGAGGACAAGGTCGCGCCCTTTCCGCATCATGCCCGCACTTGTTGCGGGCATCCACGTCTTGATTTGCGATGAACAAAAGACGTGGATGGCCGGGACAAGCCCGGCCATGACGAGCCTATCTACAAGCCGCATCGAAGCCGAGCGCGACCAGATCGAGCGCCGAATTAGCTAGGCCCAAGTGTTGCGAACGAACTTATACTCTTCGTCGCTGACGATTTCAGATCCGACTAATTCTACTTTTTCGAATGGCGCCGCCGTCGCCTTCATTCCGGCGAGAGCTTTTATCGGATCATCTTCATAAACTCGCGCCGTATTGATCGTGGGAAGGTCAAAATGCGGATCTTGATAGGACTTCTGGACGAAATGAACTAAAGGCATCAAAATCTCCCTTGTTTAGCTCACTGTAGGAATCTACCGATGCCCGTATCGTTGCGCGATCTTACCCGAAAGCCTGTATCTAGAAAAGTAGTCCTAAAAACCATCGAACGCACGGTAAAAGAAGGCGATGTTCGATCACCCGGCTAGCTAACGACTTTCCGCGTGGGCTTCGCTACGCTCAGCCCACCCTACGAATCGATCAGACATCCCGCAACCGGGGGCGAACCACGTGACCGAAATCGTCAGCGCCTTCGTCCTGGTGTTCGCCGCGCTGTTTCCCATCGTCAATCCCTTGGGCTCGGCGCCGATCTTCTTGAGCCTGACCGCCGACTGCAAGCCGGCGGAGCGCGACCGCCTGGCGCTTGGCGTCGCGGTCAACGGCTTTTTTCTCCTGCTCGGCTCGCTGCTGTTCGGCTCGGCGATCCTGGAATTCTTCGGGCTCACCGTGCCGGTGGTGCGCGTCGCCGGCGGGCTGATCGTTGCCAGCATGGGCTGGAAACTCCTCAACGAAGGCAGTGAGCCGCCGGAACGCCAGGCCGTCAAAGCCGAAGCGCCCGCGACCTCGATCGGCGACAGCTTCTATCCGCTGACGCTGCCGCTCACCGTCGGCCCCGGCTCGATCTCGGTGGCGCTGACCATCGGCACCCGCCGCCCGGAAGGCGAGGCGTGGCCGCAGACCATCATGGTCGTGGCCGCGGCGATCCTCGGCCTGTTCGCCATCGCCGTGACGATCTACCTGTCGTACCGCTACGCCGGCGCGCTGGCGCGCATGCTCGGCAAGACCGGCGTCAATGTGCTGGTCCGCCTCTCCGCCTTCATCCTGATCTGCATCGGCATCCAGATCGCCTGGACCGGCCTAAGCGCGCTGATCGCCACCCTGCCGCATTAGCGCTTCACTCATTCGCCATCCGCCCAAATGCCTGTCAGGCATAAGAATCATCGCAATTTTTTAGATCGATCGGCCGCCCGCCGCGCCCGGTGATGCGGCCTACGCGCCTGCCTCTCGGTCGAACAAATGCCCATGCGATGCGGGTTTCCGCACATTGCCGCATCCGCATCGCCGCGCCGTTGACAGAGATCGCTTCGGAGCGTTTTAGGCAATCGGCTCGCCCTAAGGGACGCCGCCGGGTGACGCCGGCGGAGAGGGGCGAGGGCGGTTCCCGCGGGCGGGGTTGTCAGCCCCGCTCCCGGGCGGCTCCGGACCAAAACGCCCGGCCGGCATGACGACCGGCCCGCGGGGCTGAAAAGCCCCCGCTGCACTGGGACGGCCGGGGGTGGGTAACGCCCATCCCTCACTAGTACCGGCCCAGGAAGCGCGTGAACTGGAGCTGAGCGGTGGCGTTCGGTCGCTGCCGCAAGTGCCGTGGTGGAACGCCGGCAGGCGAGCGCGCCCGAGAGCGGAAGGGCGGCGCAAGCCGCCTTACCGTGGCGCGCCCTGTGCGCCGC
>JASHOX010000197.1 GCA_030038415.1 Xanthobacteraceae bacterium
ACGCCGCCCGGCGACGAGCCGGCATTGTTGACCAGAATATCGATGCGGCCGAGCGCGGCATGCGCCTCCCGGACGAAATTCTCCGCGTCCGCGGGCTTGGTGAGATCGGCCGGAATGGCGACGATCTTGCGATTGGTTTGTCTGGCGATCTCGCCGGCGGTTGTTTCAAGCGGCCCCTTGCGCCGCGCGCAGATCGCAACGTCGACGCCTTCACGGGCAAGCGCCCGCGCAATCGCCTTGCCGATGCCTTCACTGCCGCCTGTAACCAGCGCCGTCTTTCCGGTCATGCCCAGATCCATTGCACCGTCTCCTCTCTCGCCGACCGTTTTAGCGACTTTACGGTTTTGCCGTGCCGTATTGAAGCACCTGGACTTTCTCCATCGTGATCAGCCCGCTTTTCATCATGCCATCCAGGACCGGTAGGAAGGCATCGATTTTTTCCGGCGAATCCACCAATTCGACCACAATGGGCAAGTCCTGCGACAGCCGCAAAATCTTGGTGGTATGGATGTGGCTGGAATGACCGAATCCGACGTGACCTCGTAACACGGTTGCGCCACCGAGTTGCATTTCGCGGGCTTTCAGCACGATCGCCTCATGAAGCGGCCGGTGTTCGAACTTGTCGTCTTCACCGAAATAGATGCGGAGCAGGACGGCATCGCGCGGAATCTGCATGGTCAGGCCCATTTCACGACGTTGAGTGAATTCGCAACAATCGATCCGGCCCATACGGCGAGCAGGCACAACACCACCGAAAGGCCGACATTGGCGCCGGCGCGCAGCATCTCGCCGTCGTTGGCAAGATTCAATGTCTGCAAGCTGAAAGAGGAGAAGGTTGTGTAGCCGCCGCAAATGCCGGTCATGACGAATTGGCGGGTGCTCGATGCGGCATAAACTCTACCGTCCGGACCGGTGAGCGTGGCGAAGAAGCCGATGACGAACGAGCCGGTGACGTTAATGAGCAATGTACCCCATGGAAACGTCTCACCGACCAACCGTGCTACAACTCCTGACAGCCAATAACGCCCGACTGTACCGATGGCCCCGCCGATTGCGACCCAAATATACATTCCCATGGGATCTGTGCTCTCCGCATTGCTGGTTCATATTTCCCCCTTGGTTTCATCACAAATAAGCGGTTGCCGTACGCTCAACAACTTATGTCGCGGCTTCTTTGTTACGGCCGTCTCTCAACCCTGAATGGTAAAAGGCTTATGCGTCTTCCTCCAGCGGCTCGAAGTGCGGCCTGAACCAAATTTGCGCGATCAAGGTCGGCACCACCGCGCTTCCAATCACGCCCGTCAGCAGGATCGTATATTGCGCCTGGTCGATAATGTGATTGGTAAGCCCGAACAGTGCCGAGATCGATCCAAAAGTCAGCCCCGTCGACATCATCATTGTCGTGTACATCCCTTCGCGCGGCTCGAATTTGAAATAACGCGTCAATGGCAGGATAGCGCAGAACTTGGTCACCATCTTCATGCCGAGAAAAAGGCCAATAAGGCCGGCGCCGCTGATCAATACGCGAGACTCGATCAAGGAGCCGGCCTTAAGGAAGTAAAACGGCGTCAGAAATGCGAAGCAGATGGCGCGCATGCGCAGTTGCAGCTCCCGGTTCTTTAGGAAAAACGGTGCCAGCGCCATGCCGACCAGGTAGGCCGGTAGGACCGCCTCGCTTTTGCCCAGATTGGCAAGACCGCCAAGCGCAAATAGCACCAGAAAGAGAAATTTAATTTCGGGCTCGCTCGCCCGTCCACCGAGCCAGTTGAACAAGGGGCGGACGATGAAGGGCAATGCGGCAACCACCGCGATCGTGACGACGGCAAAAAGCAGCAGATATAAATTGTAGTTCGCAAATATCAGGCCGAGCGCCAGCACGGTGCCGATATCGTTGATGAAGCAGGCGGCTAGAATGATCTTGCCCAGTTCGGTACGGTTGTAACCGGTCTCGACCATCACGGCATAGACCACTGCGACCGAGGTTGTGGATAAGGAAATGCCGCCAATCTGCGCCTGTGGCCAGGGCCAACCGAGTCCATAACGCGCCAGCAGAAGGCAGCCGATATAGGGCGCAAAGAACCCCACAAGGCCGATCGTCACGCTCGATGCGAAATGTTTCTTGACGACGTGAGGATCGATGTCGGTGCCCGCGAGAAACGTCAGCACCACCGCGCCGACGCCGGCGATGTAACTGATCCACGGGGTGAGCGGCAGCCCAATCGTGTTGCCGGCGACCGCGCCGACCACGATCTCAAACAAAGCCGCTGAGATCGTGATGTAGAGCGATCCCGTCGCGGCGACGAGCGCGAGCGCCATCCATAGAGCCGATTGCAACCAGACATTATCCATCGATGCTCTCCCTCTGCACGTCTACATCGAACAAAGCGCGCATCATTCGCGCGTCGGCACGCGTGTCGAACGCTCGCACACAAACAGCGCTGGAGGCAGTGGGAGCAAAAGAAAACTCCTACCGACGCCAAAGCGCCCGGCAGGAGTCATCAGCCAGAACGGCGGTTATTTGGGGGACTCCATCCCCGACACGATTCAATATTAGCTGAAAATCATACGCTGGCAAGCGTTGATTGTTTTCCACGCTCAACCGGCGCGCCGCTCCAGCGGACGCTCGGCGTCGTCCGGAAACAGCCGATCTGACATCGCGCCGCTGTAGCGGAATTCGCTTTGTACGATCTTGGAATCGTTCCTCTCGCGCAACGCTGCATCGGCCTCGCCATAAAGGAACGCCAGGAAGGCGTAGCGTTTGCCGCGCCTGACCGGCGTCACTTGATGCAGCGCGCCGCAGGAAAACACGATGGCGCCGCCATGCGGTGCGCGGTAGCTGCGACGGCCGAATTCGGGAAAGACGAGATCGCAGCCGTCGTAGTCCTTGTTGAGGTTGATGGTGACGGCAAAGCGGCGGTGTTGCGCGCCGACATTGTCGTTGTCGCGGTGGCGATAAAAATAGCCGCCGATGGCGCTGTCGTAGCAGGCGACGATATAGCGATCCATCCGCGTCGGCGAGAACTGAAAGAACCGCTCGATCGCCGGCACCAGCCGGCGCACGATCTGGCCGCGGATCGTCTCGCGCAGGTCCGGCACCAGGATGCTCAGATCGTTGCGGCGCTTGAGGCGATAATCGACCAGCGTTGAGGTATTGCCGTCGCGGTCGAACATAAAGCCGGAATCCTTGCCGCCGATCTTGTCATAGACCTGGACCAGGAAGTCGCAGAGCTCGAAATCGAATACCCGCGGCACGATCAGCGCCGGCGCGGTGAGCGGCACGCCTGCCGAATCGTCGACCGCCGGCAGGCTCTGGAGCACATTGTGCACCGTCTCGGCATGGCCGGCGGCATGGTCCCAGGCAATATCGGCGACCGCGCGCAGCATCGGATCGAGCACGACGGTGCGCGGCATTTCAGCGGCGCCGAACGCGCGGCTGATGGCGCCATCATAGTCGGCGAGGAAGGAGATCGCCGGTGTGCTCATCGCGACATAAGGCGTCGCGTCTTGCGGCGGCGCGGTGAAGATGCCGCAGAAGATGATCTTGTCCTCGTCGAAGATATGCGTGTCGCGAAGGAGTTTGGTCAGTTCCCGATCCACCCTTGGATTGGCTGGCGAGCCCAAGAAGCCCAGCACGATCCAGCGGCCGGCCGCTACTTGAAGGTTGAAGGCGCCGTTACCGATAAGCGGTGTGCCGAACCATGGCGCCGGATCGCCCAAAATGATGCTCTTGCCGGCCGCAATAGTCGCCATGACGGTGCCTCGCCTTTGAGTCTTGGTTGCCGTGGGATCGTCCTCCGTCATGGTAAATTTTGTTCTAATTCCGAGGCTCGGACCCCGGCGCCGTCTTATTATCCTCGCGCAACACCGTTGATTCGCCGCGCCGGAAAGACCCAACGATTGATGATCGAACGTCCGCAACGCGTTGCCCGTAGCTGTCGTATTGGCGAACTCGATTCCGCGCTTGAGCGCGACCCCGATGACATTGCCGCACGCTCCGAGCGTGCCGGACTGTTACGCGAGGAAGGCCGGTTCGAAGAGGCAAAGCAGGACTATCTGGAGCTCATCCGCCGTCAACCGACCGATTTCGCGGCGCTGAACGACTTCGGCACGCTCGCACTCAATGCCGGCTATCGGGAAGCGGCGCGCTCGCTGTTCGCCGAGGCGGTGCGGCATCATCCACGCAATCCCAATGGCCATGTCAATCTCGCCAATTTGCTGCTGCTGCTCGGCGAACGCGAGCAGGCGCGGCATCATTTTGAAGCGGCGTTGGAGATCGATCCCGATCACATTCACGCCCATCGTGGCATGGGCAACCTATTGGCCGCGCTCGGCGATGATGCCGGCGCACGCTGCCATCGCGACCGGGGCTTTCGCGACAATTTTCTTACGCCATTGGACTATCGCGGCGAAGGGCAGGGCATTGCGGTTCTGCTACTCGTCGCTGCGGCGGGCGGCAATATCCCGGTGCACGCGCTGCTCGACGACCGCTGTTTCCGAACCACGGTCCTGGTGACCGAATATTACGACCTGAAACTGCCGCTGCCGCCGCACGATATTGTCTTCAACAGCATTGGCGATGCGGATCTCTGCCGTGAGGCTCTTGAAGCGGCGCGCGGCATCCTCGCCCGGACTAGCCGGCCCGTCATCAACCATCCGGCTCGCGTGCTCAAGACCGGACGCTTCGCCAATGTCGAGCGGCTGCGCGGCCTGCCCGACGTTGTCGTGCCGCGGATGCTGCGTTTGCCGCGCCGTGCGCTCGCGGCGCCCGATGGCGCCGAAACGATTCGCAGCAACGGCTTTTGCTTCCCCTTGCTGGTGCGCGCGCCAGGCTTTCACACCGGGCATCATTTCGTCCGCGTCGCGGCGCCGGGCGAGCTCGCCGTCGCCGTTGCCGATTTCCCGGGCGACGATGTGTGGCTGATCGAGCGGCTCGACGCGCGAGACGGACAGGGGATGTTTCGCAAGTTTCGCGTCATGTTCGTCGACGGCCGCCTCTATCCGCTGCATCTTGCGATTTCGCCGCATTGGAAGGTGCACTATTTCACCGCCGACATGGCGCAGTCCGCCGCCAATCGCCACCGCGACGCCGAATTTCTCGCCGACATGGCGGGCGTCATCGGGCCGCGCGGCTTGGCCGCGCTCGAGCGCATCAATGCCGCGCTCGGCCTCGACTATGGCGGCATCGATTTTGCGGTGAACGACGAGGGCAATGTTTTATTTTTCGAAGCCAATGCGACCATGGTGGTGCTGCCGCCAACGGTCGACGAGAAATGGGCCTATCGGCGGCCGGCCTTCGAGAATGTGTTTGCCGCGGTGCGCGCTATGCTGGCGAAACGGTCGGTTGCCGATAGCGCGGCTTAAGAGCATCATCTTGTGGCCGTTACAGCTTCTGCGAGAGCCCGATATAAAAGCCGCGGCGCGCGCCGTATTGCGGGGCAAACTCTCCGATGCCGGTGCCTGTACGCAATTCGTAGATCTGATCGAATAGATTGACGATGTCGAAGCGCACAGTCAGCGGTTTGTAATTGGGCGACCACGTGAAATCGTGTGCAATCCCGGTATTGAACACGGCATAAGGCGTGGTGTGCTCGGAATTCGGCACGACCGGCGGGGTGCTCTGTAAATCGCCAGTACGCAGCCCGCTGCCATAGATCATGTCGGCGGTCATCGTCGTATCATAGATACGATACGAGACGCCGGCCGATCCGGTCATGCGTTGCATATCGTCGGTGTAGTGGTAATTGTGCTGTAGATATTCGAAGTCGACCGCGTCGATGAGATACTGGTTCGTTTCCACGTCAATAGCCCGCGTTATATTGTAGGCAAAATTGGCATAGGCATTGAAATTGCCGTTGGTGTATTTGAGCTTGAATTCGCCGCCTTCGCTATAACCGCGCGCATAGTTAAATTGGGTGAGCACCAGGGCCGAGCCGAACTGGCCGTCGTCGATCATGTCCCGCGCCATTTTGTAGTAAGCGTCGAGACCCATCGTGAGGCCGGGCAACACCGTTTGATCGATGCCGGCATCGAAATAATGCGAGCGCTCCGGTTTCACGGGATCCGCGAGCGCAATACCGGGCGCGCCGGTGGTGTTGGCGAACAAGGCGATATTGGATTGCGTCGCCTGGGCCTGGTACGGCGGCGTAAAATAGCGCGCGTAACCCGCGTGGAAAGTCGTGCCTTCGAATGGCTTATAGATGAAACTGAATCGCGGGCTGAGCTGGTTGGCGTCGACGAATTGGTACAGTTGATCGAAGCGCAGCCCCATGTTCAGCGTCAATTGGTTCGTCAATTTCCATTCGTCCTGAACATAGGTGCCGATGTTCCAGCCAAGCAGCGAAGTCTGGTCGGTGACGTTGAACGGCGCGGGCGTGATCACGCCGCCGACATCGGGCAGGACCGTCGAACTGTTGGTGACGTTGGTTTGCTCGCCGGTGACGGCAAATCCGGCGCGCAGCGTGTGCTGGCCATTCACGATGTAGGAGCCATCGCCCTGCATGCCGGTCAGTGTGCTTTGCCGGATCACGTCGGAGGCGATGTCGTTGAACGCCAGGTCGTTGAATATGTCGGGGACGAAGTGAATCTCGGCATAGCGCGAAAAGACGGCGAGTTGCGCGTCGCCGTCAGTGCCGTGCTTCTGCAGCGCTGCCATCGTCATGTAATAGGAGTCGTATTCGTTTTCGTTGATCGCCGTCGAATCCAAAGTGGCGGGCCCAAAATCGCCGAGCGGCTGCTGGCCAGGAGTATTCGGAATCTGGAACGTGCTGTAGGACGCCGCCGAGATCATGCTGAAACGGGTCGATTCGTCGAGCAGCGTCGAGGCATAACCGAAGAACTTGCCTTGCTGGGTTTCGTCATGGATTGCGTTTAAGCCCGGTGTCGAATTTTCCAGGCCGAGGCCGTTCCAATTGCCGCGCGCGGAGACAAAATATTCCGAATTGCCGACGCCGCCGCCGTAGTCGAAGCTGGGCGTGAAGGTTTGCCGGCTGCCGCCATAAAGGCTAATCTCCCCGCTCGGCGCGGCAAAGGCGCGGCTTGTGATGTCGAGCACGCCGGCGGTGCGCAAGCCATATTCGGCCGGCAGCGCGCCGGTGAGGAGCGACATGCTGCCGATGAAGTTGGTGTCCAGGAACGGTCCGAGTGCCGAAACGCCCTCGGGAACCACGACGCCGTTGATGCGGAATTGGACATTGGCGTATTCGTTGCGAACGTGGAAATCCGGATTGGAGGCCGCCGAATCGTAGGACACGCCCGGCATCTGCAGGATGACCTTGTCGATTGGCGTGTTGTCGGCCTGCGGCAGTCGCTCGATGGTGTCGCGGCTGATGGTGTAGGTTGAAGCGCCGAGGCTCGGTAAAAGATTGTTGCGCGCCTGATCGAGCTCGGTCATCTTGGCGTCGAGAGCTCTTTCGGCGGCGGTTGTCGGATTAATTGACGCCGCGGCAGTCGCGGACGCTTGCGCCCGCCGTTGCACCGTCCTTGGCTTTTGCTTTGGCGCGTTCACCACGATTTGCGGCAGTTGAGTGTGAATGGCGGCAGGTGCAGCCGGCGCGGCAGGTGCAGCAGGAGTTTGCTGGACCGAGGGTGCGGTCGCGGACGATGGCGGCGTTTGTTGCTGCGCCGGAGCTTGCCCATCCTGCGATGTCGGTGGCTGTTGCGCTTGCGCGTAGATTTTATGAGCGCTGGCCGCGCCGATTGCGACAGCGAGCGCGCCTATCGCAGCGTTACGGCGAAACCGGCGCCACAACGTTTGCGCATCGAACGATTCGGAGAGAGGGAACCACCTGGACACAGTTTAGAACCATGAAAAAGTAGAGATATTTCAATAATTTGCTAACAGGCCGAAAATTGCGTGCCAAGAAGAAAATGCAATTTCACCGTCGAAGATAATTGTTCTAATTCCAAACTGACTCGACTTGATCGCCATGGGGATTTCCAACGGCCGCGTCTCCCGCAGAAATCTCTTTTACGAATCAAGTGCGGGATTGCCGCCGATAGCGCGCATAAAGCGGCTCCCACATCTTGGCGCGCACCGCGTCGGCGAGCGCTTCGTCCGACATGGAATCGGCGAGCCCTTCGGCCTGCGCCTGCTTGGCCACCGCGAGCGCGACATGGAACGAGAGCTTGCGAATGTCGACGAGCGGCGGAAGGAGATTGGCAGCCGAATCGCGTCGCGCCGGGGAGAACTCGGCAACGGTTCGCGCCGCGGCAAGGAACATCCCGTCGGAAATGCGCCGTGCATCGGCGACGATCGCGCCAAGCCCAATGCCGGGATAGACATAGGCATTATTGGTCTGATCGACGCGAAAGTTCTTGCCGTTGCGCTTGAGCGGCGGGAACGGACTGCCGGTGCCGATGACGCCGCGTGCTTCGGTCCATGCATCCAGATCCTGCGGCGTCGCCTCGGCGCGTTCGGTCGGATTGGACAGGATCAGGAACACCGGCCGACGCACGCCTGCGGCCATGCTGCGCACGATCGCTTGCGAAAGCGCACCGGGCTGGCCGGACGTGCCGATCAGCACAGTCGGCTTCGCGTTGGCGACGACATCGGCAAGCCCGATCCAGCCGGGCGATTCCAGCGTCCAGTTGGCCACGCGATCGCGGCCTTGCGCGAACGGGGTTTGAAAGGATTGCAGCCCGTCCATGCCTTCGACCAGCAGACCTTGCCGGTCGACGAGATAAAAGCGGCTGCGCGTGGCGGATTCACTCAGGCCCGCATCGACCATGGCGCGCTTGAGCAAGGCGCAAATGCCGGTGCCCGCCGAGCCCGCGCCCAGCACCGCGATACGCTGGTCGATCAACGGCACGCCCGTCACGTTGATGGCGCTCAACAGCGTACCGACGGCAACGGCGGCGGTGCCCTGAATATCATCATTGAACGTACACAGCCGGTCGCGGTAGCGCGCCAACAGCCGGTTGGCGTTGCCGAGCGCGAAATCCTCCCAGTGCAGCAGCACATGCGGCCAGCGTTCGCGCACTGCGGCAACGAAGATCTCGATGAAATCATCGTATTCAGCGCCGCGCACGCGTGCGTGCTGCCAGCCGATATAGAGCGGATCGGCCAGATGCCTCTGATTATCGGTACCGACGTCGAGCAGGACCGGCAGCGTGGTCGACGGATGGAGCCCGGCGCAGGCAGTGTAGAGCGATAGCTTGCCGATCGGAATTCCCATGCCGCCGGCGCCTTGGTCGCCGAGGCCGAGAATACGTTCGCCATCGCTGACCACGATAGCTTCGATTTTGTCGTAGCGCGGGTGACCGAGAATGCGGCGGATCAAGTCCTTATGCGGGATACTGAGAAACAGCCCGCGCGGCTTGCGAAAGATGTGGCTGAACAGCTCGCAGCCGAGGCCGACGGTCGGCGTGTAGACGATCGGCATCATCTCTTCGATATTCCGGGTCAACAGCGCGTAGAACAGGGTCTCGTTGGAGTCCTGCAAGCCGCGCAGGAACACGTAGCGCTGAAGATCACTGCCGAGACCGCGGAACGCATCGAGCCGGCGCTTGACCTGGTAATCGAGTTCGGCGACGTGCGGGGGCAACAGCCCGTGCAAGTCGAACGCGTCGCGCTCGTCCTCGGTGAAGGCCGTGCCTTTGTTCAGCAGCGGATCGTTGAGCAGCTCATAGCCGCTCAGCGCCGTCTCCACATATGGCGAAGCCTTCGTCCTCATCGGTCCCGGCACCCAACCGCACAACGATACAGGCGAACCGAAGCGTTCAACAGGATTTTTGCGACAGCCTCGTCACAAGGCAGGATTTACGGCAGCGTGGCGTCCGCTTCCGCCATTGCCAAACGCGATACCCTTGGCCTCGGTGCCGATGGCGGCGAGAATGACGATCGCCACCGCGACCGTGCCAGCGACGACGGCCAGCGCAATAGCATAATTGCCGCCGTAATGCGCGGCGATCATGGCCTGCAGCGTGGCGTTGACCGAGGCGATCAGATTGCCGAGCTGATAGACGAAACCGGGGAACGTGCCGGGCGCCTCGTCGGGCGATAACTCGTTCAAGTGCACCGGAATCACGCCCCAGGCGCCTTGAACCATCACCTGCATCAGGAACGCGCCGGTGGCGAGCCAGATTGCGCTTGTGGAGAAGGCCCACAGCGGCAGCACGAAGAGCGAAAGCATCGCCGCAATGATGATGACGCGCCGCCGTCCGAATTTTTCGGATAGTGAGCCGAACGACAGGCCGCCGATGATGGCGCCGATATTGTAGATGACCGCGATCAGGCCGACTTCATGGGGCGAGAAGTGATGCTGCACTTGCAGGAAAGTCGGATAGAGGTCTTGGGTGCCGTGGCTGAAGAAATTGAACGCCGTCATCAACAGCACGGCATAGATGCCGAGCTGCCAATGCGAGCGCAGGATCGCCAGAGTATTGCTACGCGCGGTAGTTGGCTGCCAGCTCGGCGATTCCGGGACCTTGCGGCGAATATAGAACACCAGCAGAGCGGGAATAACGCCGACCATGAACATGCCGCGCCAGCCGATATACTGGAACAACACCCCGTAGACGATCGAGGCGAGAAAATATCCGGTCGGATAGCCGGATTGCAGCAGTCCGGAAACCAAGCCGCGCGCCTTCGGCGGAATGGATTCCATAGTCAGCGAAGCACCAACGCCCCATTCGCCGCCCATGGCTATGCCGAAGATCGCCCGCAGGATCAAGAGGGTCGTGAGGTTTGGCGCAAAGCCGGATGCGAATTCGATGGCCGAATAGAGCAGCACGTCGATCATCAAAGTAGGCCGGCGGCCCCAGCGATCGGCGGCGCGGCCGAAGATATAGGCACCGATCGGCCGCATCGCCAAAGTGAGCAGGATGGCGAAGGTGACGTCGGTGATCTGCGTGCCGAATTCCGCGGCGATGTCCTTGAGTACGAAGACCATGAGGAAAAAATCGAAGGCATCGAGCGTCCAGCCCAAGAAGCTCGCCGCAACGACGTGCTTCTGATCGCTGGTCCAACCCGAGAGTGCTTCAATGCGCATCACCGCTTCTCCACTATTAGCCCTCGACTTCGGTGTCGGGGCGATCGTCGCCGCGCGCTAACTCTTCGTGCCACTTTCCATTCTGGTCCTCCCAGGAAATCGTCCTGGTTTCGCCCGGCACGTGCTGCTCCTGGGCGGCGCGCTGCGCCGCTTGATGCGCCATGTCGTGGGTCGGAAATGTCTCCGAGAAAACGCCGTCGACCTGATAGGCCCAGCCGTCTTCGTGTCGGACAATGTGATAGGTGACCTTGGTCATTTAACGCCCTCCTTGTGGAGAATAATAAAACGTCGTGGCGAAAGTTCCAATTAGGTACCCGGCGCCGCCGCGGTCTCGCGCTTGCGCCGTGCCTCGTAAGCTTTGAGATGCGTGTAGGCAATCCGCAATAGCGGATAGTCCCGATCCTTGCCGTCTCCGCGCTGCAGCAAATCGCCCACGATGTGGTCAGCCTCGATCGGCGCGCCACGTTCGATGTCGCGCAGCATCGAAGCGGCAAAGGTGGAGCTCGGAGCGGTCAGCATGGTCCGGCTGCGCGCCATGATCGGTTCGCTGGGTGCAAAACGCCGCGCTGCGGCAATTGCCGCGCACTCATTGAACAGCGCGGTCGTCAGCGCGACGCCCTTGGCCGCGACGATGTCGCCGACGCTAGCCCGCATCAGGCAGGTGATGCCGGCGGTGGTCGCGATGAAAACCCACTTTTCCCACATTTCCTGGAGGATCGCGGTGCTGAGTCGTGAATCAAAACGAGCGCCGGCCATGGTCGCGGCGATCGTTTCGGCGCGGGCCGAACGCGAGCCATCGCGTTCGCCGAATGACACGAGATGCGTATCGTTGAGATGAAGAATGTGGCCTTCGGCGTCGAGCGTCGTCGAGATCACGCATTGGCCGCCGAGCACGACGCTCCTCCCGAAGCGGCTCTCAAGGAAGTCCAGATGCGCCATGCCATTGAGAAACGGCAAGATCGCGGTATTGGCGCCCACCGCCGGCGTGAACGAATCGACGGCAGAGGCAAGATCATAAGCTTTGCAGCTCAGAAGAATGAGGTCGAAGGGGTGGTGTAAGGCCTCCGCTGCGACGGTCGGCGGGTTTGACAGATTGGCATCACCAAAGGGGCTGCGGATCACCAGACCGGTCTTCGCCAACTGAGCGGCGCGCCGCGGCCGTACCAGAAACGTGACGTCGCGGCCGGCCTGCAACAGCCGGCCGCCGAAATAGCCACCAATCGCGCCGGCGCCGACCACCAGGATACGCATCGGCTTATCCTTTCTGCGCCAACGCCGGACGCTTCGGCACCAGCAAGTTACCAGTGAACATCATCACCGTCTCGTCGTTCTGATTGACCGTCGTTGTGCGTACCCGGACCAGGCCACGGTCGGGACGCGATTTGGACGGCCGCACCTCGAGAATTTCGCTCTGCGCGCGCAGTTCGTCGCCCGGCCGCACCGCGCGCGGCCAGCTCAACTCGTCGAAGCCGACGCCGAGAATGCCGCCGGCCGGCTTGAGCTCGCCGTCGACCAACAGGCGCATGGTCAGCGCCGCGGTGTGCCAGCCGCTCGCCGCCAAGCCTTGAAACAGCGATTGCCGCGCTGCTTCCTCGTCGATGTGAAACGGTTGCGGATCGAATTGCCGCGCGAATGCGAAAATCTGCTCTTTGTCGACGCGGAGCCGGCCGGTTTTGAAAACCTGGCTGACGGCGAAATCTTCCAGGTAGTGGATGGGCATTATTTTACGCGCTCCTGCGTACGTAGGATGACGGCACGGCGCGCAGCGCCGCCTTTGAACCAAACACCGCTTGCCACCGCCGCGGCATTGATGATGCCGAACGCGGTGAGTGCCGCCGCCAAGGCGAGGAAAACATCGGTCAAGTTGCCGGTCCAGCGCAAGGCAACAAAGTCGCCGCCGGCGGCGATCACGAGCCGCGCCAAATTGGCGAGCAACGGCCACAGCAGGCGCCCTGCGCCTTGTGAGGCGAAATAAAGCGTCATGCCGAGGCCGAACAGGCCGTAAGCCGGTCCGACGGCATGAAGATAGCGTGACCCGGCGTCGATCATTTCCGGAGCAGTGCCGAACAGCGACAGCCAGGCACGCGGCTCGATAGCCGCGGCAAAACCGATGATCTCACACAGCCCGGCGCCGATTGCCGCGCCGATCCACGCGACGCGAAGCGCGCGCTCGGGGCGTCCGGCGCCAATATTGGTGCCGACCATTGCGACCAGCGGGCCGCCGAGGCCGAACACCAGCGGAATGAGAAGATATTCCAGGCGCGAGCCGGTGCCATAACCGGCAATGGCCGCCGGACCGAAAGCGCCGACCAGCCCGGTGGCGATGGCGATGGTGAGATTGGTTTGCACCGTAATCAGCGCCGCGACCAGGCCGACGCGAAGAATGTCGGCGAATAACGGCCGACGCATTCTGATGCCGGCAATGGCGAGGCCGACCACGCTGCGGCCCGATCGCAGATAGGCTCCAAGCGCGAGGCTCCCCAGCGCATAATAGATGACGACCGCGACCGCGCCGCCGGCGATGCCGAGTTTTGGAAACGGTCCGAGCCCGAATATTAAGCACGGCGACAGCGGAATGAGGACGACGACACCAGCGCAGGTGACGAGCGCCGGCACCATCATATTGCCGGTGCCGCGGATCACATTGGCGAGCGAATTGAACAGCCAGACCAGAATCGCTCCGACAAAGACGACACGCGAATAGATCAGCGCCGCTTGCAGCGAAGCGCCGCTGCCGCCCATCGCCGCATAGAGCCAGCGGCCGCCGGCGAGCAATGAAACCGTGAAAGTCAGGCCGAAGACGAGCGCGATGGCGAGCGCATGCACGACCAAGGCATCGGCGTCGGCGCGGCGGCCGGCGCCGAGCGCGCGTGCAATCGCCGAGGATATGCCGCCGCCCATCGCGCCTGCCGACATCATCTGCATCAGCATGAGCAGCGGAAAGACCAGCGCCACGCCGGCCAGCGCATCGGTGCCGAGCTTGCCGACGAAATAGGTTTCGACCAAGCCGACCGAGGATTGCGCCAGCATCACCAGCATATTCGGCGCGGCAAGCCGGATCAGCGTTGCCGCGATCGGTCCTTCAATCAGCGCACGGGTGCGCGGATCGTAGGCAGTTTTCTCCGCGGTGCCTTGCATGGCAAAGCCTGGAAGCGGTCGGCTGGCGGCGCTCTGGACGGACATTATTCATTCGCTCCGGTGAGACGGCCCCCACGCGGATGTTGCAGAGGTCCGAAATAGGTGTATATGCACGTATATGAAAAACAAGAGCTCCGCAACCGGCGCGACGCCACCGGCGACCATCAACCCGGCGGCCTGCAATTGCTTGGCGCTGCGGCAGGCAGCCCGCCATGTCACGCAATTCTATGATCAATTCCTGGCGCCGAACGGGTTGCGCGCGACCCAGTATTCGATTCTCGCAAGGCTGCAGCGCAAGGGTCCGATGACCATCAATGCGCTCGCTGCCGAGCTGGTGATGGATCGCACCACGCTCGGGCGCAACATTCTGCCGCTCAAACGTGACGGCCTGATTGCCGTCGGCCCTGGCAAATCCGACCGCCGCAGCAAGGAACTCCGTCTGACCAACGCCGGCACTGCGCGGGTTCGCGTCGCGCTCAAGAGCTGGCTGGATGCGCAGGCGGGGTTTGAGGCCGCGTTCGGCGTCACGCGCGCCAAGGAACTGCGGACACTGCTGGAGCACGTGGTGAGTAGCAAAGCGCCGGCCGATAGCGGGCTTCACGCATAGCGCGAAAAGTCGCGGCCCTCTTTGACGACGAATTCAAGGAGAAACGGCGCGCCCGTTTCCGTGACGGCGACGGCGTCCTTGATCGCGCCGACGATGGCGCCGGGCTTTTCCACGCGCGCGGCCGCGACGTTGAGGCCTTCGGCCACTTTCGTATAGTTGCCGCCGACCGTCATGGCGCCGTATTTCTCGTCGGAGATTTTCAGCACGTCGCGCTCGGCGCCCATCACGCCGTTGTTGAACACCACCGTAAGAATGGCGATGCGGTTGCGCGCGGCGGTCTCGATGTCCATCCCGGTCATGCCGATTGCGGCGTCGCCCATCACGTTGATGCAGAGCTTTTTCGGCGCCGCGAGTTTCGCGCCCATGGTGATGCCGAGCCCGTAACCGAGCTGGGTCGACTTGCCCCAGCCCATATAGGAGCCGGCCGCAGTCGTCTCCCAGAACGGGATCATTTGCTCGCGCGGGCTTCCCGAATCATGAGTGATGATGACGTTATCGCGGTCGAGCGTGCGCATCATGTCGCGGATGACGCGATATTGATTGAGCGGAATCTCGTCGGAGTTGAGAAATTTCGCCCACTCCTCGAGCCACGCCTTCTTGCCGGCGGCGACTTCCTCTTTCAGCGACGCAAGCGCGTTGCCGCCGCCCGGGCCTTTCTGCTTGGCGATTTCGGCGGTCAGCGCGTCGATGACGAGCGCGGCATCGCCGACGACGGCGTGGTCGGCGCGATATTCCTTGTTGATATCGCCGGCATCATTGGTGGAATGAATGATCGTCTTGCCCGGCGGGACGCCAGGGCCGAACGGCGTCACGGTCAGGCTCGAGCCGATAGCCATGACGACGTCGGACTTATTTATGAAATCGGCGAAGACTTTGGAGCGCGAGCGTGTGGCCCCGCCAAGCGCCAGCGGATGACTGTCGGGAATGGCGCTCTTGCCGGGATTGGTGGCAACGACCGGCGCCGGCAGCATTTCCGCCAGTGCCGCGAGCCGGTCGCCGGCTTCGGCATAGTGCACGCCTTGGCCGGCCCACAGTACCGGATGTCTGGCGGCAAGCAGCATTTCGGCGGCTTTCTTGATTGCGGCCGGATCGGGGGCGGCGCGCTGCACTGGGATCGGCCGATAATCGAGACTGCCTTTGAATTCGGCGTCGAACACCTCGTCCGGCACCTCGATCAGCACCGGACCGGGCTTGCCCGAGCGCAACGCGTGATAGGCGCGCCGCATCAGGTCGGGTAACTCCTGCACGTTATGCGCCAGCGCCGACCACTTGGTCACCGCGCGATAGACGTCGGCGGCGCGAAATACCGGACGCACATATTGCCGATGCAGCGGTAGGCCGCCGGCAATAACGAGCAGGGGCACATTCTCGGAATAGGCCTGCGCGATGCCGGGGAAGGCATTCTCGATGCCCGGTCCGGCCTGAGCGGCGAACACTCCGTTCTTCTTGCCGTGTTTGATGCGAGAATAGCCGTCGGCGATGCCGACACCGACGCGCTCCTGCCGGCACAGGATCGGGCGGATGTCGATGTCTGCGCAAGGCTCTATGACCGGATTGCGCGGGTAACAGGACAGGAACTCGGTCCCCTCGCGCTTGAGAATTTCGGCAATGACTGCAGCACCGTTCATAGCGTTCGCTCCCCGGCTCGACGATATTTATAAACCTATCATAGGCTCGATCGTGTCGGTCGTGCCATGCACGAGCGGCCATGGGATAAGCGCCGACAGCTCATTCCTTCCCTGGAGGCCTTTGGCTATGATCCGGATGTACCTGGGGAGCGCGCGCAATGACTAGGCTTCTGGCTCTAGGCGGCTTTCTCGCGATTGTCGGCATCGCCGCGCCGGCGGCGGCTGGCGAGTACGGGCAGATCGACGACACCTGTTACCAGTGCATTCGCGACGCCATCTATACGGACGTCAAATTGATCGATCGTCTGGAGGCCAATCCGGACATCGATGACGGCATCAAGGCTTCGCAGATCATCGCGGCGCGCGCCGATATTCATCGCTTGCGCAAGATCCTTGGCCTCGTCGAAGACCAGGGCACCGAGCCGTGCTGCTACACGCGGCGGCCGCTTTATATCCGCTGAGCGATCGCGGCGTCATTCGGCCGGCGTCATCGGCGGCGCGCCGAACAGCCCGGGCAGCAGCCGGCTTCGCGTGCGGAGCGACCATTGGCCGAGCCGATCCAGACACAGATAAACCACCGGCGTCGTGTAAAGCGTCAGCAGCTGGCTGATCAGCAGCCCGCCCACGATCGAGATACCCAGCGGCCGGCGAATTTCGCCGCCGTTGCCGAAGCTCACCGCCAGCGGCATGGCGCCGAGGATCGCTGCTGTGGTCGTCATCATGATCGGCCGGAAGCGCAACAGGCAGGCCTGGAAGATGGCGTCGTAGGAGCTCAAATTCTGCGTCCGTTTCGCCTCGATGGCGAAATCAATCATCAGGATGGCGTTCTTCTTGACGATGCCGATGAGCAGGATCACGCCGATCAGGCCGATGATGGAAAATTCAGTGTGGAACAGCATCAGCGCCAAAATGGCGCCGACCCCGGCCGACGGCAGCGTCGACAGGATCGTGATCGGGTGGATGTAGCTCTCGTAGAGTACGCCGAGCAGGATATAGACGGCGGCGATCGCTGCGGCGATCAGCACCGGCTCATAGGCCAGCGATTGGGCGAAGACCTCCGCGGTGCCGGCGAGACTGCCGTGAATCGACGCCGGCATCCGGATTTGTTTGATGGCGTTGTCGATCTCGGTCGCCGCGTCGCCGAGCGCCGCGCCCGGCAGCAAATTAAAAGAAATAGTCGCGGCGACGAACAAGCCCTGGTGGCTGACGGAGAGCGGCGCGTTACCGGCATTGTAATGGCTCACCGCGGCGAGCGGCACCATAGTCTCGACAGCCGTGGAGACCGCCGCGCCTGACGAGGTGGCGCCCTTACCGGTATTGGCGAGAGCGTTGATGGCGGCATTGCGCGCTGCATTGTTGTTGGCGCTGGCGGCCGCGGTAGCGCTGGCGGAGGCCGCCGCTGCGGTCGCTGCGGCCTTGGTCCCGGTCACGTCGCCCGCGGGCGCGTTCGATTGTTGTGTGCCTGAAGCGCCGCCTCCGGACGTTGCCACATAGATATCGCGCAGCGAGGCCGGATATTGCGTGTAGCGCGGATCGATCTCCATTACGACGTGGTACTGATTGATTGCGCTGTAGATCACCGAGACTTGGCGCTGCCCGAAGGCGTCGTAGAGCGTATTGTCGATCTGCGCCGGCGTGATGCCGAGTCGCGAGGCGGTCGGTCGGTCGATAACGAGGTCGGATTCCAGGCCGCGCTGTTGCTGATCGGAGGTGACGTCGGTCATGACCTTCGAATGTTCCAACGCCTGGACCAGCAGAGGCGTCCATCTGGAGAGCAGGTCTGGATCGTCGGCCTGCAACGTGTATTGGAATTGCGCGTTGCTTTGACGGCCGCCGGCACGGATGTCCTGAACGCCGAAGAGAATGAGCTGGCCGCCCGGCACCTTGGCCAGTTTCGGCCGCAGCCGCGCGATGACCTGTTCCATCGGCGGGCGTTGCTCGATCGGTTTCAGCGACACGAAGACCGAGCCGGTATTGATCTGCCCGAAGCCGCCGCCGGAGCCGACCCCGGTATAGCCGACCACGTGCTCCACCGCCGGATCGGCCTGGACGATCGCCATCATCTGCCGCAGCTTTTGCGTCATAAGCTGAAAGGAGACGCTCTGATCGGCGTGCAGCGAGCCGATCAAGCGTCCGGTGTCCTCTTCCGGGAAAAATCCCTTGGGCACGACGGCAAACAGCACGACATTTAGCACGATCGCACCGAAGAAAATGGCAAGGACGAGCCGGCTGTGGCGCAAGGCCCAGGTGAGCGAATGCTCGTAGCCGGCAAGCACGCGATCGAACAGGCTGCGGTGCGGCGGCGTTTCGCGCGGCAGCGGCGTGCGCAAGAACAGTGCGCACATCATCGGCGTCGTGGTGAGCGAAATGAGCAGCGAGATCATGATCGCCAGCGACAACGTCATGGTGAATTCGCGGAACAAGCGGCCGAGGATGCCGCCCATTAGCAGGATCGGCAGAAACACCGCGATCAGCGACAGGCTGATCGAAAGCACGGTGAAACCGACCTCGCGCGCGCCGAGGAGGGCTGCCTGCAGGCGCGGCATGCCGGCCTCCAGATGCCGCGAGATGTTCTCCAGGACGACGATCGCATCGTCGACCACGAAGCCGGTGGCGATGGTGAGCGCCATCAGCGATAGGATGTCGAGACTGTAATTCAACAGATACATCGCGCCGAATGTGCCGAGGATCGACACTGGCACTGCAACCGACGGTATCGCGGTGGCGCGAAAGCTGCGGAGGAAGAAATAAACGACGATCGTCACCAAGGTGATGGCGAGGATGAGCGTCAATTCGGTGTCGTGCAGCGATTGCCGGATCGTCGTCGAGCGATCGATGGCGATGGTGACGTTGACGTCGGCCGGCATCGCTGCTTCGAGATGCGGCAGCTCGGCCTTTATGCTGTCGATGGTATCGATGATATTGGCGCCGGGCTGGCGGAACAGGATGACCAGCACCGACGGCTGACCGTTGGACAGGCCGAGATTGCGCACGTCTTCGACGGAGTCCGTCACCGTGGCCACGTCCGACAGCTTGACCGCCGCGCCGTTGCGATAGGCGATGATCAGCGGCGCATAGTCCGCCGCCTTGGTTGACTGGTCGTTGGTGTAGATCTGAAAGCGCCGGCCGCTGTCGTCGATGGTCCCCTTCGGGCTATTGGCATTGGCCGCGGCCAATGCGGCGCGTACATCTTCGAGCCCGATGCCGTATTTGAATAGTGCCTGCGGATTAAGCTCGACGCGCACCGCGGGCAGCGCCGCGCCGCCGAGGATGACCTGGCCGATGCCGCTGATCTGCGATAGCTGCTGCTGGAAGACGTTGCTGGCCGCATCGTAGATTTGGCCCTGCGTCAGCGTCTTCGAGGTCATCGCCAGGATGAGGATCGGCGCGTCGGCCGGATTGACCTTGCGATAGGTCGGATTGGTCTTGAGACTCGCCGGCAGGTCGGCGCGGGCGGCGTTGATGGCGGCTTGCACGTCGCGCGCGGCGCCGTCGATGTCGCGGTCGAGATCGAATTGCAGTGTAATGCGGGTCTGTCCAATGCCGCTGCTCGAAGTCATCTCGGTGACGTCGGCGATCTGACCGAGATGGCGCTCAAGCGGCTCGGCGACGGTGGTTGCGACGGTTTCGGGACTGGCGCCGGGAAGCTGGGCACTGACCGCGATGGTCGGAAAGTCGACCTGCGGCAGCGGCGCCACCGGCAATTTGGCAAAGGCGAGAATGCCGGCGAGTGCAATGCCGAGTGTGAGCAGCGTCGTTGCCACCGGCCGGCTGATAAATGGCGCGGAAATATTCATTCGGCCGGCGCTTCGGGAACGATCGGCGCTGCCCGCCGCCCGCCGGTCAGGCGCACAGCCAAGCGATCGAAATAGAGATAAATGACCGGCGTCGTGAACAGCGTGAGCATCTGGCTGACGAACAGGCCGCCGATAATGGCGATGCCAAGCGGCTGGCGCAGTTCGGAGCCGGTTCCCGTGCCAAGCATCAGCGGCATGGCGCCGAGAATCGCGGCCATCGTCGTCATCATGATCGGCCGGAAGCGCAACAGGCAGGCCTGGTAGATCGCGTCACGCGGCGGTAAACCCTCGACGCGCTCGGCTTCCAAGGCGAAGTCGATCATCATGATGGCGTTTTTCTTGACGATGCCGATCAACAAGATGATGCCGATTAGAGCAATGACGTTGAGCGGATCGTGAAACAACCACAGGGCCAGAATTGCACCGACTCCGGCGGAGGGCAGCGTCGACAAAATCGTGATCGGATGAATGTAACTTTCGTACAGAACGCCCAGCACGATGTATACCGTAACCAATGCCGCCAGAATCAACAGCGGTTCATTAGTCAGCGAGGCCTCAAACGCTGCCGCAGTGCCCTGGAAATTGGCCTGTATGCTCAGCGGCAGGTGAAGCTGGGTCTGCAGATTATCGGTCGACCGCACGGCGTCGCTCAGTGCGTATCCTGGGGCG